>DATBHU010000036.1:0-13695 GCA_036557265.1 Polyangia bacterium
GAGCTTCGGGCCGCCCCCGCCCAGCGCGGCGGCGATCAAGTACGCCGGCCTCGCCGCCTGGCTGTTCGTCCCCTGGGCCTGGTGGATCGACAGGAACCGCGAGCTGCGGCGGGCGCCTGCCGCGGTAGTCGTATGAACGAAGGCTAGACGCTCTTCGTCCAGGCCGAGCACTGGTAGAGCGCGGCGGGGACCGGCGCGGCGGGCGGGAAGGCGACGCGCGCGACGGGGGTCAGCACCTCGGCGAGCGCGGCGGCGATCTTCGCCGGCGCGCTGACGTGGTGATCGTCGATGCCCTTGTAGCCGATCAGCGAGAACGCGCGCGTCATGAGCGCGCTGACCATCGGGTATCCGCACACCAGCGTGCCCCCGGGCGCGAGCGCCCGGGCCAGGCCGCGCGCGGCGGCGCGCGAGTCGGCGATGTGCTCGAGCACGGAGAAGCAGACGATGGCGTCGAAGCCGGCGGCCGGCAGATCGTCCGCGAGCAGATCGGCGCGGCGGAACTCGGCCCGGCAGCCGGGCGCGACCAGCGCGTCCAGGCCCGGCGCCAGCGTCAGATCCGTGCCGGTGTAGGCGCGATAGCGGGCGGTCAGCGTCGGCACCAGGACGCCGCTGCCGACCCCCACCTCGAGCACGCGCTCGCCGCCGCTCGGCAATGTGGGTAGCAGGTCGAGGCCCATCTGCAGCCGGTGGCGGTAGAGCCAGCCGACCCACGGGTTGTAGTAGTAGGGGAGGGGGTCGTCCGCGTCGTTGGGCTTCAGCACGCCCTGGGGCGGAAGCTGCAGGCGAAGGCCGATCATCGCGCGCTCTCCGACTTGCGCGCCACCAGGATCAGGAACCCGCCCAGGTTGCGCAGCAGCGGCGCGTCGCAGGCCGCCCACTCGGCCCAGGTGAACAGCTTGCCGAGCGGCGGCCAGGCGAAGACGTGCGACGCGGGCGTCACCACCCGCACGCCGCGCACGCCGACCATCTCGACGCCGGCCGGCAGATAGGACCGCGCGCGCGCGAGGCGATCGAAGCGCGTGTAGACGTGGCTCTCGTTGGTGCCGTCGCCCGCGATGCGCCCGGGACCGCCCAGCCGCTTGGCGAGATAACGCAGCGACAGCGGGTTGTAGAACTCGAGCAGCAGGTGTCCGCCCGGGCGGACCAGGCGGGCCAGCTCGGCGATCGCGCTCTCGATCGGCGGCACGTGGGCCAGCACCTTCATGCTGTAGACGAGGTCGAACGACGCCGACGGCAGCGGCACGTGGGTCAGCGATCCCTGCACGACCTTGAGGCCGCGCGCGCGGGCGGGCGCCAGCATGCCGCGCGACAGGTCCAGCCCGACCGCCGAGCGCGCCAGGCCGGCCGCCTCGCGCAGCAGCAGGCCCGTGCCGCAGCCGGCCTCGAACACGTCCTTGCCGGCGCCGTAGCGGCGCACGAGGTCGAGCTCGAGCTCGTCGATCAGGCGGTGGTAGCCGCGGTGGCGCTCGTTGTCATACGTCTCCGCGAAGCGGTCGTAGTACTGCTGCGTGGTCGGGTTCGGAGTCGGGTTCAATGGTGTGCCGGTTCCCTGCGCTGGCGGCGCGTCACGATCACGAATAGTACGCCCGCCAGGCCGAAAGCCGCGATGGTCGACTGCAGCGCCAGCGCGACCGTCGACCGGTCCGCCAGCCACCCCACGATCGGCCCGGCCGGCGCGTTCCCGACCACGTGAATCCAGAACATCGCGAACGCCTGCAAGGTCGCGGCGAACTTGGCCGGGCCGAGCTCGTCGATCACCGCCGCCGCGGGGCCGTTGTAGACGGACAGCAGGAACACGGTGATGGTGGTCAGCACCATGAACCCGAGGTGGTTCGTCACCAGCAGCGACGCGACGCCGAACGGCACCGCCAGCAGCAACGAGACGCCGATGGCCAGCGCGTGCCCGCCCCGCCCGTAGCGGCGGGTCAGCGCGTCGCCCAGGTATCCGCCCGCCACGACCCCGCCGATGCCGCAGATCAGGCCGACCCCCGCCATGAAGACATTGGCGACGGTGATGGAGAGGCCGCGCTCGTCGACGATCATCGCCCGCGACCAGACCACCAGGCCGCTGGCGCCGAACGTCGACAGGATCCCGCCCGCCAGCGCGATCAGGTAGGTGGGCGCCAGGACGAAGGCGCGCGCCGGCAGCTTCACCGGACGGACGAGGCGCGGGGGCGCGGCCACGAACGCCGCGCTGAGCGCGAGCAGGACCGACGGTCCGCCCGCGATCAAGAACACGTGGTGCCAGTCCATCTTCGACGCCAGCGCGTTGCCGAGCACCAGCCCGGTGGTCGCGCCGAACGCCATGCCGACGTTGTAGATGCCGAGCGCGCGCCCGCGCTTGTCGGGCGGGGCGGCCGCGATCAGCAGCGCGTTCGCGCTCGGTCCGTAGGCGCCCTCGCCGACGCCGACGATGGCGCGGCAGATCAGCAGCGACCAGAACGAACCGCAGAACGCCGAGCCGATGGTGGCGGCGCTCCAGACCGCGACGCCGGTGAAGATCACCTTGCGCGCCCCGAACCGGTCCGCGATCGGACCCGAGATCGCCGAGGCGATCGCGAACACCATCAGGTTGACGAAGGCCAGCCATCCGAACTGCGAATGGTTGATCTGGTAGCTCGCCATGATCTTGTCGCTCATGCCGTACACGACCTGGCGGTCCATGTAGTTGAAGAAGTTCAGGACCGTGAGCAGCGGCAGCGGCGGGACACCGCGGTGGCCGGTGGCCTGGGGCGCGGACGCGGGCGCTGATGCTGACGCCGAGGCGAGACTCATTGCGGGGAGCCGTAGCTCTACCCGATATGGGCGGCGGATTCCAATGTCAGATGTCGGCGCGCACGCGTCACTTGCAGGTCGCGCCGTCGGCGATGACCAGGAGGGCGATCTGCGTGGTGTTTCCGACCTTCTTCGTCGCTGCTGCGAGGCCGACCTTCGCCAGCGCCGGCTGCATCAGGATCGGATCGCGCTCGAGCTCCTCCAGCTCGAGCACGCGGACGACCTCGATGCAGAGCGCGCGCCGGCCGAGGTTGCGGCGCTTGGCTTGCGTCACCAGCGCGTCGTGCGCGGCGGCGATCGCTCGATCGGACGGCGCGGCGCCGGGATCGGGCAGGGCGGCGAAGCCGGACTCTGCCGCGTCCTGCAGCACCGGGTCGACCGCGACCGGCGCGGCCCCTTTCGCGCGCCGCAGCGACGAGATGACCGCCGCGGCCGTGGCTGGCGTCACCGGCGCCGACGGCGGGCGCGGGCGGCGCACGAACACCAGCGTGGCCAGCAGGTCGGCGGCGTCGCCGGGGCGCATCCCGACGCCGATGCCGACGTGGGTGAAGTCGGCGCGCAGCATGTTGGCCCGGTGGGCGGGGCTGTCCATCAGCACGCGATGCGCGCCGTCGGCGCTGTCCGCCTCGGCCACGTTCTCGCCGCACAATGTGACCGTCACGCCCGCGTGCTCCAGGCGATTCTCGACCATGCCGGTGGTCGGCGAGGCGTGCCCGAAGAAGTGCTTGGCGATCATCTCCTCGGTGTGCGCGGCCGCCACGGCGTGCAGCTCGGGATCGGCGATCAGCGGGGCCAGCCGGGCTTCGCGGCGGACCTCGTTCAGCAGCGCGAGCATCCGCGCCTCGGCCCCGGCGGGCGTGGCGGCCTTCTCGTCGCCGGGGGCCGACGCCGACCCGAACCCGGGTTCGCCGACGCCGACGTAGAGCGGCACGTTGGCGAGCACCACCGGGCCGCTGGTGCTGTCGCTCATCACCTCCAGCTGGTAGACGCCCGCCGCCGGCAGCGGCAGCGAGAGGTCGATGGTGCGGCCGGCCCCCGCCGTCTCGTCGACCTTGCCGTCCGGCCGGGTCATGTAGACGCGCGCGTGATCGTAGCGGGCCGCCACCTGGCCGCGCAGCCGGCAGGCCGCGCCGGGCTGGAAGCGCCGCGGGAACGGGTCGAGCGCGGCCTCCATGCGGCCGAAGACGACGGCGACGACGCCGTCCGCCGATGCGTGCACGCCGTAGCGGTTGACTGTCACGTTGCCGGCGACGTCCGCGAGCGCTTCGCGCCAGACGTCGTCGTGGCCGCCGTCCTGCCGGAAGGCGGCCGCGGTCAGGACCACGCCGGGAAAGCCGGCGCGCTGCGCGACCTCGCCGGCGCCGCGCGGCCTGGCGGCGAGGCCCTGGCGGGCCACCCAGGCGGCGGCGGCGGCGAGGGCGCCGTCCGGCTCGCCGTCGGCGCCGCGCGCGCGCAGCGCCGCGGCGATCTGCTTCGCGACCGCCGCGGCCCGGTCGCCGCCCACGACGCCTTCCGGCCGCGCGGCCGTCGCATAGTGCGCTGCGGATGCGGGCGGCGGGGAAGCCGCATCGTCCGCGGGCGCCGCGGCGGAGGCCGTCGCGGCCGGCGCCGGCGGAACCGACGCGCAGGCGCTCACCACCAGCGGGACGCAGGCGAGAACCGAAAGACGTCCCGAGACGGCGAATGACGGACGACGACCCATGCGAGCCGCGACAGTTCTAGCGCAATCCCGATGCGAAGCCTGAGGCCCGAAGCGCGAGCCCCGAGGCCGGCGGCTAGCCGGCCGGCAGGTTCGTCAGCGCGGCCGGCACGATCTTGCCGCCCGCGCCGGCCGTGTAGTCCGCCGCCGCGACGCTGTCCGGGATGCCGAGCGCCGCGCCGAGCGTGCGCACCGCCGCCGCCTGGCTCTGCGTGGCCGGCACGTCGCCGCCCGTGACCTGCGCGCCCGTCGCCGAGTCGATGTCGCCCGCCTGGAAGGGGGCGGTGGCGCTGGTCGACGCCGGGACGACGCCGCCGATGACGCCGGCCTTGATGTTCTTGCCGATCATCACCATCACCGAGTGATTGCCGAAGTGATCGCGCCCGGTCCGGTCGGTCACCTTCTGGATGGCGTTCAGGTTGCGCCCGAACACGTTCAGCGTCGCGAACGTCACCCGCTCGGTCAGGCTGACGCCGGCCGCGTCGGTCAAGCCGGCCAGCGCGTTCATCACCTGCTGGATCCCGGCCACGCCGCTGACGTGCTGATCGGCCTCCGCCTGCAGGTTGGTGTCGGTGTGGTTGTCGCCGCCGAAGGAGAGGTGGATGGTCACGACCGGCGTGACGTTGGCGGAGATCAACGCCGCCGCCGCCAGCGCCTGGCCCTTGACGTCGTCGGCGGTGATCGCGGACAGCGTCGTGCCGAGCTGGGTGGCCAGCTCGCGCACCTGCGTCTGGCTGGTCGCCAGCTTGTCGAGGAACTGCTTCTGCAGATCGCTGCCGTCGGTCTTCGCCATCTGGTTCAGCTGGTCGAGCGCCTGGTCGCGCAGCGTCCGCGCCTTCACCAGCGGATCGGTCGTCGACCCGGTCAGCAGCTGCTTGAGCTGCGTCGGCGAGATCGACGGCAGCGTGCGCCCCGCGAAGCTGACCAGCTCGCTGGAGTTGCCGCGCGCGCCCACGGAGATCGGCGGCGCCTGCACGGTGCCGAAGCAGGTGGACAGGTGCTTGGCGTAGGCCGAGACGACCATCTCGCCGCCGCTCATGTCGCCGAGCAGCTTCATCACCTTGGGCTGATCGCCGTGCACCGTGGTGCCGGTGCGGTGGTGGAAGAACGCGGTCCGCGCCAGCACCGACGACGCGAGCTGGCCGGTGGCCGGCTTCGCCACCGCCATCGCCACGTCGGTCGGGCTCATCACCGACGGATCGGCCCAGGGCAGCGCCGCTCCGTAGGTGTCGGCGCCGATCGTCAGCGGCACCGCCTCCACCTCGGTCTGGGTCGGGTGGACGATGGCGGCCTGCTCGTAGGTGCCGGGGACGTTGCAGTTCAGCGGGTCGCCGTTGCTCGACACGCTCAGGATCAGGTACTGCAGGCTGTCGCGCGCGTTGATCGCGCATTGAAGATCTTGCGCGGTCGCGCGCCGCGGGTTCAGCAGGTACCAGGCCGGCAGCCCGGTCACGAAGGCCTTGAAGCCGAGGCTGCCGCCGAACAGCCCGAGGAGACCCTGGCGCCGCGAAATTCTGGTCGTCATCGACATGGGCATCCTCCTTTCTAGAGTCCGATCCCCAGGGCGCGCGGTGATTCGCACGCCAGCGCGAACGCCGAGCGCAGGCCGACGGTCGCCTTGGTGGCGGCCGAGCCGCTGGCGGCCGCCACCACCGCCGTGTCGTGGTCCATCAGGATCTGCGCCGCCTGCGCGTGCAGCGGGTGGCTGGGCGGATAGCCCATCACCGTCTCGACCATCGCGTTGATGGCGCCCGGGACGTCGGCGCTGGTCCAGACCGCGCCCGCCGACGCGTCCACCACCTGGGTCGCGATGTTCTCGCACAGCATCTCGGTGGCGGCGCGGTAGAACAGCGTCGGCTCCGTCGGCGTGACGGGCGACTGGGCGCCGCGGCTGAACGCGTCGGCCGCCACGCTGGCCGCGATGCGCGCCGTCGCGGTCTGGGCCGAGCTGGGCAGCGCGATCGCCTGCGCGCACAGGTCGGGTTTGTTCAGGCGGTTCGACAGCGCCGCGCACAGGTGGTCGCGGCGCGCGATGCTGATCGGCACCTGGCCGGCGGCGTAGCTCCCGGTCGCCGCCGCGCCCGTCACGATCGGCGAGGCGAAGAACTCCTTCATCAGCACCGCGTAGTTGAAGTTGCTGTCGCGGAAGGCGCCGACCACGCGCCGGAACTCGGGGTCGCTCTCGCTGCAGGCGGACGAGTTCGCGTAGAAGCAGAGCTGCTGCGTGACCGCGATGCCGAAGCGCGGCAGCCCGTTGCCGTCGCTGACCATCGCCAGGTAGCTGCCCAGGTTCGCCATGCCGCCGCCGGTGGCGCGCACGTCGCCGAACGCGAACTCGTCGACCAGCGTGCCGGTCGGCCGCGGGTTGCCCGGGTTGCTGCGGGTGGCGGCCTGGAAGTCGTTGCGGTCGTTGTAGTCGAACTGGTTGGCCCAGAACTGGCGCATGGGGTCGAGCGTGGCGTGGCAGCCGACGCACTCGGTGCCGGCGACGGCGTGGCCGTTGTCGAGGCCGGCCTCGGAGAACGGCGTGATGCTGTTCTCCGCCGTGAACGCCTGCCCGAGCGCGACCAGCAGCGTCTGGTTCGCGGTGACCCGGTGCTGGTTGCTGTCGTTCGTGTTCCACAGCGCGAGGAAGGCGGGCGTGGTGTAGAAGCCGATGCGCGGCAGCGACAGCGTCAGCGAGGTGGCGGCGCGCAGCGACGGGAGGTCGTAGGGCTGGACCGCCGCCGTGCGGTCGGACGGATCCGTCTTGGGGAGGATCGTCACCCACTTCCAGTCGGAGACGTCGTCGGGGCTGAAGTACGGCTTCGACGGGTGGTCGTTGCACAGCGTCGTCGACGGGCTGACGCTGTAGTCCTGCAGCTGCTTGGTGAACCCGAGCAGGCGCTGGAACAGCACCGACGTCCCCTTGTACGCGCCCATCGCGACCGTGCCGGTGCCGCGGCACATGCCGGTGTTCGTCGCCGACGTCATGGCGGGGGCCTCGTCGCTCCAGACCATGCTGGTCAGCGCCTGTTCGATCGAGATCGGATTGCCCGAGTAGTCGACCTGCCAGTTCAGCACCGTCGCCGACGTCGAGCGCTGGTTGGTGTCGTTCGGCATCTCGATCTGGACGTAGAGGCTCTTGAGCGCGGTCGTCATCTGGAAGCGCGTCGTCGTCAGCGTCTCCGTGAACGGACGCCCTTCCTTCACCAGCGCCCAGGCGGTCATCGCGAAGCTGTCTTGCAAATTTTGCACGAGGCGCGGGAACGCATCGTCGCCGACGTTGCGCGTGTTGCCGAAGTCGAAGCCGCCGTTCTGCAGCAGCTGGATCTTGAAGTCCTCGGTCGGCGTGAAGCCCGATTGCTGGAACATGTTGCGGAAGAAGCCGACCATCTTCGCCGACACCGCGGTCTGCCCCGGATCGGTCGTCATCCAGGTCGAGATCAGCTCCTGCAGGCCGGCGGCGCCCGTCGCCGTCACCTTCGTGAGATCGTCGTCGGTGACCGGCAGGCCGGTCAGGAGGTTCTTCACCTTCGAGGTCGCGTAGAACGCGGTCTTCGCGTCGAACGGCGTCGTCGGCGCGGTCGGCTTGCCGGGATCCACGACGCCGGTGCCGCCGTTGCCGCCGGTGCCGGTGACCGTCCCCATGCCGCCGCCGTGCCCGCTGATGCCGCCGGTGCACGCGGCGCACGCCAGGACAGCGACGGCGCCGGCGCCGACCAGCCAATGTGTGAACTTCATCGCGCGGCCTCCTTCGTCTGCAGGTGCCCGCCCGTCTGTCGCCGCCGCCCCACGGAGTCATCGAAGACTCCACATCGAAAAGAAAAATCGGGCCTAACGAAATCGGCTCAGGAAATCGACCATCACTCTATCAACTCCCGCGGGAGGGCGCGCCCTGAAAAGAGCGTGTGGGCGCGCGTCTTACCGTCGGCGTTGCGCAACATCACAGTTGCGCCACACCCGCAAATCCGCGGTCAGCGCAGGCTTTCGAGGCAGGCGACCGCTTCGGGCCGCGACCAGTCGCGCTTGTTGATGAAGTAGTAGCGGACGCGGCCCGCCGCATCGATCAGGAACGTCTCGGGAAACTTCTCGGTGCCGAACTTCTTCGGCACGTCGTGCGACGTGTCGAGCAGCACGCCGATGTCGCTCCCCTTGGCGAAGAAGCGGCGGATCTTGTCCCAGTCGTCGTCGACGCTGACGGCGAGCATGCGCATGTCGCTGCCCTTGAGGCGGCGCGCGAGATCCTCCAGCGACGGCACCTCGTCGACGCAGGGCGGGCACCAGGTCGCCCAGAAGTTCAGGAACACCGGGTGACCGCGCTGCTGCGTGAGCGACACGGTGTGGCCGGTGGCGTCGGGCAGCTGGAAGTCGGGCGTGGCGCCGTTCTTCAGGAAGTCGGGCACCGGATCCGGCTGCAGCGCGATGCAGGCGCCGTCGCGCGTGCGCGACAGCGTCTCGCGCGCGCCGCCCACGAAGCGGACGGCGATGAAGGCGATCGCCAGCGCCGTGATCGCCGCCGGGGCGACCCGGCGAAAGGTCCCCAGCTCGCCGCTGGCCGTCGGCGCTGTCGTTTTGCCTGCCCCCTTCATTTCACACCGTCAGATGCTCAGCCCCACGACCGGCGCGATCGCGCGCACCGACTCCATCAGCTTGGCAAAGCCCGCGGGCGTCAGCGACTGCGGCCCGTCGGACAGCGCCTTCTCGGGCTCGGGGTGGACCTCGACCATCAGGCCGTCCGCGCCCAGCGCCACCGCCGCGCGCGCCATCGCCGGCACCGACGCGCGATCGCCGGTCCCGTGCGACGGATCGACGATGATCGGCAGGTGCGTCAGCCGTTTGATCAGCGGGATCGAGCCGAGATCGAGGGTGTTGCGCGTCATCGTCTCGAACGTGCGGATGCCGCGCTCGCACAGCACGACCTTGTAATTCCCTTGTTTGACGATGTATTCCGCCGCCATCAAGAATTCCTGGATGGTGGCCGAGAGGCCGCGCTTGAGCATCACCGCCCTGGGCTGCTCCCCGACCGCCTCCAGCAGCGAAAAATTCTGCATGTTGCGCGCGCCCACCTGCAGCACGTCCGCGTAGCGGGCGACCAGCTCGACGTCGCGCGTGTCCATCACCTCGGTGACGATCGGCAGCCCCGTCCGCTCGCGCGCCTCGGCGAGGATCTTGAGGCCGTCTTCCTTCATTCCCTGAAAGGCATACGGTGACGTGCGCGGCTTGAACGCGCCGCCGCGCAGGAAGTGGGCGCCCGCGGCCTTGACCGCCGTCGCCGCCTGATCGACCTGCTCCTTGCTCTCGACCGCGCACGGGCCGGCGATGACGCCGAAGCGGCCGCCGCCGATGCGCGCGCCGCCGATGTCGATGAAGGTGTCGTCCGGCTTCACCTCGCGCGACACCAGCTTCCACGGCTTCGAGATCGGCACGGCGTCGGCGACGCCGGCCAGGTTGGTGAAGTGCCCCGGATCGACGGGGCCCTGGTTGCCGGTGATGCCGATGGCCAGCCGGGTGGCGCCCGGGATCTCGTTGGGGACGAACCCCAGCGCCCGGACCTTGTCCTCGACCGCGGCGATGTCGGCGCGGGACGCGCCGGCCTTCATGACGATCAGCATCTGCGCAGCATACACGCGGGGAGGGAGAGTTCGCTCCCCCTCCCCACGGTTCGGCTCAGCCGGCGACTACCCGCCGCGCTTCTTGCCGGTCTTCTTGGCCAGCTCCTCGTCGGCGATCTTCTTGAAGGTCTCGAACGGGTAGGCGCCCGAGATCTTGCGGCCGTTGATGAACACGGCCGGGGTGCCGTTCACGCCCACCGCCTGGCCTTCCTTCGTCTCCGACTCGATCGCCGTCTTGAACTTCTTGGCTTCGACGTCGGACTTGAACTTGGCCATGTTGAGCCCCACGTCCTGGGCGTACTTCTCCAGGTCCGCCGCGGCCAGCGCCTGCTGGTTCTGGAACAGCTTGTCGTGCATCTGCCAGAACTTGCCCTGCGCGTTGGCGGCCATGGCGGCCTCGGCGGCGGGCTCGGCGTTGTTGTGGAAGGGGAGCGGGTAGTTCTTCCACACGAAGCGCACCTTGCCCGCGTACTCCTTCTCCATCTGGGCCAGCGTCGGCTCGACGCGGCTGCAGAACGGACACTGGAAGTCCGAGAAGATGATGACCTGCAGCGGCGCCGCCTTCGGCCCCTTCGACGGCGATTCGCCGGCGTTCACGGCGTAGACCTTGGTGTCCGCCTCGGGACCCTTGTCCTCACCGCCCTGGGCGGCGGCCGGGGCCGCCGGGACCTCGGTCTTGGCGTCCTTGAGGATCGCCTCGTAGACGTGCGCCTTGGGCGTCCCCTTGGCGACCATCCCCTCGGCCGTCTTCAGCTCCTCGTCGATCTTCGCCTTGAACGACTCGAACGGCTGCGCCCCCGACAGGAACTTGCCGTTGATGAAGAAGGCCGGGGTGCCGCGCGCGCCGATCTTGCCGCCCGCGTCCGAGTCCGCCTTGATCGCCTCTTTGCCCTTCTCGGCGTCGAGCGCGGCCTTGAACTTGCCCATGTTGAGGCCGAGCTCACCCGCGTACTTCTCGTAGGTGGCGCGGTCCATGTGCTGCTGGTCGGCGAAGATCTTGTCGTGCATCTCCCAGAACTTGCCCTGGTCGCCCGCGGCGCGCGCCGCGATCGCGGCCGGCATCGCGTTGGGGTGGAAGGGGAGCGGCAGATCGCGCCACGCCACGCGCACCTTGCCCTTGTACTCGTCCATCACCTTCGAGATGGTCGGCTCGACGCGGCTGCAGAACGGGCACTGGAAGTCGGAGAACTGCACGATCGTCACCAGCGCGTCCTTGGCGCCCTTGATCGGCGCGCCTTTCACGTCCGCCTTGAAGCGGGTCTTGTCGTCCGGCTGTCCGGGCGGGGCCGGCGGGGCGGCGGCCTTGTCGAGGCCCTTCTCCGTCAGCGCGACGTAGAGCTTGCCGCGCGGCGTGCCGGCCGCCATCTTCGCGTCCGCCTTCTTGATCTCGTCGTTGACGACCTCCTTGAACGAGTCGATCGGCTGCGCGCCCCGGAAGTTGCGCCCGTTGATGAAGAAGTTGGGCGTGCCGCGCGCGCCGAAGTTGGCGGCGTCGTCCATGTCCTTCTTGATGCGCGCTTTGGTCTTCTCGCTGTCCATGGCGGTCTTGTACTTCGCCATGTTGAGGCCGATCTCCTGGGCGTACTTGTCCAGGTTCGGGCGATCCAGCGCCTGCTGGTTGGCGAACAGCTTGTCGTGCATCTCCCAGAACTTGCCCTGCTCGCGCGCCGCCTCGGCCGCCTGGGCCGCCGGCATGGCGTTGTTGTGGAAGGGCAGCGGGTTGTGGCGGTAGGCCAGCTCGACGTCCGCGCCGTAGTCCTTCATCAGCTGGTCGAGGGTGCCGTTCACGCGGCTGCAGAACGGGCACTGGAAGTCGGAGAACTCGACGATCGTCACCTTGGGCTGCTTGGCGCCCTTGGTCGGCGCGTCGCCGACGGCGACCTTGTAGACCTCGCTGCTGGCGCCCGGGCCCTTCTGGGGCTGCTGCGGCTGGTTCGGCGCCGCGGCGGGGGCCGACTTCGCGCCCTGCATGAAGGCCGCGTAGACCTGACCGGGGTTCGTCCCCTTCGCGATCAGCTTGTCCGCGCGCTGCAGCTCGTCGTCGATCACCTTCTTGAACTCGTCGAACGGCTGCGCGCCCACCAGGTTGCGGCCGTCGATGTAGAAGTTCGGCGTCCCGTTGGCGCCGATCTGCGCGGCCAGCTTCTTGTCGGCTTCGATCTGCGCCTTGCCGGCGCCGCTGTCGAGGGCGGCCTTGAACTTGCCGACGTCGAGGCCGATCTCACCGGCGTACTTCTCGAGGTCCGCGCGCTTGATCGCCTGCTGGTTGGCGAACATCTTGTCGTGCATCTCCCAGAACTTGCCCTGCTTCTCGGCGGCCACGGCCGCCTCCGCCGCGAGCGGCGCGTCCTGGTGGAACGGCAGCGGGTTGTGCCGGAAGATCACGCGCACCTTGTTCCCGTACTCCTTCTCGATCTGCTGCACGGTCGGGACGACGCGGCTGCAGAACGGACACTGGAAGTCGGAGAACTCGACGATCGTCACCTTCGCGTTGGCCGGGCCCTTGGCCGGTCCGTCCGCCGGGACGCGCATGCGATCGACGCCGTCGCCGGGGCCGGTCGGTCCGTTGTCCTTCGCGGCGGCCTTCGTCGACGCCGTCGCCGTGCCGTCACCCTTGTCCTTCGTCACCACCCGGCCGATGCCGTATCCGACCCCCAGCACCGCCACCACCAGCGCTAATACTGTTCCTTTGTTCATGACTGTCTCCGTTTCAGCTCACTGACGACCGCGCGAATTCAACCGTCGAGAAACCAGACGCGCGCGGGTAACGCGGCCCACCCGCACGCGCGCAAAACACGAAACGACCTCTCCTGCCGAGCTGCCGGCTAGGCGCGGGGCGGGCGTTCCGGGGGCGCGAGCGCGCGCGCCGGGAGGGCGTGCGCGTCGGCGTCGAAGTAGGGCGGAACCTGAACCAGCAGCAGCGCCGGCAGCGCGAACAGCGCGACGGGCGGCGCCTGGGGCGGCGAGACCTGGGCGGGCGCCTTGGGCGCGTCGCACGACGCCAGCGTCGGATTCGCGCGCACGCGGCGGGCGGGCCCGGCGCCGACGCTGCCCGGATCGACGTCGGCGAAGCGGGACATCCGGTACCAGAGATCGAGCGGCGCCGCCTCGCATTCCCCCGCGGCCACGTCGGCGCTGGCGGGCCCCGGATCCGCGCACGCCGAGACGGCGCCGGCCGGGGCCGGGACCGTCGTGACGATCAGGGTCGCGAGAAGGTTGAACATCGGGGGCCGCCCGTAACGGGGCGAAAACGCCACGAAGGCTACTCCACGCGCGGGGCGGCATCAAGGCGGCCCGGTGTGTCGAATCGACTTCAGATGCTCAATCGGGGCGGCAGCTGAAACGCGCGTCGGCCGCGCGGGCGCCGTCCAGCCAGCGCTTCGCGAGCTCCGGCCCGCGCGCGTCGGTCAGCTTCTTCAGGATGTCGGCGTTCTTTCGGACCGCGGCCAGCGCCGGATCGCGGGGCGCGCAGTAGGCGGTCCAGCCGACCATCTGCTCGAGCTCACCCGTCAGGCGCTCGCGGAGCGCGTTGCGCAGGCAGGCGGGAGCCGCGGCCCACGTCTTGACCAGCCCTGTGAGCGCCGCCCGTCCCCGCTCCGGAGCCTGGCAGGCGGAATAGTCGATGAT
>DATBHU010000037.1:0-5185 GCA_036557265.1 Polyangia bacterium
CCTCGTTGCCGAACAGCACGTCCACGAACGGCATCAACGATCGATTCACCGCGTGCGCCTTTGCCTTGCCACCCACCGATCGCCAGAGCGAATCGCGGTAGTTGAGGTCGTACGACACGGCCGTGCCGTGCTTGTGCGCCTCCTCCATCGCGGCGTGCGCGACGGCCGGCGTCCCCTCGGAGAGGGCGCAGAAGACGCCGCCCGTGTGGAACCAGCGCGACCCCTGGCCGGCGCCGCCGAACAGCTGCTTCCAGTCGACGTCGCCCGGCTGCAGCTGCGACACCGCCGTGTGGCCGCGGTCGCTGCAGCCGACGCCGCCGCGCGGGCCGAAGCCGCGCTCGGTGAAGTTGAGGCCGTTGCGGACGCTGCGCCCGACGCCGTCATATTCCTTCCAGCGCAGGTACGACAGGTCGACGCCGCCCTGGAGCATCAGGTCCTCGACCAGCCGCCCCACCGGGTTGTCGGCCAGCGCGGTGACGTGCGCCGTGCGCAGGCCGAAGCAGCGGCGCAGGCCGCGCGAGACGTTGTATTCGCCGCCGCCCTCCCAGGCGGCGAACGTGCGCGTGGTGTGCACGCGCCCCTCGCCCGGATCGAGCCGCAGCATCACCTCGCCCAGGCTGACCGAGTCGTGACGGCAGTCGGCCGCCGCCTTCACTGACAGCTTCGCGGTCATCGATTTAGCCCTATCTGCCCATCCAGCCGCCGTCGACAACCAGCACGTGGCCGTTTACGTAGTCACTCGCACGCGCGGCCAGGAACACCGCCGCGCCGCCCAGGTCGGCCGGCTCGCCCCAGCGCCCGGCCGGGATGCGCTCGGTGATCTGGCGGTTGCGCACCGGATCGGCCGCCAGCGCCGCCGTGTTGTCGGTGTGGATGTAGCCGGGCGCGATGGCGTTGACGTTCACGCCCTTGCTCGCCCATTCGTTGGCGAGCGCCTTGGTCAGCTGCGCGACGCCGCCCTTCGAGGCCGCGTAGGCCGGCACGGTGATGCCGCCCTGGAAGGCGAGCAGCGACGAGATGTTCACGATCTTGCCGCGCCCGCGCGGCACCATGCGCCGGCCCGCGGCCCGGCACAGCCGGAAGACGGAGGAGAGGTTCACGTCCAGCACCGCCGCCCAGTCGTCGTCGGAGAATTCGACCGCCGGCGCGCGCCGGATCGTCCCCGCGTTGTTGACCAGGATGTCGATCGCGCCGAGCTCGCGCACGGTCCCTTCGACCAGCGCGTCGGCGTTGGCGGGCTCGCGCACGTCGCAGGTGAGGACGACCGCGCGCCGTCCCAGCTTGGCGATCTCGGCGGCGGTGTCGGACGGGACGTGCTTGTTGCCGTGGCAGGCGACGTCGGCGCCGGCCGCCGCGAGCGCGCGCGCGATCGCCGCGCCGATTCCGGTGCCCGCGCCCGTGACGAGCGCAGCCAGACCATCGAGCCGAAACGCATCCATAGCGGGGTGTCCGAACCCGCTACTTTCGGCTCGCTTCGAGGCCCGATTTCCCGTCGAAGCCGGGCTGCACGTTGACGACGCCGAACTGCCGGTCCTCGACCTCGCGGTGGGCGGCCATCATCCAGATGAAGTTGATGCTGTGGCCCGGCGCCGCGACGTTCGGGTGATAGCCGGACGGCATCAGCACCGCGTCGCCGTCGTGCACCAGCGAGACGAACTCGGGCGCGGTCGGGTTGTTGTAGACCAGCTGGATCCCGAACGCGGGCGGCGGCATGTCGAAGTAGACGTAGACCTCCTCGAGCATCCGGGTGTGCTCGTGGGGCGGCCAGCTGGTCCAGTTGCCCTGCTGCGAGCGCGTGAACCCCATCAGGATGCGGCCCGCCTTCACGTTGTCGCCGACGACGATGTTGAGATCGCGCGTCGTCGACTCGCCGCCCGCGCGGAACTTCTGCTTCGGGTTGGCGGAGATCTCCGCGTAACGGATCACCTGCAACGGGTACGTGCCGCTCACGTCCGCGGCGCACTCCACCAGGTCGACCTCGCCGGACGACCAGACGTCCACGACGACGGCGCTGCCGCGCGGGATGTAGATCGCGTCGTGCAGGCCGATGTCGTAGCGCGTTCCGTCGACGGTGACCGAGCAGGCGCCGCGCATCGACAGCAGCGCCGTCTCGCGCCCCTCCGTCGAGAACGCCGCGCGCGGCTCGCCGGCGCCCAGGATGATGCGCCCGTAATGCAGGTGGGCCATCTCGCTGTTGGCGGGCGTGACCGAGATGTGGCGGCCGCGGCGCGACGCGGTGCCCGAGAAGATCAGCTTCGACGACTCCAGCGATGCGGTCGACATGGCAACTGGTCTCTACACCTGCGGTTTTCGAGGCGCAAGCCGGTCATTGCGTCAGTTGCGCCGTGAGCCGCGGGGCCCCTACGAGGACACCCAGGGAATCGTTCTTCCGTGCGAAATTTCCCGCGAAATCCCGCCGCTTTTTCCCTGATCGTTCTGGCGCTGCTCGGGCATGCTTGCTCGGGCGGCGGTTACGGCCCGCAGCCGGTCGGCTCGGGCGGCTTCCCGGGGGCCGGCCAGGCGGGGACGGGCGGGGGCGCGCTCGGGGGCTTCGGCGGCAGCATCGTCGACACGGCCGGCATCGGCGGCCCGGTGGCGGGGGCAGGGGGGATCGCCGGCAGCGGCGGCAGCGCCGGCAGCGGGGGGAGCGCCGGCGCGACCGGCGGCGCGGGCGCGGGCGGCACGCTGTCGCCCGTCAACCCGCCCTCGTGCGACGCGATCGGCAGCGAGCCGACGGTCCCGACCGCCTGCGCGACGGTGACGGCCACGAAGACGATCGTCGCCGGCGAGCCGAGCGACGAGACGCTGGACACCGCCGCGATCACCGCCGCGATCACCGCCTGCCCCGCCGGTCAGGCGGTGCGCCTCGCGGTCGACGGCGACAAGACCGCCTTCGTCGCCGCCGGGCTTTCGCTGAAGACCGGCGTCAGCCTGTTCCTCGACGCCGGCACGACCGTCTTCCTGTCGCGCGATCCGCGCGACTCCGACCAGACGGCCGGCAAGTGCGCCGGCAACAACACCGGCAACAGCGCCTGCAAGCCGCTGATCTCGGCCGTCAGCCCGGCGAGCTCCGGCGTGTTCGGCACCGGCACGCTCGACGGACGCGGCGGCGAGGTGATCACCGGCGGCACCAGCAACTGGTGGGACCTCGAGGACATGTACGACGGCAACCTGGCCGCCCCGCGCCTCATCCAGGTGACCGGGGGGACGAACTTCATCCTCCACAACATCACGCTCAAGAACGCGCCCAAGTTCCACGTCGTCATCGACAGCACGGTCGGGTTTACGGTGTGGGGCATTACCATCAATACGCCCCCGGACTCGCCCAACACCGACGGCGTCGACCCGTCGCGGACGAAGAACGGCGTCATCGCTTACACGAAGATCTCGACCGGCGACGACAACATCGCGGTCAAGGGCGGCGGCCCGGCCGTCGTCGACGGCTTGCTGGTCGCGCACAACCACTTCGGCCGCGGCCACGGCATGTCGATCGGCAGCGAGACGAACGGCGGCGTCCGCAATGTCAGCGTCTGCGACCTGTCGCTCGACGGCACCGACAACGGCCTGCGGATCAAATCCGACAGCAGCCGCGGCGGCCTGGTGCAAGGGATCGCGTACTCCGACATCTGCATCCGCAACAGCCGCCATCCGCTGGTCTTCGACCCGTACTACAGCTCGTCGACGGGGACGCTGATCCCCGACTTCCGCGACATCACGGTGCGGAACGTCCACGTCCTGGGGATGGGCGGAATCAACAGCTTCAAGGGATGGGACGCGGCCCACCCGCTCGGCATCACGCTCAGCAACGTCGTGTTCGACGTGGCGCCGACGACCATCAACGCGAGCTACGCCAACATCGTGCTCGGGCCCGACCCGGTCAACATCACGCCGGCAGGGACCAGCGTCACCGTCACCGACCAGACGGCCGGCACCGCCCCGCCCCGAAACTGCGACGACGCGTGGGTGACCTTTTAACAGTTCATTTCGGCCGTCATCTCGGGCGAAACCGCCCTGGATGCGAGCCGTTTCCAACTTCCTAGGCAACCCATAGCGTCGACCGGACCGGTGCAACCGGCTGTCTGTGGGCTTCGGAGGCCCTGAACAAATGAACGAACGACCGACCTCAGGCCCGCGAAAATCCCCCCTCACCACGTTTGCGCTCGTCATGCTGGCCGCCGGCGCCGCGCGCGCGCAGCCGCAGTCCAACGACGAGAAGGCGGGCGATACCGCCGCGCCGCCGGCCGACACCGCCGGCGCGGCCAATCCCGCCGCGCCGCCCCCCGCGCCGTTGCCGCCGGCCTACGCGGAGCCCCCGCCGGCCCCCAACGGGAACGGTGGGAAGAAGCTCGCGACCGAGGACATGCCGCGCCCCGCCGAGATCCCGACCACCACCGTGCCGGGCGAGACCACGTTCACGCGCACGCCGCTCAAGGTGACGGTCGGCCCGCCCAACAATGCCTGGAGCTTCACGCTGTTCGGCATCGTCCAGGCCGACTACATCGCCGACTCGACGCGCAGCTACGACGAGCCGATCGGCCCCGTCCTGGTCGCGCGCAGCGACACCTACGAGGGCACCGTCGGGCGGACGATGTTCTCGATGCGCAACAGCCGTCTCGGCTTCGTGCTCGAGTCGCCGACGATCGGCGGCCTCTCCCCGTCCGCCGTCCTGCAGGGCGACTGGGCCGGCAACCAGCCGGGCAACCCGTATCCGGTCTCGAACGGCGTGGTCACCGGACAGACGCTGGGCGAGAGCCCGTTCCACAACAGCCCGACCTTCCGCATCCGCTACGCGTACATGACGCTGAAGAACCCGATCGCCGACATCGTGGCCGGCGAGACCGTCGATGTGTTCGGGTGGCAGAGCTATTACTCGCTCTGTTCGATGTCGTTCGTCCCGAACCAGGTGTCGTCGCGCAACACGCAATTGCGGGCGTCGCACAGCTTCTTCAAAGGCGCGGCGGTCAGCCTGGACGTCGCCTTGGAGGCGTTTCGGCCGGTGCAGCGTGACTCCCAGGTGCCGGACGGCGCGGGCGCCCTTCGCCTCAGCGTCGACGGCTGGAAGGGAGTCACCACACCCGGCAACGCCATCACCATCGCGGCGCCGCTCTCGATCGCGGTCTCCGGCGTCGTGCGGCAGTTCAAGGCCAATGCGTTTACGCCGCCGCCGGCCCAGAGCTCGAACAGC
>DATBHU010000038.1:0-17450 GCA_036557265.1 Polyangia bacterium
TCCTCCGAACCCCAGTCGGCGAACGCCTCGTCGTAACCGCCCGCACGTTCGAAGTCGCGGGCGGCGACCACCAGCAGGCCGGTGAGCGAGGGGATGCTGGCACCGCCGGGCCCGTGCTCGCAGACCAGGAAGGTGCCCGGGGCCAGCAGCGCGCCGATCTCCGCGAAGGCGCCCGCGACGAAGGCCGTGTCCGCGTCGGCGAAACAGAGCGTGCGCGCCCCGCGCGCGAGAGCCGCGCGCGCCCCCGCGTTCAGCGCCGCCGTCTTGTGAAAGAACTGCTGGCCTTGCACGCGCGCGACAGCCATCGCGCCGGCTTCGACCCGCGCGGCGTGCGTGGCCTCGAGCCAGTCACCGGCGCGATCGGGACAGGAGAAGTCGACCAGGCAATAGCGAATCGCAGCGTCGGCGATCACGGTGGGCAGGGTCTGCTTGACGAATGCCAGGCGGCCCATGCAAGTCGCCACGACCCAGAAGCCGTCGAGCCCGGAACCGTCGCCCTTGCCCATGCCCGCCGCGCGATCATGGCCCGCCGATGCGCGGGCCGCAATTCAGCCGCGCGCCGGCGTGCTAGCGTGCGGGAGCCGGGCGGGAGCAACGGAGCAACGCGAGATCGATGACGGCCAGCCCCAGATACGACGGACTGTGCTGGCCGAAGGGCGCGCAGCGCTCGCTGGTCGAGTGTCTGTTCCTGCCGGCGGCGCGCGCGCGCGCGGCGTTCGCGGCGTGGCGGGAGGCGGTCAGCCTCGACGCCCTCGAGGGCGGCTCGCTGGCGCTGATGCCGCTGCTCTACTTCCGGCTGAAGCAGCTGGGCGTCGAGGATCCCGCGCTGCCGCGCTTGCGGGGGGCGCACAGGTATCACTGGTGCCGCGGGCAGGTGCTGATCCGGCGCGCGCTGGAGGCGGTCGACGCGCTCGACGGTGCGCGGATCCCGCGCCTGGCGCTCAAGGGGCTGGCGATGCTGGACCACTACGGCGGCGATCCCGGATTGCGTCCCATGTCCGACGTCGATCTGGTGGTGCCGCGCGCGCAGGCGAGGGCGGCGATCGACGCGCTCGTCCGCCGGGGGTGGCGGCTCGGGCCGCCGCTCGCCGCGATGCCGCTGGCGGACGCGATCGAGGGGCTGCACGGCGGCGCGCTGACCCGCGACGGCGCCGAGCTGGATCTGCATTGGGCGTCTCTCGTCGAGGACACCTCGCCGGGCGGCGACGACGGGCTGTGGCGGCGGGCGCGCGCGCGTCCGGTGCAGGGGCGCGAGATCCTGGTCCCGGCGGTGACGGATCTGCTGTTCCACGTCTGCGTGCACGGCGCGCGCTTCAGCCGCGCCGGCAGTGTGATGTGGGTCCCCGACGGCATGCGCATCGTCCAGGGCGCGCGCGACGACATCGATTGGTCCGCGCTGGTCGCCGAGGCGCGCCGCCGGCATCTACAGGTGCCGCTGCGCGAGGCGCTGCGCTTCCTGCGCGAGGCGCTCGAGGCGCTCGTCCCCGACGACGTGATCGCCGCGCTGGAGCCGCCCGAGCCGGCGTGGCTCTACTGGTACGACCACCACGCGTTCGGCGCCGATCCCGCGGCCAGCTCCGTGATGCATCGGGCGGCCGCCCGGATCCTGTCCAAGATGCGCCGCGGAGAGAAGGTCACCGGCCTGGCGGCGTCTCCGGGCGTCGCGCCGCGCTGAGGTTCTGCCGCGTTCGTCAGGGAGTCATCTGCGCGTTGCTGTTGGCGGTGGCGACGGCGAGGAGGACGCTCAGCAAGACGAGGACTCCGATGCCGAGCCCAAGCGCCACGCCGTCCAGCGCCTGGTTGTGAACCGTCGTGCAAGCGAACGCGTCGGCGTCGAACGTGATCTCGTTGCATCGCTGCTCTCTGACGACGTGACTTCCGGGGCAGGTGTCGACGCAGCTGAGGAACTGCTTGGTCTGCCCGGAGTGCAGCATCTGGCACTGCCTGAAGCAGCTGCTCCGGTCGGCCATCGCCTGGTTCGGCGCCAGCACCGCGTAATAGACCGTCTTCGTGCACCCCTGCGCGGCGAGCAACACGACGATCGCCAGCGGCACCGACCTGAGCCTCATGCGTTCGATTTACTACCGAACCCGACCGATGTCAGCGCCCGCGCGAAGTCCACCAGCTTGTCGCGGAACCTGGCCGAGTCGGCGTATAAGAGTCGTCCGTGTTGCGTGGGGTCGCATCGTCCGCGGTAGCCGTCGTGGCGGCTACGATCTCCGCGCCCGCCGTCGGCCAACCGGCTCCGGGCGCCGCTCCGGGCGCGGCGGGCAAGGTCGAGCTCCTCGGCAAGCTGAAGCTGGCGGCCACGCCCAGCCGCGAGAAGCCGCGCGCGCTGGTCGACGTCGCGGCGGCACCGGTGGGCCCGCTCCGCCCCGGGGCCAGGCCCGGGCACGCGCGACCGGCGCGGGAGGTGGAGCTGCCCCTGAAGTTGCTTCCCGAGACCGTCGGTCGCCTGCGCGCCTACTCGCTCAAGGCGGACGGCGGCCTGAGCGAGGTGCCGGACGCGATCAAGCAGCAGGGCGCCGGCTCGACGATCTCGCTGCCCAAGAACCAGACCATCGTGGTGGCGCCCGACCCCGCGAACCTCGGCGTCGTCCCGGTGGCGCGGCTCGGCGAGGAGAAGAGCAGCTTCCCGGGCGTGATGCTGAAGGCCAGCGACGCGCCCGACGGGCACACGGTGCTGTCCAAGCTGGAGCTGGTCATGCAGGCCGCCTCCACGCCGATGCGCTGGATGGCGGAGCGGCACGCCTACCACTGCGAGCTGCTGATCGGCGTCGACGGCAGCGACGGTCCCACGCCGCTCGATCATCCGATCGTCGTCCAGTTCGGAGGTGACAACGTGGCGATCGATCCGCCGCGCGTGCAGATCGGAAAGGCCGGCACCGCGGGTTACAAGCGCGTGAACCTTTACACGGACGCGCACACGGCCCAGCCGCGCGTGAAGGCGTACAGCGATCTCGGTCCGCTGGTGCACGAGGTCGACGTGGGCGCGCGCCTGGACAAGCTGGTCGTGCTGCCGGGCGCCGCGCGCATCCTGGCGTTCGGCCTGGAGACGACCACGCTGACCGTGGCCGGCTACGCCGAGGACGGCCTCGATCTTCGCAGTCCGACGCCGCTGCAGATCTTCCTGTCGGCGTCGGCCGGGCGTCTGGACAGGCTGGTGGTGCCGCTGTCAGCGGACGGGCCGCAGGCCGAAGTGAAGCTGAGCTCGGCGTCAGGCATGCTGGGCGCCGTCGAGGTGGTGGCGCGCGAGTCGCAGGTCACGTCCGCGCCCGTGCGCATCGAGTTCGCGTTCCCCTGGATCCTGCTCGGGACGGTCATCGTGGCGGGCGCCATCGGCGGCGTGCTCGCATATCTGCGGCGGGTCAGGCGGGGAGGGGGCGCCCGGCGCACGCTGATCCTCGAGGGGGCCATCGTCGGGCCGGTGCTGGTGCTGGCGGTGATCGCGGGGGTGCCGCTGGTCGGTCTGGGTGGGCTCGTGCAGAACGACGTCGGCCGGTTCACCATCGCGGTGGTGTTCGGCATGATGGGCACGCCGGCGATGGCGCTGCTGAAGCGGGCCGTGGTGCGTACGCCCGACGCCGATGCGGCGCCTTCGCCCAAGGCCGACGCCGAGGGCGTCGCGCGCTCGCAGCCGCCGAGCGGCCGGGCGCTCTAGCCAAGAACGTCCGCGCGCCGGCCCGACGCGCCGCCGGAGGTGCCCCGAGTCAGGATCGATGCGCACCCCTCCGGGCAGACAACTCCCCAACAGGCGTTACATGAGATCGCATGGGGTATGGGTGGGGTTCGGGGGATGGGTGCGGTGCCTGCGCGTCGGCGACACGGGACCGTCATCGCTTGCTGTCGGCGCTGACAGCGATCTTGCTGCTGCCGCTGGCGGCCGTCGCGTGCGGCGGCGGCGATACGGCCACGCGGGACGGCGGCGTAAGCGCGAACACGGGGAACGGCGGGGCGACGGGCGCCGACGGTTCGGCGATCAGCTGCACCCAGCCTGCGGGCGCCACCACGCCCGCCACGCCCGCCTCGATGCCCGACAGCGTGAGCTTTCTGGCCAGCGTCACGGTCGCGACCGTGGCGGGCGGCGCGACGTCCGGGACCACCGACGGCGCGTTCGGTGTCGGGCTGCTCAACAACCCGGTCAGCGTCGCGATCGAAGCGTCGGGGAGCATCGTGGTCTCCGACTTCGACAATGATCGCCTGCGACGGATGGGCGCCGCCGACGGCACGCTGTCGACGCTGACCATGCAGGCCAACTTCCTGCGCCCGTTCGGCCTCGTCGCCGCGGGGGGCACGCTGTACGCGCAGACCGACGACAACCCGGACGGCCAGCGAAGCCCGACCTCCGGGACGATCTGGCGGATCGGCGCGACGGGCGCCGCCACCGTCGCCGGCGCGAACCTCGGGCGTCCGCGCAGCTTCGCGGCTCTGTCGGACGGCAGCCTGGCGCTGGCCGACTACCAGAATCAACGCATCCGGATCTTCGATCCCGCCAGCGGCGCCGTCTCCGATCTTGCCGGCGCGCCCGGTTGCCCGGGCTCGGCGAACGGCACCGGCGGCGGCGCGCGCTTCACGGAGCCGCGCGCGCTGACCGTGCTGGCGGGCGATCGGATCATCGTCGCCGACCGGGGCGCTCACATCCTGCGCGAGGTGTCGCGCGCGGGCGTGGTCACCACCTTCGCGGGCGACGGCGCCGCGGGCACCATCGACGGGCCGGGGGCGGGCGCGCGCTTCAACCAACCCTCGGCGCTGGCGGCGGACGCGGCCGGCGACGTGTTCGTGTCCGACTCCGGTGCGCATCGAATCCGGCGCATCGCCGCCGACGGGACGGTGACGACCGTCGCCGGTGACGGCGGGGGAGGGTTCAGGGACGGACCCGGCGCCATGGCCGAGTTCTACGGGCAGGAAGGGATCGCGGTCAGCTCGGATGGCGCGACGATCTATGTCGCGGACGGAACCCAGGGCGACGAGCCGCCGGGCCCGTACCACCGGATTCGCAAGATCACGATCGGACCCTGATCAGGCCGGAGTCCCCGACGGGAACGCTCCGTACGATCGTCGTCACGCCGGCGCGCGGGAGAGACTGCAAAACGTCGGGATCGGGCTCCCCGGGCGTTCTGGGGCCGCCAGGCAACCCTAGATTCACGGGGTCATGACCGGGCGAAGGTGGTGGTGGCGCCGGGCGCGCGTGCTCGGGATCGTCGTCGCGATGGTGGGGTCCGGTGGAGCGTACCGGGCCACGCGGCGGGTCCGGGCTGCGGTGACCCCGCCGGCGGAGGTCACGCTCGACGCGCGGTTGCTGCTGGTGGCGGTCGACGGCAGCGAGCCCGCGCTGGCGGCGATGCGCGCCGAGCTCGAGCAGATCGGCACGCCGTACGTGGTGGCGACGACGGGCAGCGCGCCGCTCGCCGCGTCCGCGCTGTCGGACGCCCCCGGCCATGGCCTGTACGACGGCATCGTGCGCGTCGCCTGCGGCAGCGGGACCGGGCCCGACGCGGCGTCCGTCTCGGCGCTGGACGCCTACGCCGCGGCGTTCGGCGTCCGCTCGGCTTGCCTGTTCGCCCGCGCTGACGCCGCCCTGGGGCTCGGCCCGGGCGCCAGCGTCGACAGCCGCACCTCGCCCGTCTCGCTTCGCTATACGCCGGACGGCGCGAACGTGTTCGGCTGGTACGCGACGAACGCCCCGGTGGTGGTGAGCGGCGTCGCGGCGGCCCTCGCCCCGCCCGCCGACGCGACGACGACACCGCTGCTCGTCGACGAGGCCGGCAACGCGCCGGTCGCGGTTCACCGCTTCGCCGACGGGCGCGAGCTGATGCTGCTGACGTTCGATCAGGCTCCCGGCGCGCAACATTCGACGCAGCTTCTCTGTGGCGTGGCCAGCTGGGTCGCGCGCGGCGTCTTCATCGGCGAGAAGCGCGCCTACTTCACGCCCCAGCCGGACGACCTGTTCATGGGCGCCGCGGCCGTCGTGCGGCGACGCCGGCGCGCGCGCGCGACCTGAGCACGCCGACAGTTTTCCTGGCATGCTATCCGCCCCATGCCGGGCCCGGAGACCATCTATGCGCGGGACGGGATGGCCAGGCTGGCCGAGCGGCTGCAGGCCCTGGGCGCGCGGCGGATCATGGTGCTCTCCTCGCCCAGCCGGCGGTTCGTGGACCAGGTCGTCGGCGCCGTGCAGGCGCGCGAGCCGCTGGCCGTCACCACCGTCTTCGACGGCGCCCGCGTCCACGTTCCCGCCGAGGTGGTCGAGGCGGCGACCCGCGCGTTCGAGGAGGCGCGGCCCGACACGCTGGTGGCGGTCGGCGGCGGCTCACCGATCGGGCTCGGCAAGGCGCTTCGTCTGACCCACCAGGTCCGCTTCGTCGCGGTCCCCACCACCTACGCGGGATCGGAGATGACGTCCATCTGGGGCGTTACGCGCGGAACCGAGAAGACCACCGGGCGCGACGCGCGGGTGCGGCCCGACCTGGTCCTCTACGATCCGACGCTGACGGCGACGCTGCCGATCACCGTCACGATGCAGAGCCTGATGAACGCGCTCGCGCACGTGGTGAGCGCGCTGTCGACGGCGTCGCTGGCGGGGGACGCGCGCGCGGCGGCGCTCGCGGCGGCGGCGGCGCTGGTGCGGGTCATGGAGGATCTGCTGATGGCGCCGACGGACCTGGGCCTGCGCGAGGACGCGCTGCGCGCCGCGTCCGCGGCGGCCGGCGCGCTGGACGCGGGCAAGGCCGGGGCGCAGCACGCCGCCGCGCACGTCCTGGGCGGCGCGTTCGGCCTCGACCACGCCGCCCTGCACAGCGTGCTGTTGCCGCAGTTCCTCGCGCTCGCGCGCGAACGCGATGCGCCGCTGGTCGCCGAGCTGGAGAGCGCGATCGGGTGC
Source organism: Polyangia bacterium (assembly GCA_036557265.1). GTDB lineage: Bacteria > Myxococcota_A > Polyangia > Fen-1088 > Fen-1088 > JADGRB01. The sequence continues at coordinate 6,881 of DATBHU010000038.1, forward strand.
ACGCTGCTGGAAGCCCAGCTGCACGATCTGTTGACCCGCGCGGGCGCGCCGACATCGCTCGACGGGCTCAAGGTGGACCTCGCGTCGACGAAGAAGGTCCTCGACGCGCATCCCGATCTCCCGGCGGCGATGGTCCTGGACGCGCAGGTCGGGCTGCGTCCGAACCGCGCCCGCCTCGAGCTCGGCGCGCCGCCGCTGGCGATCCTGAGCGGGCCGCACCCGGAGAGCGCCCGGCGTGTGGTGCTGGCGCTGCACGGACGCGGGGCCGAAGCGGGCGGCATCGTCCGCCGCTACAGCGAGATCGGGGGGCACGATCCGGACGTCGCCGTGATCGGCCTGCGCGCGGACGCCGGCTCCAACCGCTGGTACGGCGTGCGCTACGGCGAAGCGGGCGCCGGCGCCGACGCGGAGGTGGTCGCCGCCCTGGCGCGCGTCGACGCCGGGCTCGGCGCGCTGGCGCGCTGGGTGCCGCGATCCGCGACCGTGCTGGCCGGCTTTTCCCAGGGCGCGTGCCTCGCGCTCGAGTACGCCGCGCGCAAGGGGGCGGGGCTGGCGGCCGTGATCGCGCCTTGCGGCGCGCGCATCGGCCCGCCGTCGGAATGGCCGCGCGCCGAACCCGGATCGCTGCCCGGGATGCCGGTCCTGCTCGGCGCCGCCGCGAAGGATGCCTGGACGGCGGGCGAGCGCATCGACGCGACCGCCGCCTGGTTCCGCGAGGCGGGCGCGATCGTCGAGGTGCTCGCGAGCCCGGGCGAGCGGCACGACATCTCGCCCCGGCAGCGGCTGCGGGCGCGCGAGCTCGTGCGCGGTGAGCGCGCCGGCCCCGGCGCGAGCGGCTTCGGCAACACCGTCGAATCCGAGGCGGTGGCCGGCGCGCTGCCCCGTCACCAGAACAGTCCGCTGCGCCCGCCCATGGGCCTGTACGCCGAGCAGATCAACGGGGCGGCGTTCACCACCCGGCGCGTCGAGAACCTGCGCACCTGGTGCTACCGGGTTCGTCCGGCGGCCCAGCGCCGCGCCTTCGCGCCGCTGGCGCACCCGCGCTTCGGCGGCGGGTTCGCCGGCCGCGCGCCGGAGATCAACCTCGCCGGCTGGGCGCCGCTGCCCGCGCCGGCCGCGCCGGCCGACTTCGTCGACGGCCTCTGCACGGTGGCGGGCGCCGGCAGTCCGGAGCTTCGCCGCGGCTGCGCGGTCCATCTCTACAGCGCCGACCGCGACATGGATCGCCGCGCCTTCTACGACGCCGACGGCGATCTGCTGCTGGTCCCCGTCGAGGGCGCGCTCACGGTGCTGACCGAGCTCGGACCGCTCGAGGTCGCGCCCGGGCAGATCGCGATCGTGCCGCGCGGCTTCTGCTTCTCCGTCCTGCTCGCCGGCCCCGTCGCGCGCGGCTACCTCGCCGAGGTGTTCGGCCGCCACTTCCAGCTCCCCGAGCGCGGCCCGGTGGGCGCCAACGGCCTCACCGACCCGCGGCACTTCCGCGCGCCCGCGCCGTTCTACGAGGACAAGCTGGCGCCCGACTTCCGCATCGTCGGCAAGCTCGGGGGCCGCCTCCAGGAGGCGAGCCAGGACCACTCGCCGTTCGACGTCGTCGCCTGGCACGGCAACTACTTCCCCTGTCGCTACGACCTCGCCCACTTCTCGCCGGTGGGCGCCGTCCGCATCGATCATCCGGATCCGTCCGTCTACACCGTGCTGTCCGCGCCGCTCGACGAGCCGGGCACGAACAGCCTCGACTTCATCGTCTTCCCGCCGCGCTGGGACGTCGCGCTCGGGACGTTCCGGCCGCCCTACTTTCACCGCAACCCGGTCAGCGAGGTGAACGGCATCATCCGCGAATCGTCGCCGCCCGGCAGCCCGTTCCAGCCCGGCTGCTGTTTCCTGACGCCGTCCCTGACCGGCCACGGTCCGAGCCGGCGCGCGGTGGAACGGGCGCGCAGCGTCGGCGAAGGTGAGGCCGATCGGCCGGTCCCGCCCGGCGACAGCCTCTGGTTCCAGTTCGAGACGTCGCTGCCGCTGTCGCTCACGCCGTGGGCGGACGAGCATCGCCTGCCGGATTGGGCCGCCACCTGGGGCAGCCACCGCTCGTACTTCCGCCAGGAAGCGGGGACCGGTACGACCGGGGGGAGCCGCTGAGCGCATGGCTGCCGCGCGGGATGAAGCGGCCGCGGTCGTACGTCGGGCGGCGCAGAGCACTGTGGCGACGCTGTTCGCGGCGCAGGCGCGCCGTCATCCCGAACGCGTGGCCCTGGTAGATGGCGACGGCGATCGCACGCTGACCTACGGCGCGCTCGACGAGCGGTCGCGGCGTCTCGCCGGCGCGCTCGCCGGCCGCGGCGTCGGCCGCGGCGATCGCATCGCGCTCCTCGCCGAGAACCGGGCGGAGGTGCTGGAGCTGTTCCTCGCCGCGGCCCGCCTGGGCGCGATCGTCGCCTGTCAGAACTGGCGCCTCAAGGCGGCGGAGATCGCCCACTGTGTCCGCCTGGTGGAGCCGAAGGCGGCGGTGGTCTCGCCCCGGCACGCCGCGCTGCTCGGCGATCTCGCCGGCGAGACCATCGTGCTCGGTGACGCGTACGAGCGCCTGCTGGCCGCCGGAGGTGAACCCCCCGCGGTCGAGGTCGACCCCGAGGATCCGCTGCTCATCCTCTATACGAGCGGCACCACCGGCTTGCCCAAGGGGGCGGTGCTGAGCCACCGCGCCGAGATCGTGCGCAACATCGTCGTGCTCGCCGAGTTCGGCATCGCGCCCGGCGACACCTTCGTCGCGTGGTCGCCCCTCTACCACATGGGCGCCGTCGACAATTCGCTGGGCGCGCTGATGTCCGGCGGAAAGGTGATCACGCTGGGCGGCTTCGACCCGGAGCGGCTCGCCGACCTGGTGGCGCGCGAGGCGCTCGGGTGGCTGCTGCTGATGCCGGGCATGGTCGGGCGCTTCGCCCGCGTGCTCGCCGACAAGAAGGTGAAGGCCCGCGGCGTCAAGGTGTGCGGGGTGATGGCGGATCTGGTTCCGCCCTCGGAGATCGCCGAGATCACCGCCCTGCTCGACGCGCCCTACGCCAACACGTTCGGGGCGACCGAGACCGGTTGCCCGCCTTGCTCATCCAGCCTGATCCCGGTCGGGGTGGCGCCGGCGCGCCTCTCCAAGCAGCAGAGCCCGTTCTGCGAGATCCGCCTGGTCGATCCCGCCGACGACGACGTGCCGGACGGCGCGCCCGGCGAGCTGGCCATGCGCGGGCCGACGCTGTTCAGCGGGTACTGGCAGCAGCCGGAGGTGAACCGGCAGGATTTCCGGGGCGGCTGGTTCCACATGGGCGACGTCTTCGTGCGCAACGCGGACGGCACGCTCGATTTCGTGGACCGGGTGAAGTACCTCATCAAGTCGGGCGGCGAGAACATCTACCCCGCGGAGATCGAGCGCGTGATGCTGCAGGACGCGCGGGTCGCGGAGGTGGCGGTGGTGCGGGCGAAGGACGCGCGCTGGGGGGAGGTGCCGGTCGCGTTCGTGGCCCGGCGCGATCCGTCGCTGGATGAGGCGGCGCTGGTCGCGCGCTGCCGCGCGGAGCTGGCCGGCTACAAGCAGCCGAAAGGCATATACTTCATCCCCGTCGAGGCCTTCCCGCGCAGCGCCTCGGGGAAGATCCAGCGACACGAGCTCGAAGCGCGGGTGCCTGCTGCGGACGGCGAAGCGGCCGCACCCGGGCGATCGCGCGAAGCCTGACGACGACCCCAGCATGACGACCACGCCGAAGACCCACATCGCCACGTCCACGCCCGACGACATCGTCGTGCGCGGCAAGAGCCTGTGCCGGGATCTGCTCGGCAAGGTCAGCTTCACGGAGATGATCTGCTTCCAGATCCTGGGGCAGGTGCCGAGCCCCGCCCAGACGGCGCTGGTGGACGCCTGCCTGGTCGCGCTGATGGAGCACGGGCTGACGCCGAGCGTGCTCGCCGCGCGCCTCGTCTACTCGAGCTCGCCCGAGGCGCTGCAGGGCGGGGTGGCGGCGGGTCTGCTCGCCGTCGGCAGCCGCTTCGTCGGAACCGTGGAGGGCTGCGCGGCGCTGCTGGCGCGGATGGTCGCCGCTGCCGATCCGGCCGGCGAGGCCGCGCGCATCGTCGCCGAGCACCGCGCGGCGCGACAGCCCGTCGCCGGGTTCGGCCACAACCTGCACGTGCCGGACGATCCGCGCACGCCGCGGCTGTTCGCGCTCGCGCGCGAGCACGGCGTGGCGGGCCGGCACATCGCCGCCATCGAGCAGCTGTCGGCCGCGCTCGACGGCGCGCTCGGCCGCCACCTCACCATCAACGCGACCGGCGCCGTCGCCGCCGTGCTCGCCGACGTCGGCGTACCGGCCGAGATCATGCGCGGCTTCGCGCTCACCGCCCGGTGCGCCGGCCTCGTCGGTCACATTCACGAAGAGCAGCAGCAGCCAGCCATGGTAACGATCTGGGAGGCTGCGGAACGGGCCGTCCCGTACAAGGAGAAATGACGATGAAGCTCTACATGCACCCTGTGTCCAACGCCAGCCGTCCTGTCCGCCTGTTCATCGCGGAGAACAACATCGCCTGCGAGGAGCAGCTCGTCGATCTCGCGACGGGCGAGCACTACAAGGAACCTTACGCGACGATGAACCCCAACCGCCTCGTCCCGTGGCTCGACGACGGCGACCTCCACCTCACCGAGAGCTCGGCGATCCTCAAGTACCTGGCCAGCAAGGGCGACCTGCCGTCGTACCCGAAGGATCTGAAGAAGCGCGCCAAGGTCGACGAGATGATGGACTGGTTCAACACCCAGTTCTACCGGGACTACGGCTACGGCCTGACCTACCCGCAGATCTACGGCCATCACAAGCGGCCGAGCGAGGAGATCCAGGCCGGCACGATCAAGTGGGGCCAGGAGAAGGCGCAGGGCTGGTTCAAGGTCCTGAACGACTACTGGATCGGACCGAAGAAGCAGTACCTGTGCGGCGACGAGATCACCATCGCCGACTACTTCGGCGTCTGCCTGGTGACGCTGGGCGAGGTGATCCAGTGCGAGTTCTCCGCCTATCCGAACGTCGACCGCTGGGTGAACAACATGCGCAAGCTCAAGAACTGGAAGAAGGTCAACGAGGCCCACTACGGGTTCGTGAACGCGGTCAAGGATCAGAAGTTCACGTCGATCTGACCGTCTGACATCGCGAGAAGGAGGCACCGTCATGATCAAAGGGCTGCACCACAACGCCTACCGGTGCCGCGATTCCGAGGAGACGCGCCGGTTCTACGAGGATTTCCTGGGCCTGCCGCTGATCAACGCGTTCGAGATCAAGGAGACCAAGAGCGGGCGCGCCACCCACACGTTGCATTCCTTCTATGCGATGGACGACGGTTCGTGCCTGGCGTTCTTCGAGGCGCCGGACCGGGCGTTCGACTTCAAGCAGCAACACGACTTCGACCTGCACATCGCGGTCGAGGTGGGCCGTTCGGATCTGGAGCGGATGTTCGAGAAGGGAAAGCAGGCGGGGATGGAGACGCGCGGCATCTCCGATCACCACTTCATCGACTCCATCTACTTCCGCGATCCGAACGGCTACGTCATCGAGCTGACCTGCAAGCGGGCCGATCACGATCAGCAGATCGGCGCGGCGCGCGCCCACGCCCACGCCGACCTGGCCCGCTGGCAGCAGGAGAAGGCCGCCCGCGCCGGCGGGTGAGTCCATGTCGCCGTTTCCGTCGCCCACCTTGCTGCACAACCCGCGGTGCTCGAAGAGCCGCGCCGCCAAGGCGCTGCTGGACGAGCGCAAGGTCACCTACGTCGAGCGGCTTTACCTGGACGAGCCGCGGTCGGCCGCGGAGCTCCGGGAGCTGCGGCGGCGGCTGGATCGCCCGGCGCGGGAGTGGGTGCGCGCGGGCGAGGACGCCTACCGCGAGGCCGGCCTCGACGCCGGCTCGACCGATGACGCGCTCCTCGACGCCATGGCGCGCCACCCGATTCTGATCGAGCGGCCGATCTTGATTCTCGCCGGCCGCGCTGCCGTCGGTCGCCCGCTGGAGAACATCGAGACGCTGCTCCTGGAGACGTGAGCGAGATGATGGTGGGCGCCTCACGCAGCTGACGACTCATGCATAGTGCACGACTCGTGCACGATGCATGACCTCCGCGCGGCGCAGCGTCCCTCGCGCGCTTTCCGAGCAGGAAGCCGCTCCCGCGCCATTCGAAGTTCGGCTAGACCTATTCCGTGCGGAGTTTGTCGCTCGGCGTTCTCATCGCCGTGGCTCTCGCCACGGTGCTGGTGTTCGCTCTCAGCAGCCTCAGCCGAGAGAGGGCTCGCCAGCGGCACGACTTCGCGGCTGCCCGGGAGGTGACGGCCCGCGGGCTCGCCTCCGATCTGGAGGATCGTCTTCGCGACGTCCAGGAGAACGCCAGCGTGATCGCGACGCTGGTCAGGGAGTCGCGCCAGGCCGTCGGGTCCGCGCGCGCCGAGAACACCCAGACGCTGCTGGCGTCATTCCGAGCGATGGCGACGGTCGTCCCTCACTATCGGACGCTCGCGTTGTTCGGGCCGGACCACGCGCTGCGCCTGTCCGCGGCCGACCCGGCGGAGGCCAAGCAAACGGCGGCGGCGCTGGTGCGGGACAGCCACGACGCCGTGGGCGCCGCGCGCGCGGCGGCGCTGCTCGGGCCCGTCGAATCGACACCGGGACGCAGCTTCTACCTCTATCGATTCCCGGTCGACGCCGACACCGTCGTCATCGCCATCGAGACGACCCGCTTCTTGCGGTCGGCGTTGCGTGCGGTGCCGGACAGCCGGATCGTCGTGACCGATCCGGGCGGCACGCAATGGATCGGCTGCGACGGTAACGCGGCCTGCGCCCCACGAAGCCTGGTCTCCCGAACACAGGCAGAGAAGGGATGGTCGGCCGCGAGCGGCAGCGCCTGGCTCGACGGCGACGGGGCGCGCAGCTTCGGGCTCGCGGGGCCGGACGCCGCGGCCGGGTGGGCGATGCTCGCCTCCCCGGAGCTCGGAACCTGGCGGGTCCTCCTCGTCACCTCGGGCGAGCGCATCCAGCCGCGCGAGCAGGCCCTCGGCCGCCATCTCGTGCTGACCGGCGTCGGGCTCGCCGCGGCGATCGGCCTCGTCGGCGTCCTGATCCTTCGGCAGCACCGGATCTCGGCGGCGCTGGCCGAGCGGCTGCGGAGCGCGGAGCGGGTACGCTCCCTGGAACAGCAGCTCATCAGGACCGAAAAGCTGGCCACCACCGGCGTCCTCGCCGCCGGGATCGCCCACGAGGTGGGGACGCCTCTCGGCATCATCCGGGCGCGCGCCGAGATCCTGATGGACGAGATCCGCCAGGCGGGCGCGAAGCGAGCGCTCGAGGCCATCGTCGAGCAGATCGACAGGATCTCGTCCACGATCGGTGAGGTCCTGGATTTCTCCCGCGCGCAGCCGGTCGAGATGCGCGCCATCAGCGCCACCAGGGCCATCGAGTCGACGATCGAGCTCCTCGATCATCGCTTCCGGCAGCAAGATCTGGAGGTGAGCGTGGATGTCGCGCCCGCGCTGCCGATGCTGGCCGGCGACGCCAACCAGCTTCAGCAGGTCCTGATCAACGTCATGTTGAACGCCTGCGACGCTTGCCCGCAGGGGGGATCGATCAAGGTGTCACTCCGCCCGGACGAGGACATCACGCGCGTCCACTGGGAGATCCGCGACAGCGGCGCGGGAATTCCAGAGCAGGATCTGCTCGCCGTCTTCGACCCTTTCTTCACCACCAAGAAGAGCGGCGAGGGGACGGGGTTGGGGCTGTCGGTCGCGGCGAGCATCGTGAGAAACCACGGCGGGGAGATCTCGCTGGCGAGCGTCGTCGAACGCGGAACGACCGTGACCATCCTGTGGCCGATCTCGGAGGACCGCCGTGCCGAAGGGTAGGGTCCTGGTCGTCGACGACGCGCGCGAGATGGCGAGCGCCGTCGTCGAGTACCTGCAACGAAACGGGTTCGACGCCGACGGCGTCGACAGCGGCGAAGCGGCGATCGCTCGTTTCAAAGCCAGTCCCGCCGACGTCGTGCTGACGGATCTGCGCATGAAAGGTCTCGACGGGCTGGACGTCCTGGCGGGCGTACACGACCTCGACGCGGAGGTCCCGGTGGTCATCATGACCGCCTTCGGGGCGGTGGACAGCGCCGTCGACGCGATTCGCCGGGGTGCGTACCACTACGTCACGAAGCCGTTCAAGCTGGAGGTCGTCCGCCTGCTGCTCGAGCGGGCCATCGCCGAGCGCGCCGTGCGCGTCGAGAACGAGGGCCTGCGCCGCACCGTGCGGCAGGTGATGACGCGGGGGACGCTGATAGGCCGCAGCGCCGGGATCAGGTCCGTCACGGACCTCATTCGCCGGCTGGCGAGCAACGCCGTCCCGGTGCTCGTCCTCGGGGAGACCGGCACCGGCAAGGAGCTGGTGGCCCGGGCGATTCACGCCGAAGGCCCGCGCCGGGACGCGCCGTTCGTCGCCGTCAACTGCGCGGCGGTGCCGGAGGCGTTGCTGGAGAGCGAGCTCTTCGGCCACACGAAGGGGGCCTTCACGGGCGCGACGCAGACCCGGCGCGGGCTGTTCTTCGAAGCGAACGGGGGCACGCTGCTGCTGGACGAGATCGGCGACATGCCGCTCGCGCTCCAGGCGAAGCTCCTTCGCGTGCTCGAAACCGGCGAGGTGAGATCGGTCGGCAGCGACGCGGCCCGCACGACGGATGTGCGGATCGTCGCCGCCACCCACCGCGATCTTCCCGCCGAGGTCCGGGCCGGAAAGTTCAGGCAGGATCTCTTCTTCCGATTGAACGTCGTGCCGGTGCCGATTCCTGCCCTGCGCGAGCGGCGCGAGGACATCCCGCTGCTGGTCGAACACTTCCTGGCGAGGAGCCGGGAGCGGTTTCCGGGCGCGCAGGCGACCTCCTTCGACCGCGACGCCATCAAGCTGCTCGTCGAGTACTCGTGGCCGGGAAACGTCCGCCAGCTCGAGAACCTGGTCGATCGATGCGTGATCACGGGCGAGTCAGCGGAGGTCGTCGCGGGCGAGATCCGTCGCGCCCTCGACGACTGGGGTCCGAACGAACCGCTCGGCAAGAACGGTGAGATGCTCCCCCTTCACGCCGTCGAGCAGAGGTACATCGCCTGGGTGCTGGAAAAGGTGGGCGGCAACAAGACCCGCGCCGCCGAGATTCTTCAGATTGACCCGTCCACCATCTGGCGCCGGGCGCGCCACGGCAAGGCGTGAGCTGAACGCGACGGCGGGGGCGATCTCGTCAATCGGCCGCCGCCGGAGGGGCGGCGTCGCCGACCAGCACGAACGACCAGTACCGGCTGCGAAGGGATCCGAGGCGCTCGAACGTGCGCGGCGCGGTCGTCGCCACGAGGTGCTTGAGCGTCGCCAGGATGGTGGCCGGCGAACGGTGTCCCGCCAGCGAAGGCGCGGCTTCCACGCGCGGGGACGCGCCTGCATCGTCGGTGTCCGTGACGATGTGCCCGACGATGACGTAGGCGCCCGTCGCGGCGAACGGCGGATGAAATCGCGCCTCCAGCTTCTTCATGCGCCTGAGGTCTAGCAAGCTGTGTGCCCCGCGTTCCTCGAGGACAGCTGCTTCGGGCGACGTCTGGTTTCGGCGGTCCTGCGCCGCGCGCGTCATGTAGGTCCGGGCTCGGTCGTGCACGCTGCACGACGTCCGTGCACGATGCACGAACATCGCGGAGGCGGCGCGGTCCTCAGCGCGATCGGTGTGCGGATGTCGGACTGGTCCGATCGTTGCTTCGGTTCGGTCAGACGTGCCTCAGAGAACCAACGGAGTACTGCTCGTCGTCGAGGATCCGCGCGCCATCGGGTATCTGGTGGACGAATTGCGGACCCTCGGATGCCCGATCATCCTCGCGCGCGACCTCGACCAAGCCAGCGAGCTGGTCCGGGGCGTTCCGGCGATGAAGATCCTGCTCGTTCATGTCCGCGGCGATCGGATGTCGATCGCCGATCCCACCGCGGCGACGGCAGGAGGAGAGGAGCCGCTCAACTGAGCTCGGCGGCCAGGTGCCCATGGCCGGACCAGGTTCGGAGAGGTGCTTGAGTGAGGACGCTGGAGGCCCGGTTCTATCCCGCGTCCAAGGCGAACGCGGCCTTCGTGGTCGTCGGGCGCGTGCTCTGCGATGACGGCAAGGCCTCGATCGAGCGCGTCGCTGTCGCGCCGGACGCGGTCAGACCGTTCGACGCGAGCCGGCTTCACGAGAAGCTGGAGTTCTTCGTGCTGACCACGACCGGCGACCGATATCGCGGGCTGCTCAGCTTGCGCAGCCGCTTCTGGTCGTTCGAGCCGATCGCGTCGCTCGACAGCGATCCCGGCCGCCCGTGAGATCGGCTCACTTCTTGAGCCGGTATCCCGTCTTGAACATCCACGCCACCACCGCCAGCAGCACCAGCAGGAACCCGCAGGTCATCACCAGGCTGATGCCCACGGCGACGTCCGCGGTGCCGTAGAAGCTCCAGCGAAAACCGCTGATCAGATAGACGACGGGGTTGAACAGGGCGACCGTTCGCCAGGTGGGCGGCAGCATGT
>DATBHU010000039.1:0-9141 GCA_036557265.1 Polyangia bacterium
CGGCGCAGGGCGGCGACCGTGGCGCTGTCGGCGGCGCGGGCGTCGTCCATGCGCCGGATTGTGGATCAATCGCCGGTCGAGCGCATTTGACGTCGATCTATGGGCGCTCGTACTCTGGCCGTCAAATTGCGAGTTTGAATCCGATGGCGCCTTCCCGACAGAGTCCGGTTCCCGGCCACAGATGGCTTCGGATCCTGCGTCTCACTCTGGCGGCCCTGGCCCTCCTCGGTGCGCTCGGAGCGCACCTGGCAGCGACGGCGTCGGGCGGCCGTCCGGGACCAGAAGCTGTCGGAGCATGGCAGAGACTGAAGCCCGCGCTATTCACGGCGCCAGTCTTCCTCGTTCACATTTCCTATCTCTATCTGGTCCTGTTCGACCACGTATTCGCTCGACCGGTTCGAAGTGGTTCCAAGTTGGACCTGCTCCTCGCGTACCTGCTCTGTCTGGCCTACGTAACCACCGGTCTCGAGGTGACACTGGGGTGGCACAGGCACTGGTCGCTGTTGGTCTTCCTGGTGCTCTACGTCGGATGGGTTCGCCATTCAGTCAAGGAGCTCTCGGCCCACGAGCCCGGGGTGCGCTCCTCGCAGGTAGCGATCGTGACGTCCTGGCTACTGATCGATGTCCTTCTGATGGTAGCCCTGGCCGCTTCTGCATTTGCTCACTTCGTTTTCGGTTGGCATCCGGATCGGATCGTCGGCGACTACTGGGGCGTCAAGGACGTCATCATCGCCATTTCCCTCTCCATGTGGTTGTTCTCATCGATCGTCCAGCGCGTGACTTCGTCGAGCGAGTTCAACCTGCACTATCCCGCCTTTCTCGGCGCGTTGGTCACAGGCGACAAGGAGGTGCATGAGGCGACCCTGGAGCTGCTCAAAGAAGATATCGGCCAGCGCTCCAGGGTAAAGGTGCTGGATTTCGCCAGTGCTAGCTCGCCGTCGACAGGCGACATCATGGAGGCGATCGGCGTCGATTTGAGGAGCGCGGAAGTCGTTCGGTACGATCACGATCGCAAATGGACCGACATCTCCGAATTGCCCAGGTATGTGGAGCAGCGATTTGTCCTGGAGCCCAGTGAGGCCTTCGAATTCGCGTGCGAAGCCGACGTGATCCTGGTTTCCCACTCTCTTTACGTTCGGAAAAATATCTTGGATGTCGTGGAAATATTGCGGGTCGCGAAGAAGGATGCGCTCGTGGTGTTCACGGGATTCGCTCCGAGCTCGATGTTCGCCTGGATCTCTGCCCATCATTCACGGGCGCTGGTGACCCTGTCGCTCGAGCATCTTTGGAACAGCGAGCACCTGGCGTACGTCGTTCAGAAGGCGAAGCTCGCAAACGTGATCCGAGGTCCGAATCAAGGCGCAAGCACCTTCGATCGCGACCATTGGGTCGAGGAGACCGGCGGCCCTTTTGCCATCATGCGGAAGACCCTCCGTGTAGATAAAAGGTCGATCGCGCCCGTGGTCGGCTTCATCGACGTGGTCTATGGAGATGCTGTTGCCGACCTCTCCGAGGAAATCTTCGAGCAGATGCTTCGCATCTTGCCGGACGAGCTCTCCGGTGCATGGATACCCTGCGACTACCTCATCTACCTGTTCAAGGCGGGCGGGTCGGGGGCCGCCCAGAGCGGCGAGGCAGCATCGCGACCGACTCTGAAGTCCTAGCGAGACCGCTTAGCCGCGGACTGGCCGGCGCTTGGCCGTCGTCGCAGGCGACCTGCCCGAGATCTCCGATGTCGCCGTCGTGAAACGCAGCTGCCTAGAGTAACGGGAGCAACCCGCGATGAGCCGAGAACTGGCAAAAATCGGCCGAAAGTCGCGTGTTTTGCTTGTGGGCGCGGAAGGAATCGAACCTTCAACAAACGGATTAAGAGTCCGCTGCTCTGCCAATTGAGCTACGCGCCCGGCTATTCGGTTTTCAGTCGTCTACTGCTGCTACTTCTGCGTCCGTCCCCCGCGCGCCCGAGGTGAGTCGAACACCTAACCCTCGGCTTCGAAGGCCGATGCTCTATCCAGTTGAGCTACGGGCGCAAAAGAGACGGCGAATGATGCTTAGGCGTAACCTGCCTGTCAAGACTGGTTTCCCACCTTCCGGCGACCGGCACCTGTGATACAGGATCCGGCTATGCGCGAGCCCCACGGCGTCAGCAGGCGGAAGTTCCTCGGTGTCTCTGCTGCCGGCATGGCGCTGGCTTCCTCGGCCCGCGCCGCGCGGGCGGCCGGCGAGGCCAAGCCGGCCGACAAGGGGGCCAAGGGGGCAGGCAAGGGCGGTGCGTTCCCGAAGGACTTCGCCTGGGGCGTCGCGACGGCCTCCTACCAGGTCGAGGGCGCCGCCAACGAGGACGGCCGCGGGCCGTCGGTCTGGGACACCTTCTGCCGCAAGAAAGGCGCGATCTTCGACGGCAACACGGGCGAGACGGCCTGCGACCACTACCACCACTACAAGGAGGACGTCGCGCTGATGAAGGCGCTGGGCGCGAAGTCCTACCGCTTCAGCGTGTCGTGGACGCGCGTGCTGCCGAACGGGATCGGGGCGGTCAACGGCAAGGGGCTGGACTTCTACAGCCGCCTGCTCGACGAGCTGGGCAAGGCCGGCATCACGCCGATGTGCACCGCCTTCCACTGGGACTACCCGGAGGCGCTCTACAAGCGCGGCGGCTGGCTGAACCGCGATTCGGCCGACTGGTTCGCGGAGTACACGGCGCTGCTGGCCGACAAGTTCTCCGACCGGGTGAAGCTGTGGGTCACGCAGAACGAGCCCCAGTGCTTCATCGGCCTCGGCCACCTGGACGGCGTGCACGCCCCGGGCGACAAGCTGAAGTTCGCGGACTACTTGCTGGCCGCGCACAACGGCATGCGCGCCCACGCCAAGGGGGCGCAGGCGCTGCGCGCGCACGCCAAGGACGCGGCGGCGACGAAGGTCGGCTACGTGCTGGCCGCCCAGATCGCCCAGCCCGCCACCGACAAGCCGGAGGACGTCGAGGCGGCGCGCGCCGCGATCTTCGCCGTCAACGGCCGCCACGAATGGAACAACGCCTGGTGGACCGATCCGGTGGTGCTCGGCAAGTACCCGGACGACGGCGTGGCCGAGTACGGCAAGGACATGCCGAAGTTCAAGCAGTCCGACCTCGACGAGATGAAGCAGCCGCTCGACTTCCTCGGCCTCAACATCTACAAGGCCGACAGCTACCGGCGCGGCGCCGACGGCAAGCCCGAGCACCTGCCGATCCCGGCCGGCTACCCGCGCGCCGGCTCGGACTGGCAGACCATCACGCCGGCCGCGATGTACTGGGGGCCGCGCTTCTTCCACGATCGCTACAAGCTGCCGCTGTCGATCACCGAGAACGGCCTGGCGGTGCGCGACCAGATCTTCCTCGACGGCAAGGTCCACGACCCGCAGCGCATCGACTTCATGCACCGCTACCTCAGCGAGCTCGGACGCGCGATCAAGGACGGCGTTCCGGTGACCGGCTACTACGCCTGGTCGCTGCTCGACAACTTCGAATGGTCCGACGGCTACAAGCAGCGCTTCGGCCTGGTCTACGTCGACTACCAGAACCAGAAGCGCGTCCCGAAGGATTCGTTCGACTGGTACAGGAAGGTCATCGCGACCAACGGCAAGGTCCTCGGCGAGAAGACCGCCGTGCCGATCGACAAGGTCACGCCGTAGCCCTCTGATCCGAATGTCGCTGTCAGGCCGGGTTGGCGCGCGCGAAGTGCCCGTCCGGCGCGGGGGCACCGATGTTGCACGGTGACGTCCGCGTGAGATCATCGACCTGTTCGTTGTTGCTGCTCGTCGCGCTGGGCGCCCTGGGGTGCGGCAGCAGCCTGACGCCGGCGGCCGACGGCGGCGACACCGCCCAGCCGGCCGTCGACGGGGGCGACGCTCCCCAACACGATCCGGCGGCTTGCGGCTGCCGCATCGACGACGACGGCGCGCTGATCATGTCCTGGGACTGCTTCTGCGCGTCGCAGGGCTGCAACGCGACCGGCTGTCGGGGCGGCATGGGCTACCTCGCTTGTGGCTTGACGGTTTCGGTCCAGGAGGGGGCGGCCGGTCCGGATCTCTACGTCACGGACGCGTCGGGAAAGCTGGTCGGCGTGCAGCACACCGCCGACATCGGGTTCTACAGCTGCCCCAGTGACCCGAGCCTGACGGCCGGACGCATGCGGGCCGGGCAGTTCCCCGATGCGAGCTGCAATCAGGTCAGCTGCGCCTGCCCGCTCGGCAGCCAGCAATGCCTGCCCCCCGTCGACGGCGGGACCTCGGATGGCTGCGACTGCCAGGTCGCAAACGGCGTGATGACGGTGTCGTGGGACTGCTACTGCAGGACCTGGGGGTGCGACGGCAGCCTGTCGTGCTCGGCCGGGCAGGAACGCAGCGACTACCCGGGCTGCGGCCTGACCGTCGTCTCGCGCCAGTCGTTCGGCGTCGTCAGCTCGGTCTACGACACCTCCGGCGCGCTGGTCGGGCAGACCATTCAATCGGATACCACGCCGTACACGTGCCCGACGAACAGCGCGCTCTCCGCGTCGGAGGTCCGGGCCGGCCAGGCGCCCGTGGCCAGCTGCGCCGAGATCGCCTGCGGCGCGTGCACCACCGCCGCGTTTCCGTGCGCGGCGGCCGACGGCGGCGCGCCGTAGTCGTAGCCGTCGCTGCCTAGCGCCGCGTCGGCGTCTTCGCGGCGGTAGGCTTGTTCTCGGCCGTGATCGGGCGCGCCGTCGACAGCCAGTCGGCCATCGCTTCGCCCTGCATCGCCGCCGGGATCGCCGCGCCGTGCGCCAGGAACCAGTCGATCGCCTGCTCGCGCTCACCCCGCGCCAGCCGGGCCCGGAACACGCCCAGACCCAGCTTGGGATCCGACGCGGCCGCCTGCAACGCCGGCTCGTCCGCCCCGGCCAGCGCCAGCGCGCGCAGGTCCGGGTCGGCCTTCGGGTCCATGAAAGACTTGAATGACGGGTAATAGTCGCGCGCGTTCCGGCGCAGCAGGATCTCGGAGGCCAGCTTCTGCACCTCCGGCTGCGGCCGCCGGGCCAGGCGCGCGATCAGCTTGGTCGCCTCCTCGGACGGCACCCGATCGAGCTCGCGCAGCGACGCCATCGCCGGCCGGGCGTCGTTGTCCTTGAACAGCACGTAGAGGTCGTCGAGGTTCGCCGCGCCGCCCGCGCGCACGACGCCCGCCGCGGCCGCCGCGCGGATGTCGGGCGACGCGTCGCGCAGGTAGCGCTCCATCGCGATCACCTTGGGCCGCCCCGCGCCCGGCTTGATCTGCGCCAGCATCGCCGCCGCCCGCACCGGCGCGACGGGGTTGTCGTCCCGGGCCATCTCCGCCAGCGCCTTGCGCGCGTCGGCGTCATCGATCGAACCGAGCGCCGTCGCCGCGGCGGCGCGCGCCTCGGGGCGCGCCTTGGTGTTGCGGAGCAGCTTGGTCAGACCGGGCGCGCAGGCCGGATCGCCCGCGTTCATCAGCGCGACCGCCGCCACCTGATGGTCAGTCCAGTTGTCGCTGTCGAACCAGGCCTTCAGCAGCGGGCAGAGCGGGACCCTGACGGCCACCAGCGCCTGGCCCGCGTCGCCCGCCAGCTCGGGCCGGCGCACCGCGTTCTTGAGCCATTTGCCGCCCTCGTCGTCGCCCCGCTCGGCCAGCAGGCGGGCCATCCGGACGGTCGCCCACGGTTCGTGGATCGCCGCCTTGATCCAGTCGGCCGCCAGCAGCGTGAAGACCGACTCCGCCGGCAGGCCCGCGCCGCGGGTCATGGCGACCCGCTTGAGCGCCTCGTCGCGGCGTCCGGCCCGCAGCAGCTTCGGCAGCGCGACCTCGACGGGATCGTAGCTGTGGGTCACGGTCACGCCGGCGCAGCGGCGCTGATCGCGCGCGAACAGCCAGTGCAGGTGCAGGCGCTCGTCGTCGGACCGGATGGCCGGCGGCGGCGTCGGGAACGGGACCGAATCCCGCAGCACTTCCAGGATGGCGTCGTCGAAGCCGGGGAAGCCGGAGCCGCGGGCGATGCGGGCCGAGATCAGCTGGCCGTCGGGGGCGACCACGACGTCCGCCTCCGCGGTCAGCCCCGCCTGATTGAGCGGGTTCACGGCCGGCAGCTTCTCGCCCGCCAGCTGGAGGAAGTTGTCGGCCCAGCGCCGGTGGATGTGGCCGTGCAGCGTGCGCAGGTAGTCGGCCTCCGGCCCGCTGCCGGCCGAAGCCATCGGGGTCTCGGCGAGCTTGTCGGCCGCGATCGGGTCTGCGGCGGCGCGCCGCAGCGGCAGCGCCAAAACGGCGGCGAGCACAAATGGCCAGACTTCTGGACGTCTCATCTAAATTTCCTTAAATCCGAGCTCATGCTGGGGTGCGCGCGGGCCGTTGGGGAAGCTTAATTCCTGTTGCGGTTTCATGGTATGCCCCGCGGCATGCGAAAACCGGGAGGCATCGGAGGATCTATCGGTTTGGGAGGCGCATTCTTGATCGCCTCCGCGGGCTGTGCCGGCCTGAAGCTGCAGATGGTCGACCATTCGGTGCACAAGCCCTCGAACGTCGCGGTCTACTTCACGGTCGAGACGCGCAAAGGGGAGCCCGTCGCAAATCTGACGCCCCAGGATTTCCGCATCTACGAGGATCGGCAGCCGGTGTCGATCCTGGAGAGCAAGCAGACGATCCTGAACCCCGAGGTCGCGGCGATTCACTACACGCTGCTGCTGATCGACATGAGCGGCAGCGTCGTCGATTCGGGCGACATGCCGGCCCTGATCCAGGCGGCGTCGACGTTCGGGGATCGCGTCGGCCCGTACCAGAAGGTCGCCGTCTACACGTTCGACGGCAGCCCCCACCTGACGGGGGTGGTGCCGTTTGGGGGCAACGTGCGGGCGGGGGTCTCTTCGCTCGGCAACAGGCGCCCGCGCGATCCGTCCACCAACCTGAACGGCGCGGTGATCGAGGGGATCCGGGTGCTCGGCCAGCAGATGGAGCACGCGCCCGTGCCGCTGCGGTTCGGGACGCTGGTCGTCTTCACGGACGGCACTGACCGCGCCCACCGCGCCAGCGAGGACGACGTCATGAAGTCGCTGGACAGCGCCGGTCCGATGTTCGACACCTACGTCATCGGCGCCGGCCAGGAGGTCGACGCCAAGCAGCTGTCGCGCATCGGCCGCTCCGGGACGTTCGCGTCGCAGAACCGCGCCGACGTGCAGGCGGGGTTCGACGAGATCTCGGCGCGCATCGAGGCGGCCTCCAAGAAGTACTACCTTCTGTCCTACTGCTCGCCGAGCCGCGCCGGCGAGCACGAGGTCGAGGTCGAGGCGAACGGCGCGGGATCGAGCGGGCGGCTCGCCTATCGGTTCAACGCCAACGGCTTCGGGCCGAACTGCGACCCCAACCAGAAGCCGGCCTTCGACATGAAGCACCCGCGCCAGCCCGCGCCCGAGACGGCGAGCGAGCGCCCGCAGGGCGGGCCGCCGCCCGCGCAGGGCCGGGGCGGCGTCGCCAACACCGGCTGGAACCCGAAGCGGTAGCGGCTCGGGCGCCGGCCTACGGGCTGTCCCTGTCTGGAATTTACTGACGGGGTTCGCAAGATCTCCGATGTGAGGGGATGGCGCGGGAGCGCGCCCGGCCTGGCCGTCGCGGGGGTGATCGCCTTGGGTCCGGTCGGCTGCGGGGGCGGCAGTGATTCGGCGGTCGGGCGTTCGTCGTCGGGGGATCTGCACGCGGCGGCGCGCCGGGTCGATCGCTACGTCGCGAACTACGGGCCGGGCGATCCGGGGCTGGCGCGGGCGCGGCGGATCGTGCTCGATCCGAAGGTCCCGGCCGACTACGTCGCGATGGGCGTCGGGCCCGGTCGCTACCCGTACGAGGCGACGCTGTCGGATTTCCCGCGCGGCGTGCGCCAGTACCTGCTGATCCGGGCGGTGGACGATTCGCCCGATTCCAACGAGGACGCCAACACGGTGGTGCTCACGGCGACGCCTTGAGCGCGGGCCTGTCGGTCGCGGCGGCGCCGTCCGGGAGCTGGGTGCCGAACCAGCGATCGAGGACGGGGAGCAGGAAGCCGTAGTTGCCCGTCACCTGCCGGTGATGGCGCTCGTGGCGGCGGCTGGCGGCCAGCGGATGCCAGAGGCCGCTGTCCGGGACGAGATCGTAGTTCATGTGCCCGAGGTTGTTCATGGCCAGGCTGACGAGCGGGAACAGCAGCAGCGTCGGCAGGCTGAAGGCGTGGAACGGCTGCACCAGCACCATCACGCTGCCGAGCAGCAGCGCCTCCACCGGGTGCATGGCGTAGGTCGACAGCGGCGTGGGGCGGATGGCCCGGTGGTGCTCGCGATGGACGTGCTGGAACAGCCAGCGTCCATGCAGGAGGCGGTGGATGGCGTAGAAGTGCAGGTCGTTCCAGAGGACCAGGAGCGCGATCTCGAGGGCGACGCCGCCCGCGGACCGGAGCGGCACGACCTGCCACAGGCCGGCGCGCGCGCCGACGGCGGTCAGCACGCCGTAGCCGCCGAAGATCGCGATCGACACCAGCGACTGGCGGACCTCGCGGCCGAGCTGGCCCGGCGCCAGCGGCCGCTCGGCCAGCGTGCGGCCGCGGCCGAGGGCCGGGAAGACGCGCGTGACCAGCAGATGCGCCAGCCCGCCCACGCCGAAATAGATGAAGAGGAACCCGCCCGCGGTCGCCGCGAAGACCAGCGGGAGCGGCAGGCGCTCGACGTGCACGCCCGCCAGCGCGGTCACTTCGGGCCTTGCCCGCGCCAGAGGCTCTGCAGGCCGAAGCCCAAGGCCCCGCCAGGTTGAACGGCGCTGCCGGCCTGAACGCCGCCTTCGCTCCGGCCGCCGGCCGCCGCGCGCTTGTGCTGGACCAGCGTCGCGTGCAGCGTCTCGGTGCCGAGCCCGTGCAGCACCAGGCGGTGTCCGGCCCGCAGCGACGACAGCGGCACCCACGGGTGGTGGTTGTTGATCAGCGCGAGGTGGGTGGTGTCGCCCAGGACCTGGGCGGCGTAGATCCCGACTGTCTCGTCGAGCTGCAGCGACTGGTTGGCGCGGCCGAAGTCCCGCTGGCCGAGCAGCAGGTGGTAGAGGGGCGTGTAGAGCTCGATCGCGGAGATCGAATCGAGGAAGTTGAACGGCCCGCGCGGTAAGGGGGCGAACGCGATCGGGCG
>DATBHU010000040.1:0-5657 GCA_036557265.1 Polyangia bacterium
ATCCCGGGGCGCAGCTTGACGCCGCCCGGGCCCCCGCGATTGGGCAGCTCGAGCCGCACCCGCAGGGTGCGCGTCGCCGCGGCCAGCGTCGGGTAGATGAACTGCACGCGGCCCTCGAAGTGCTCGCCCGGGTAGGCGGCGAGCTCGAGGGTCCCCTTCTGTCCGACGTGCAGGCGCGCCGCGTCCTGCTCCAGCACGTCGGCCAGCACCCAGATGCGCGACAGGTTCGCGACCTCGAACAGCGGTGGTCCCGGCTGCACGGCCGCGCCCGGCACGACGTTGCGCGCCGTCACGAAGCCGTCGACCGGGGATCGGATCGGCACGCTGTCGCTGGGCTTGCCGCGCGCGACGACCGCGTCGATCTCGGACGGCGCGACGCCCAGCAGCTCGAGGCGCCGGCGCGCGGCGGCCCCGAGATCGCCGAGGTCGGCGGGGGCGGCCGTGCCCCCGGGCGAGGCGCCTGCCGCCGTGTCCCGGGCCGCCCAGCCGCGCGCGGTCAGGAGCTCCTGCTCGACGCGCGCCACCTCGGGGCTGTAGACGGTCGCCAGCACCTCGCCCTTCTTCACGTGGCGCCCGGTCTCGGCGACCAGCAGCTGCTGCACCCAGCCCGAGAAGCGCACCGAGATCTGGGCCAGGCCCCGCTCGTCGGCGGCGACGACGCCGGCGGCGCGCAGGCTGTCGCCGAGGGGCGCGCGGGCGACGATCGCCGTGCGCATGCCGATGAGCTGGATCCGCTCGGGGGTCAGATCCACGGCCGCGAGGCCGGGGACGCCGCCCGCGGTCTGCGGCGGCGCCGCGCGCGCGCCCGCATCGCCGCCCGCCTGGCGCCGCACCAGCGTCATGCCGCAGATCGGACACTCGCCGGGACGGTCCTGCACCACGGACGGGTGCATCGGGCAGTGATACCGTTCGCGTTCGGCGTGGCCCGCGCCGACCGCGGCGCCGCCGCGCGCGCCCGCGAACCTGTACGCCAGCGCCGCCGCCGCGACCATCGCCATCACGACGACCAGCGTCCAGCGCAGCGCCGCCATCGCGCGCACGCCGGGCGGCGGGCCGCCGCCGTCGGGCGCGCCGGTCATCGTGGCTCTCCGGCCGCGCGCGCGTAGTCGGCGCGGCTCGCCTCGACGTCGGCGATGGCGCGCACCTCGTCGATGCGGGCGGCCAGGTAGGCGCGCGCCACCTCCAGCAGGACGGTGACGTCGCCATGGCCGGCCTGCAGCTGCGCCTCCGCCGACTCGTACGCCCGGCGCGTGTCGGGCAGCACCCGGCCGTGGAGGATGGCGAGCGCGGCGCGCGCGGCGCGCAGCTTGGCGGCGGCGTCGTACAGCTGGGCGCGGGCCGCGGCGCGCTGCGCGTCGAGGGCGCTGCGCTCGGCGGCCAGCTGGCGCTCGGCCGATCTCACCTCCGCGCGGTGGCGCGGGTTCAGCCAGGGGAGGCTGACCGTCAGCATCGCGCCGTAGGCGTGGCGCGTCTCGAACGTCGGCATGTACCAGTAGTCCGCGCCGACCATGAGGGTGGGCAGGTTCGCCTCGCGCTTGCTGGCGTCCAGGGCGGCCTCCGTGCGGGTGACGGCGCGCGCCGCCGCCGCCAGCTCCGGCCGCCGCTCGTCCAGGCCGCGCGCGCCGGCCGCGGTCGCCGCCGCGTCGTCGCCGGCGCCCGCCATCGCCTGCGTGAAGTTGACGTCGGGCGCCGGCCCGAGCGGCGCGTCCGGCGGCCGATCCATGAGCGCGTTCAGCAGCGCGCGCGCCGAGCTGCGCTGCTGCTCCATCGCGGTCACCGCGGCGTGCAGGCGCGACAGCTCGGCCTGGAGCCGCAGGCTGTCCTGCTGCGTCCCCCGCCCGAGCGCGTACTGGCCCCGCGCCGTCTCGATCGAACGCGACATCAGGCCCGCGTGCTCGAGGTGCATGCGGATCTCGTGGTCGGCCCGGAAGTAGGCCGCGAACGCGCGCCGCGCCTCCGCCGCCGTCTCCTGCTGGCGCGCGCGCACCGCGTCTTCGGCGGCCAGCGCGTCGGCGCGCGCCGCGCGGGCCCGCGCGTCCAGGCTGCCCCAGGCGGGAAACGACTGGCGCAGCCCGATCATGATCGTGTTGGACATGTCGAACGCGACCGGGTGCGCGAGCGGCACGCCCCACAGCTCGCCCTTCAGCTCCAGATCGGGGAGCGCGCCCGCGACGCCCACGCGCGCGTCGGCCGCCTCCGCCCGCGCGCGCGCCTCGCGCACCGCCGGGTTGCGGTCCTGGACCACCGCCAGGATGGTGGCGATGTCCGGTTGCTGCGCCAGGGTGGTCTCGGCGTCGCAGCGGGCGCCGGGAAGCGGCACGCACGCCTCCGCGCGCGCGGGCCGCGGCGACAGCGATCCGGCCAGCAGGACAGTCGCGGTCAGCGGGGTGAGCAAGCTCGGCAGTCGTCTGATCTGGATCTCGATCTCGGTCCTCATCACGTCTCCACGGTCGCGCCCGCGACGGCAGACGGCCGTCAGCGAGCGGCGGTTGAACGCTCGGGTGTCAGCGGGCGGCGGGCGGTCGCGTGGCCGCGCGCCGCGACTCCGGGACGCCGGCGTTCAGATGAGGAGCGCGCTCTTGGCCAGCAGGCGGGTGCGTGTGGAGGCCGGCCCGGCGCGAGACTGATCGCTCGTGAACCGGCTGGGGCGCGCCACGATCGACGCGGCATCGGCGACGTCGGCGAGCACCAGCACGAGCGCCGGCGCCAGGGCGGGCGCGCGCGACGCCAGCTCGGACGGCGCCCGCTCGACCTCGGTCACGATCCGATCGCAGCAGTCGTCGTCGCTCTCGGCCGTCGCCGGCGTCGGCGCGCCGTCATTGGCCCCGTCAGCGGCGGGGCAGCAGCACGCCGGCCGCAGCACGCCCGTGATCCGGCAGCGCAGCCAGACGCCGCCGGTCGCCGCAGAGACGGCGAGCAGCGAGAGCAGCGCGGACGCTGCGACGAGGCGGTGGGCGATGCGGGTGCGCATGCGCGGGCGCGATCGAGCATGCGGGCACGGCATATGCGTGTCAAGGACGCGCCCGGCGCCCGCCCGCCGGAGATCGCGACGCGCGCGTCCCCGTCGCATCAGTTTTCCATCGTGGTTAGACTGGCGTTACCATCCAGTGCAACACCTGTCCCACCACCACCTGCCCATGATGCCGGCGACGAGAGCGATGACGGTGAGCGTGCTGCTGGTCCTCGCGGCCGGCTGCGGCGGCGGCACCGGCGGCAACGACGGCGGCGGCGGCGCGGGAGCGGCGGGAACCGGCGGGACGGCCGGCGCGACCGGCGCGGGCGGGGCAGCCGGGACGGCCGGCGCCGGCGGGGCAGCCGGATCGACCGGCGCCGCGGGGACGACCGGCACCGGCGGCACGGGCGGCGTCGTCGGCGTGCCGTGCGGCGGCGTCAACTGCCGCGCCGATCAGGTCTGCGTCCACCCGACCTGCGGCGGCGTGCAGGTCTGCGACCCGCTCGGCGACGCCGGTCAGTGTCCGTCGGGCTGGGTGATGACCAACCAGTGCCCCACCAGCGGCGGGCCGGGTTGCATACCGCCGGCCTGCGACCCGCCGCCACCGAAGTGCGTCGACACGCCCGCGGCCTGTTCGGGTGCGCCGATGTGCAGCTGCCTGCCCGCCGATGTCTGCACCCAGACCAACGGCCAATCCGGAGGAAGCTGCGCCTTCGTGAGCGAGGCCAACGTGGTCTGTCTGTCGGCGTGAACCGCGTGGTCGCCGAGGAAAGCGCGCGCCGCTACTGCGGGCAGCCCACCTTCGTCTTCGACAGCACGACGTCGTCGATCCAGATCGTGCGCGCGTCGTCCTGCTGGTACGACTCCCAGCCGAGGTCGATGCGGTCGAACGTGGGCGCCGTCCAGACGTAGTTGTTCGGCTGGTGGCCGCAGCCCTCGCCGGTGCCCATCACGGTCAGCGTGTCGACCGCGGCGCCGTCGAGCCAGAAGCGCATCGTGTTGGTGGTGCCGTCGAACTGCCACTCGGCGCACGACCACGTGCCGACCGGGACGACCACCTTGTTCGAGTGCTTCCAGCAGTCGCTGCTGGGGCCGGTGCCGCCGTACGAATCGGGCGTGTCGTAGTTGGCCATCAGCTGGCTGCCGACGAAGGTCGACCCGTTCATGACGGGATGCTGGCCGCCGTAGCGGTAGAGCGCGTGGTAGTTCTGCCCGGCGATGAGGCCGCTCCCCTCGAGGAACGTCCAGTGCACGTCGCCGCTCGGCGCCGCCTCGAGGCGGAACATCATGCGGCCGTAAACGATGTTCGGCGTCACCGGCAGGATGCTGCTCGCCATCAGCCGGAGGTAGGCGGTCTTGCTGCCGGTGCCGGCCGCCGCGACGAACTTCACCGACTTGGTGCCGGAGTGGAACTGCGTGGTGTCGACGACGGCGGTCGAGCCCGAGCTGGTCTGTCGCGACCAGGGCGCGCCCGGCGTCTGGGCGGTCGTGTACTTCTCGAAGTCATCGCAGAACAGCGCGGTCGCGCACGGGTCGCCGCCGCTGCCGCCGCTCCCCGTCGCGCCGGCCGTTGCGCCCGCGCCCCCGCTGCCGCCGGTGGCACCGCCCGTCCCGGCTGCCGCGCCGCCCGTCCCGGCCGTGGCGCCGCCCGTTCCGCCCCTGCCCGCGCCGCCGCCGGCGCCCGCGCTGCCGCCCGCGCCCGCCGTCGCCGTCGCGCCGGCGGTCCCGCCCGCGCCGGTCGTGCCCGACGAACCCGCCGCGCTGCCGCCCGCGCCCGCCGCGTCGGCGCCGCCGCGGCCCGTGTTGCCGGCGGCGCTGCCGCCCGTTCCCGGCGCGCCCGCGCCGCCCGATCCGGAGCAAGCGGCGAGGGCCGCGGCTCCCGCCCAGAAGAGAAGGGTGGCGTAACCAAGCTTGCGCATGGCGCGGCATTATCCCGCCCGCCGCGGTCCGAGGTCCACGATATCCGCCACTTGATGCGGCGTCCTACCTACTTGCACGGCGCGCGCCCCCGATCTCCGTCGGAGACGCCATCGAAAATTTGCCTGCCCGCATGAGCCGCTTTTGGGCCCAGCGGCGACAAATCGTGCGGTGTAATATGGGAATCGCGATGGCCCTCCCGCGTGAGATGCGCCCCGGCGCGCATGTCCTCAATGGTGGGGCGACTGCCTACAACGACGACGCCGAGCTGGTGGCGGCCCTTCACCGCGGCGATCGCGCGGCGCGCACGGTGCTGGTGCAGCGCTACGAGCCGCTGGTCGAGCGTCTGGTGGCGGGCGCGCTCGGAATCGACTCCGAGATCTCGGACGTCATCCAGGATGTCTTCGTCGGGGTGTTCGAGGGGATCCGCGGTCTCAAGGACGCGTCGGCGCTGCGCAGCTGGATCGCGACGCTGGCGGTGTTCACGGCCCGCGGCCGCATCCGCCGCCGCCGCCGCTGGCGCTGGATTCGCTTCCTCGCGCCCGAGGACGTCCCCGAGGTTCCGGTCTCGGGCCCGCAGGGCGAGACGCACGAGGCGGTGCGCGCCACCTACCGCGTCCTCGATACGCTGCCCGACGACGAGCGGATGGCGTTTTCGTTACGATTCATTTCAGAGATGCAGCTGACCGAGGTGGCGGCCGCGTGCCGCGTCTCGCTCGCCACGGTCAAGCGACGGCTCGCGCGTGCCGAGAAGCGGTTCGTGGAAGCCGCGAAAGATCACCCCGCA
>DATBHU010000041.1:0-4977 GCA_036557265.1 Polyangia bacterium
ACCGTCGTGAGCAGGCCGTGCGTGGAGGCCACCGGCCGCTGGCCGGGGTGGAGGAGGAGAAAGCACCCCGTGCCGTAGGTGTTCTTCGCGAGTCCGGGCGCGGTGCAGCCCTGGCCGAAGAGCGCGGACTGCTGATCGCCGGCGATTCCGGCGATCGGGATGGGCGCGCCAAGCACGTCGGCCGTCGTCTCCCCGAAGACGCCGCTCGACGGCCGCACCTCCGGCAACACGGCGTCGGGGACCTCGAAGAGGCGGCACAGCTCGGCGTCCCAGCGCCGCTCGTGGATGTCGTAGAGCAGCGTGCGCGACGCGTTGGTGACGTCCGTCGCGTGGGTCTTGCCGCCGGACAGCCGCCAGATCAAGAAGCTGTCGACCGTGCCGAACGCGAGGCGCCCGGCGTCGGCGCGCGCGCGCAGCCCCGCCCGGTTGTCGAGCATCCACTTGATCTTGGTGGCGGAGAAGTAGGGATCGAGCACCAGGCCCGTCCGGGCGCGCACGGTCGGCTCGTGACCGGCCGCCTTCAGCGCGGCGCACATCGGCGCGGTGCGCCGGTCCTGCCAGACGATCGCGTTGCCGACCGGGCGGCCGTCGGCGCGATCCCACACCAGCGTGGTCTCGCGCTGGTTGGTGATGCCGATGGCGGCGATGCGGCGCGCGTCGAAGCCCTTGAGCGCGTCGGCAAGCGCGCCCGTGACCGACTGCCAGATCGCCTCCGGATCGTGCTCGACCTCGCCGGGGCGCGGGTAGATCTGGGCGAACTCGCGATACCCGCGCGCGCGCACCGTGCGCGCGGTGTCGAGCAGCAGCACCGTCGTTCCCGTCGTCCCTTGATCGATCGCCAGAATCAGGTCTTGCACGGCGGCCGCCAAAATATCATTGATTGTCGGCGGCGGCTGCCGCGGCCGGCGCCGCGCCGGCGGGCCAGCCCGCGTGCTGCGCGAGGAAGCGCGTGGCCGCGTCGATGACCGTGTCGCGCTCGACGTCGAGCGTGACGATGTGGAACGACCGCTCCAGCCACAGCCGTTCGATCACGTCGCTGCCCAGGCAGCCTGTCAGCTCGAGCGAGTCCTCCATCGGCACGGTGTGGTCCTGGCGACCGTGGACCACCAGCACCGGCGTCCTGATCGCGGGCAGATCCGCGCGCACCGTGTCCATCAGATCGAGCAGCCCCTCCAGCGCGGAGATCGGAAACGCGCGCAGGCCGGGGTTCTCGTAGCGCAGGTCGTCGTCCGAGATGTCCGAGCCCGCCAGCTTCGGCACGGCCGCCGCCGGGTGAGCGCGGAAGTCGATGGGCAGGCGCGCGATGGCGCGGATGCCGGCCACCTGGAACCGGCGCAGGCGCAGCGGCGTCGACATCACCACCAGCGCGGCGATGCGCTCGGGGTACAGGCGCGCCAGCCGCAGCGCCAGCAGGCCGCCCATCGAGAACCCGCACACGGCGACGGGCGCGCCGCCGACGCGCGCCTGCAGATCGTCGAGCGCCGCCTCCGCCGACCGCAGCCAGTCGGGCCAGCCGCTGGCGGCGAGCTCGGCCAGCGTGCCGCCGTGGCCGGCCAGCATCGGCGCCGCCACGGTGCAGCCGCGCCGGCCCAGCGCCTCGGCCAGGGGTCGGACCTCGAACGGCGTGCCCGTGATGCCGTGCAGGCAGAGCACGCCGCGGCCGTCACCAGCGATCGACAGCGGCGACTTGTCGCCGCTGCCGGCGCGGAACCGTCTGGCCAGGCGGAGCATCGCTCCGCCCCAGTTTATCGTCTATCGACGAACAGCGCTCGCGCGACGAACAGCGCTCGCGTCGTCGCGCGCTACGGGCAGCCGCGGTCCGGATCGGGCGTGCCGGGGATGCAGAGCGCGCAGTTGACCGTCGCGTTCTGCGCCGTCGACGACGACACGTTCGGATCCTGCGACACGTTGACCGACTGGCCACCGCCCGCGCACATCCCGGCCGTCAGCGACCAGCAGGGCGGCGTGTTTCCGTTCGACGCGCACGACGAGACGGGCGCGTCGATGAACCCGCCCGTGCCGTTCGAGGTGTGGCTGATGACCGTGCAGTCCGGATCCTGCGTGCCCGGCTTCATCGCCACCGTGCCGCTGATGCAGGGCGGCTGCAGCGAGGCGTTGATCAGCTGCGCGATCTTGTCCAGCGACGGCGCGAAGCTGTTGTCGCAGATCGACAGCACCAGGCCGTTGCCGCCGAACTCCTGCACGAACTGCGAGACGCGGACGCCGGGGTCGGCGAAGCTGCTGTCGGTCGCGGTGCAGGAGTGGTTGATCTCCGGCCACGGGCACGACGCCGCGCCGCACGAGGTGTCGGCCGTGGTGGGCGTCTTCCAGTGAACGGTGTACGGCGTCGCCGGGCCGGTGATCGCCGCGACCAGCACCTGGCTGGGATCGCTCTTGAGCGACTTGATCTGGTCGGCCACGTACTTGACGCTCAGCAGGTAGCCTTCCGTGTCGTCGGACATGCAGCCGTCGTACGACACCATCTGGTTCACGTCCTGGTTCGGGGCGTTGCGATCGGGATGCGGGGCGGTGCGGTTGGGGCCGACGACGCCCGTCGGGCAGGTGTGGCCGAACTCGTTGCAGCGGAAGTTCGCGGGCGGCCCCAGCTGCGACGCCATGTTCAGGTTGGCGGTGGTGTCGAACAGCGGAACGCCGGGCGCCGCCGAGCAGTCGTCCTCGTTGGTGATCAGGATGACGACCAGGTACGCCTCGGGGCGCAGGAAGCCCTGGTTCTCGGCCGGGGCGCCCTGCCCGTCGGCGCCGAGCGCGCGCAGCACCGACGCGAACTGGTGCTCGAAGCCGCAGCCGCCCTCGCCGAGCGCCGCGATGCAGGTGAAGACGTCGGCCAGGTTGCCGGTGTAGTTCGCCTGACCGCCGACGTTCGAGATGAACGTCGCGCCCTGCTGCAGGTTGCTGTTGGTGCAGGTGCCCTGGGCCGTGTACTGGAAGATGCCCTGGTTGCCGCCGGTCGCGTTGCAGCCGGCGATCGAGCCGTCACCCGCGCCCATGTCCGAAGAGACGACCGCGACGTGAATGTTCGGCAGACCCTGCGGCGCGTTCTGCAGCGTGGTCATGAACGTCGGGAAGTTGGTGAGCAGGTTCGTCTGCGACAGACGCATCGACGACGAGTTGTCGACCATGAACAGCAGGTCGACGTTGCGGTTGACGGACTGCTGGAAGTTCTTCACGTACGTCGCTTCCGGCATGAGCGTCGGCTTCTCGAGGCTGCGCGCCTGACAGGCCCAGAGGGCGGGAGCCACCGCGGCCAGGGCGGCCCAGCGAAGCACGCGAAACATGAGACGACCGTTCGGCGACATTGGGATCCTCCTCGAGCAGGGGCGTGACATTGGAGAGGCGGAGCGCGCCGGGCCAGACGGGCGCGCTAAAGTTGCGCGATTATAGGGAGACTGCCTGTGGACTGCAATCCTGCCTTGTTTGTGCGGCACTCTTCGGGCCGTCATCGATAGTAGGCAACCGGCGGGCCACCCGATCGCCCTGGATTCCTGGGCGGTTGTACCACATGGCCGCCAACGAAGTTGGCTCTGGGCAGAATGGCGTTGGCAGCCCGGGGGCGCCGGTTGGCGCTCACTCGATGACGAGCGAGCAGTTGACGGTGGCGTTCTGCGCCGTCGCCGTGGACGCGCCCGGGTCCGTCGTCACGTCGACGATCTGACCCACGCAGGTCATGGGGTCGGTGCTGGCGGTCAGGCTCCAGCAGGGCGCCACGTTGCCGTTCGAGCCGCAGTACGATACCGGCGCGTCGACGGTCCGGCCGGTGGCGTCCTTCGTGTGGCTGACGACGGTGCAGTCGGGATCCGACGTCCCCGGCTTGTTCGCGATCGTCTGGGTGATGCACGGTGGCAGCAGCTTCTGGTTGATCAGCGCCGCGATGCGATCCAGCGCCGGCGCGAAGCTGTCGTCGCAGATCGACAGCTTGAGGCCGTTGTCGCCGAACGCATCGACCAGCTGGAGGACGCGGATGCCGGGATCTGCGTGGTTGGTGTCGTCCGTTCCGCAGGAGTGCGAGATCCACGGCCACGGGCAGGAGGCCGCGCCGCACGAGGTGTCGTTCGGGGCCGACGGCTTCCAGTAGACGGTGTACGGCGTCGCGGGGCCGGTGATCGCCGCGACCACCACCTGCTCGGCGTTGCCGCCTTTGACCGCCCGGAGCCGATTGGCCGTGTCCGCGACGCTCACCAGGTAGCCTTCCGTGTCGTTGGACTCGCAGCTGTCGTAGCTGACGGTGGCGGTGACGTCGTTGCCGGGGGCGTTGCGGCCGGGGTGCATCAGCGCGCCTCCGCCCGTCTTGCAGAGGTGACCGAATTCGTTGCAGCGGAAGCCGTTGGTGATCGGGCCGAGCTGATCGGCGAGGGTCAGGTTCCCCGTCGTGTCGAACAGCGCGACGCCGGGCGGCGCCGAACAG
Organism: Polyangia bacterium; assembly: GCA_036557265.1. Taxonomy (GTDB): domain Bacteria; phylum Myxococcota_A; class Polyangia; order Fen-1088; family Fen-1088; genus JADGRB01. Next base: position 4,424 of record DATBHU010000041.1, read on the forward strand.
TCGTCCTCGTTGGTGATGAAGACGACGACCAGGTAGGCGTCGTCGCGAAGGAATCCCTGGTTCTCGGCGGGCGGTGCCCCCAGATCGTCGGCGCCCAGCGCGCGCAGCACCGACGCGAACTGGTGCTCGAAGCCGCAGCCGTTCTCGCCCAGGGCCGCGATGCAGGAGAAGACGTCCTCGAGGTTGCCGGTGTAGTTGCGGACGCCGGCGATGTCCGAGATGAACGTCGCGCCCGGGTCGAGGCCCGTCGCGGTGCAGGTGGTGGCGGCCGGTCCGACGCTGTACTGGAAGACGCCGTTGTTGCCCGCGTAACCGGGCGAGCTCGCGCTCGAGCAATGCCCGATCGCGTTGGGGTCGCCGGGGTTGTACGCCCCCATGTCCGACGAGACCACCGCGACATGGATGTTGGGCAGACCGGGCGGCTGCTTGAGCCGGGTCATGAACGTCGGAAAGTTCATGCGCAGGTTGTCCTGCGAGTTCTTCATCGACGACGAGTTGTCGACCATGAACAGCAGGTCGACGTTGCGGTTGATCGACTGCTGGAACGTCTTCAC
>DATBHU010000042.1:0-3404 GCA_036557265.1 Polyangia bacterium
GTCGCTGGTCCTCTCGCGCTACGGCGCCTGCGCCTTGCACACCGACGGCAGCGTCAACTGTGCGTCGCCGATCCAGCGGCTGCCGCCGGGCCACCACTACGTGCAGATCGATGTCGCCGCCGACTTCGTGATCGGCCTCGACGACACCGGCACGCCGGTCTATTCCGTGCACGGCATCGTGGCGGGGCCCGGCGTTTACCGGCAGGTTGCCACCGTCGGCGGCGAGGGCGCGGCGCTGCGCGACGACGGCGCCCTCGTCTACATGACCTCGCTGCAGCCCGCGGTGACGGCCGGCGCGTTCGTCGCGCTGTCGTTCAATCAGCAGCGCCTGTGCGGCCTCGACGGCGCCGGTCGGATCACCTGCTTCGCCCTGCCCGGCGACAGCGCGTCGCCGCTGTCAGCGCCCGCCGGTCCCTTCATCCAGATGGCGAGCGGCTCGAAGACGATGTGCGGCCTGCGATCGACCGGCAGGACGACCTGCTGGGGCGACGCCGCGATCACGGTGCCCGACGGCTGGTGAGCGGGTCGCGCGACCCGCTATTTGTCTGGACAGGGCGTCGAAGACGGGGCGAGATCGCAACGCGATGTCGTTGGCCCGCCGGCAGATGTCGATCGTTCTCTGCGCGCTCGCGCTTTGCGCGGCCGGCTGCCGGAAGCGCTCGCCGCGCGCGGCCAGCCTCCGCCTCGACAACGGGTTGCGGGTCGAGCTGCTGGCGACGTCCGGCGGCGACAAGGCCGGGCTCGCCCTGCTGTTCGACGTCGGCGCCGACCACGACCCGCCCGGCCGCTCGGGCATGGCCCATCTCATCGAGCACCTGTTCTCGACCTCCGGGGTGGCGGGAAAGCCCGCGCGCACCATCGATCAGCTGGCGGCGCAGTACGGCCACGGCTTTCATGCGTCGACGGGCGCCGACTACACGCTGTACGGGCTCGAGGTTCCCGCCGCGCGAATCATGGACGAGGTCGAGGACGTCGCGGCGCGCCTGTCGCACCTGACGCCGACGGAGAACGACCTCGCGCGCGAACGAAAGCGCCTGCTCAGCGAGATCGCGACGACGCAGGAGCGCGACCCGCTGTCGGTGGCGATGACCCGGGCCGCGGAGTGCGTGCGCGCGACCCGCGGTGGCGGCCTGCGGGGCGGCGTCGCCGCCGAGGTCGAGAAGATGACGCTGCCTGAAGTGGAGGCGTTCCGGCGCGCGTACTACGGCGGCGCGACCGCGCGCTTGATCGTCGTCGGCCCCGTCGACGTCGAGGAGGCGACCAAGCGGATAAAGGCCGCGTTCGCCGGCGTGGCGGCGGGCACGCCGCCCGAAGCGCGGCCGCCCGCCGCCTCCAGGGTGACGGGGACGCTGGTGATGGGCGAGGCGCCGAGCGCGGTCGCGATCGCGGTGCCGGTGCCCGCGCCGCGCGATCCCGACTACGCCGCCTTTCTCGCGCTCGCGTCGCGCGTCACCGCCTCCGGCAACCCGGCGCGCACCTGGAAAGCCGACTTCGCGCCGCTCGCGCGTCCCGACGTGCTGTTCGTGACCAGCGCGATCCCCGCCGGACAACAGGGCGAGGCGGTGGCGGGCCGCATGCGGACCGATCTGAACGCGATCGTCACGACGCCCGCGGCGGCCAACGAGCCCGATCGCGTGCTCGCCGCGTTCGGCAGAGATCTCGGGATGACGCCGGCCTCGGAGGAGGCGTGCGCGGCGGACCCATTCGCGACGGCGTTCGCGGTGGGCCGGCGCGCCCAGCTCGACATCGACGGCACCGCGCTGGCGCACGCGACGCGCGCCGTCGGCCCCGAGCAGCTCGCCGCCGCCGCCAAGCTGTTCGACGGCAACCACTCCGCCGCCGTCATCACCGGCGCCAGGTCGCCCTAACCGGGCGAATCCGGGGGCGGCGGCCGCGAGGCGGCGAAGCTGGCGTCGAGCGACGTCACCGCGAAGAACATCAGGTAAGCGATCGCGAACAGCGCGGCCATCACCACCGTCACGCCGATGGCGCGCGGATGCGCGAACGGATCTTGCGCGTGCACGGCGAGGGTGACGAACAGCTCGCCCGGCCTGGTCACCAGGTCCCAGCTGTTCCAGCGCGGAAAGCGCCCGAGGAAGACGCCGAAACCAGACAGGCCCGCCACCGCCGCGACGAAGGCCCAGCCGACCACGCGGCCGACGCGCCGTTCGACCAGGCGGTGAACCAGCCACAGCGACAGGAAGGCGATGCAGATGCCGGTCAGCGCGAACGCGAACACCATCATCGCGTCGAACAGCTGCAACACGAACCCGTGCGCGCGCAGATGGATCAGATCGGTCACCAGGTAGGGGGCGTTGGGGAAGAACGCCAGCCAGAAGGCGCCGAGCACGAGGGACCCGAGCCGCGACGGCCGCCGCCCCGGCGCGTGGTGCCGGACGATCAGGACCGACATCAACAGGGGCACCCAGGCGAGCACGAGGTTCCAGCCCAGGAACAGGAGCGCTCCGCGGCCGGTCAACCCGACCCGGGCCAGCGCCAGCGCCCCGCAAAACCCGGAAGCCAGGGCCAGGACCAGCAGCATCCGCACCAGCGCCCGCGGCGCCGGCGCCGGCGTCTCGCCCTGGGCCTGATCGGCGCGGACGGCCCGCCGTTCCGGGGCCTCCACGGCGGGGTGTGGGTCCTCATCTGACAGCACGGGCATCAATAGTAGATGGTGATGACGAAAATGGCCGGGGGCGGCCTCCAACGGTCGGATGTCACGCTTGACTGTCATCATTTGCATCGCCGGCGGCCTGCTGGCCGCCGCCCCTTCGGGCGCCGCCGCCGCCTGCCGGGTGACCAACGAGACCGGGTATACCTTCACGGTTTCTTCCGGAAATGCGGCGAATCAGCGCGTCCGGGCCCACGGCACGGCGGCGATCGAGGCCGGCAAGATCCAGGGCAAGAGCGACGAAGGCAAGACCATCAGCGGTTCGTGCAAGGACGGCGGCGAGATGGTGATTCTGGAAAAGAACGGCGTCCCGCTGCTGCAGTCGAAGAAGAAGTAGCGAAGCAAGCGCTCGGTTTTTTTGCGTTTGCGCTCCTGATCACGCCACGTTTGCGGCGGGAAGAAATCGTCGCAGCGCCGGTTGAGAGCGACGGGAGGGTGACCGCCATGCCGAGCAAGACGCTGATCGCCGTGAAGAACATGAGCACCGTGGTGACGCAGGCGCAGGTCGCGAGCGCGCTGCCGTCGTTCCAGAAGCAGGTGTCGAACGACTTCTGTTCCGAGTGGGGGATCGACGCCACCCTGCAGCTGTTCGGGAAGAGCCAGAGGATCCCCGCGACGGCATGGCTGCTCGGCGTGTTCGACGACGCGGACCAGGCGGGCGCGCTCGGCTACCACGATCTGACGAAGAGCGGGCTGCCGCTCGGGAAGGTCTTCGCGCGCACGACGATCAACG
>DATBHU010000043.1:0-2891 GCA_036557265.1 Polyangia bacterium
GATCCGTCGGCACCGCGCACGAAATGCGGCGGGCGGTGACCAGCCGCCAGCTTGCCACGGCGATCAGCGCGGCCGCGAGCCCGGCGCCGAGGAACGTCAGCCGCCGTCGAACGCGCCCGCGTCCGGTCGCCAGCGACGCGAGCAGATCGTTCATCGACGCGAAACGCTTCGTCCGGTCCGGCGCGTACCCGCGCGTCAGGACGCCGCGCAGCCAGGCCGGCGCGCCGCCCGGCGCGGAGCGCGTCGCTCCGGAGACCGGGATCGACGCCAGGTGCGCCAGGGCAGGGCGCTTGCCGTAGAGCGCCTCATGCAGCGCGACGGAGAAGCTGAACTGGTCGGCGCGCGCGTCCAGCTTCTCGCCCTGGAACTGCTCGGGCGACATGTACGCCAGCGTTCCGACCAGCGCGCCGGTCCGCGTGACCGTCGTCGGAAGCTGCGGCTTGCCGTCCGAGCCCTCCCCGGCGGTAGCGGCGTCGATCGGCTCGCCGGCGAGCCGCGCCAATCCGAAGTCCATGACGCGGACGGTTCCATCGCGCCCGATCATCACGTTCTGCGGCTTGAAGTCGCGGTGAATGATGCCGGCCGCGTGCGCCGCCGCCAGCCCACGTCCCGCGGCGATGAACACGTCCAGGATCTCACGCCAGCCGCGCGGCTCTGACCGCAGCCACTCGTCGACGGTCTCGCCTTCGACGAATTCCATCGCGATGTAGACACGGTCGCCGACCGTGCCGGCGTCGTGCACGGCGACGACGTTCGCGTCCGACAGCCGCGCGATGGCGCGTGCTTCACGCAGCAGCCGCGCTCGCCGCAGCGCGGAGTCCGCGCCGGATTCGTGGACCACCTTCAGCGCGATCCGTCGGTCCAGGTCCGGGTGATACGCGGCGTAGACCTCGCCCATGCCGCCGCGCCCGACGGCGCCGAGGATCTGGTAGCGGTCCACGCGCGCGCCCGGCGCCAGCTGCCCGATGAAAGCGTGGCCGCCTGCGCGATCGACTGATCGGCTCCGATGAGCCTGGTCTGCCGCGGCCCACGTCACCAGCTCGGCGCACACGCCACAACTCTCCAGATGGCTCTCGACCGAAGATAGATCGATGCCCGAGAGCCCCCCCTCCAGGAACGCCACCACCGTCCTCTCGTCTAGACAACCGCTCGCCACGACGGCCCGACGTTACGACGATCCGGACGTACGTAGAAGGGTGGCGCTCGTCAGTGCGCCGCCAGCCACGCCGCCACCTCCCGCTGCTTCCCGTCGATCCCCTCGCTCGCGTACGCCCGCTCCGCGGCCCCGGCGAGCCCGCGCGCCCGCGCCCGCTCCCGCCCGCTCGCCACCAGCGCGCGGGCGAGGGCGAAACGCGTGTCGGCGACGGCGGTGGGGTCGGGGGTGCTGCCTTGCTGCAGGGCGAGGGCGTGCTCCAGCTCCCGCACCGCGCCCGCGACATCGCCCTGGCCGAGGCGCGCGTTGCCGATGCCGACGATCGGCACGGCGGTCACGGAGGACGTCTCGCCGAACTGCGCGCGCATGATCCGCAGCGACGTCTGGTAGTCGCGCTCCGCCTCTGCGTAGCGCCTGAGCGCGCTCAGCGCGTCGCCGCGGTTGTTCAGCGTGTAAGCGAGCAGCACGCTGTCCGCGTCGAGCGGGCCCAGCACGGCGAGGCACTGGTCGGCGATCCGCAGACCTTCGGCGGGGCGGCCGAGCTCGTTCAACGCCCAGATCAGGCCGATGTTGGTCCTGACGATGTCGGGGTGGTTCTTGCCGAGCTCCTCTTCCTTGAGCGCGACGGACTGCTCGAGCAACCGCCGCGCTTCCTCGAAGCGTCGCTGTTGCAGGAAGGCCGCCGCCTCGTTGTTCAGCAGCCAGCCGCGCAGGCGGTGCTGCGGCGGCGGCAGGCGGTCGACGATCGCGTGCGCCAGCTTTCTCCACTGTTCGTTCTCGTGGCGTTGCTCCTTGGCGATGGCCGTCACGAACACGAGGCCGATGGCCGCCTTCGCGGCGGTCAGGTCGTCGCGCGCCGCCTCCGCCTCGTCGAGCGCCTCCTCGAATGTCTGCTCGGCCTCGGCCGGCGCGCCGTCGCTCTGCATGTAGGCGATCTGGTGCAGCACCTCCGCGACGACCGGCTTGTACTGCGTCACCTCGGCGCGCGGCAGGATCGCGCGGGCCCGCGCCAGCGCGGCGCGCTCGTTGCCGACCTCGAACAGGGCGTAGGCGTCTCGCAGCGTGCGCCGCACCTCCGCCACCGCGCCGGCGGTCGCGTCGTCGTGCGGCACCGGCACGGCCGACCGCAGGGCGGGGACGTCGGCGCAGTGCTTGACGGGCGTCAGGTTGCGCGCCGCCGTCGCCGCCTGGCCGACCATGGTGGCGTCGGCCCGTGACAGAACCTCCGTCAACGCGCGCACGCCGTCCAGGGTCTCGTTCAGGCAATCCATGCGCAGGCCCAGCACCTCGGCGGTCTGGTCGCCGCGCACGTGCGTCGCCTCGCATGCGCCGACGTACATCGCCGACCACTGGGCCGTGTATTCGTCCAGCGCCCCCGCGACGCGCCGCCAGGCGGCCTCGGCGGCCGGCAGCCCGCTGGCGATGAAGGCGCGATGCAGGGCCTGGCGCCGCGGGTGCGTCGCCTCGTCGCCGCTCTGCCAGACGGCGGCGAGCTGATCCCGCGGGACGGCGCACGCCACGTTGCGGACGGCGCCCAGGCGCCAGGCGCCGGCCATCAGCAGCGCCACCGCGACGCCGACGCCCAGCGCCGCCGTCCGCCGCCGCACGCGCGTCTGGGCGCGCGTCATCGCCGCCAGGAGCTCTGCCATCGACGGAAACCGCTGGTCGCGATCCTCCGACAGGCCGCGCGCCAGAATGCCGCGCAGCCAGGCGGGGCTGCTCGCGGTGCGGGCCATCG
>DATBHU010000044.1:0-1792 GCA_036557265.1 Polyangia bacterium
TCTTGCATCTTCGCCCGCACGTCTGCTGCCGTCATGAAAGCCTCGCCGATAAGGACCGCGTTCACCCCGGCCTTGTACAGGCGTTCGACGTCCGCCTTCGTCTGCACGCCGCTCTCCCCGACCACGATTGCATCGCGAGGCAGCAGCGGCCGCAGCCGCTCCGTCGTCATCAGGTCGACATCGAAGGTGCGCAGGTCGCGGTTGTTGATGCCAAACAGGATTGCGCCGGCGCGCGCGGCCTGCTCCGACTCGGCTTCGTTGTGCACCTCCACCAGCGTGTCCATCTGCAGCTCGGCGGCCTGCTTGATCAAGTCGCGCAGCAGGGCTTCGTCGAGGATCGCCGCGATCAGCAGCAGCGCGTCCGCACCTGCGGCCCGCGACTGCGTGATCTGGTATGGGTCGAACAGGAAGTCCTTGCGCAGCAGCGATGGTCGCCCGCCAGGATAGTAGCCCTTCAGGCTCATGCGGATTTCGGTCAGCCACTTCAGCTCGCCCTGGAAGTGGTTAGCCTCCGTCACGACCGAGATGCCCGCCGCGCCGCCCAGCGTGTAGGTCCGCGCCAGGGCCTGGTGGTCTAGCCGGCTCACGAGTCGCCCCTTCGACGGCGACGCCTTTTTGATCTCCGCGATCAGGCGCATCAGCCGCCCGCCGTCGCTCGGCCCTCGTGGCCCCTCCACGATCGCCCGCACCAGCGACCACTGCTCGTCGAAGTCGCCAACTCGCCGCAGTAGCGTCGACTCTGGCGCCTCGACCTTACTCTTCTCAAGCTGCGGCCGGATGTCTTCGACGATGCGGTCGAGGATGCTGTCGCTGCGGCGGACGCCGGCTTCGCTCACGACGCGCCTCCCAGGCGCCGGCTGACCGAGACAAAGCGCTCCAGACGCTTCAGGGCCTCCCCCGAGTCAATCGCCTGCGCCGCGTTCGTCGCGCCTTCGCGCACCGTCTGCACTCGATTCGCGGCCAGCAGAGCCGTTCCGGCGTTCAGCACTATGTAGTCGCGATCGGCGCCTCTCGCGCCCTCGAACACCGCCTTGATGCGGGCCGCGTTCTCAGCCGCCGACCCCGTCTTGATCGCGTCCAGCGGCGTCCGCTCGATACCCGCATCCTCCGGCATGATCACCGACGTGCTCACCGTCGAGCCGACGATCTCACGCACGGAGGTCGGCGCGCCCGCCGAGACCTCGTCGAGGCCGTCGCCGCTGTGCACGATGAGGGTCTTGGCCGTGCCAAGGCGCGCCACCACCTGCGCCATCTTGTCCGCCAGCTCGCCCGTGCCGGCACCAATGAGCTGATAGCGCGCGCCGGCTGGATTCGTCAGCGGTCCCAGCGAGTTAAAGATCGTGCGAATACCGATTTCGCGCCGGGTCGGCCCGGCGTGGCGCATCGCCGGGTGAAACGTCTGCGCGAACATGAAGCCGAAGCCCGTCTCCTCGATGCACTGCTTCACCTGCGCCGGCTCCAGCTCCAGCTTCGCCCCCAGCGCCTCCAGCACGTCCGCGGCGCCGCTGGCCGAGGTGAAGCCGCGGTTCCCGTGTTTCGCCACCAGCACGCCGCAGGCCGCGCACACCAGCGCCGCCGCTGTCGAGATGTTCAGCGGGTCGAACGATCCGCCGCCGGTGCTCACCACGTCCAGCACATCGCCGTTGACCTCCACCCGCAGCGACTTCGCCCGCATAGTGCGCGCCATGCCCGTGATCTCGTCGACGCTCTCGCCTTTGATCCGCAGCGCCGTCAGGAACGCCCCGATCTGCGAAGGCGTCGCCTGGCCCTCCATGATCTCTTCGGTGACCTC
>DATBHU010000045.1:0-12037 GCA_036557265.1 Polyangia bacterium
GGGCGGCGGCCTCGATCGCCTGGTTGGCGTCGAACTCCAGGCCGCGCAGCGTGAACGCGCGCGTCAGCAGCAGCTGCGGCGCCCACCAGTCCGGCGCCGCGCGCACCGCCGCCCGCCCCGCCTCGATCGCGTCGCGCGGCCGCTCGTCCTCCAGCGCCAGCGACGCGAGATCGTGCCACGGCCGGGCGAGCTCGGGATCGACGGCGACCGCCGCCCGCAGCGCGCCGCGCGCCGCATCGCGCGCGATGCTGGCCGGGCGGGTCGGATCGTCGTGGGCGACGGCGCCGGCCAGCGCCAGGCCGAGCGCGAAGCGCGGCTGCCCGCGCAGGCTGGCGAGCGCCTTCAGCGCCGTGTCGGTCGCCTCGATGCGCTGGGCGATCGCGGCCCTGCAATAGTCGGCGAGCGGTCCCACCTTCGCGGCGTCCGGATAGTCGTCGCGTGCGGGGCCCGTGACCCCGGCGGCGGTCCCACCGGTGCGCGGGTCGACGAAGCGAACGGCGGCGGCAGACGACGCCGGGCCGGCGCCGCGATCCACAGGCAGCACGTAGAGCGCGAAGCCGGCGACGGCGGCCCGGGTGGCGAGGCGCAGCTCGAGGTCGTGCCGCCCCGCCGCCAGCGCCACCTCGGCCGCGGAGATCCGGGGGCCGTAGCGATCGGCCGAGCCGTGGGGCCGCGCCTCGCCGCCGTCGATGGCCAGCCGTCCTTCGCCCGCGTAGTCGACGACCACCTCGTACCGTCCGGCCGCGGCCTCGAACGCCATCCGCACCACGCGCGCCCCGCCGTGTCCGTCGGCGGTCGACGGCAGATCGACGCGGCAGCCGGAGCCGTCGATCGATCGCCAGCCGCCCGGCGCGCGGCTCTCGGGCGGCAGGGGCGCCTCGAGGTCCGCGCTGGCGAGCGGGCCGACCAGGCCGAGATCGGCCGCGACGGTCGCGCAGCCAGCTGTCCCGGCCACGCGGGCCAGCTCGGCGGCGTTGCCCCCCTCGTGCGCGGCGTGGGTCGCCAGCCGCGACAGGTCGACGCGCGCCAGCCAGGTCAGCGCCGTCCCCCGCGCCAGCTCCGCCGGACGAAGGGCGGCGATCAGGCGCGCGCGCTCCGGCGCCCCGACCTCGTCGTAGAGGGCGAGCACCCGGGCCGCCGCCACGGGGGCGAGCAGCGGTTGCCAGTCGGAGCCCGCGCCGGGCGCGGCCGCCAGCTGGGTCAGCGCCGCCGCGTAGCCGTCGAGCGCGGCGCGCGCGTCGCCGCGCTCGTAGGCGATGCTCGCCTGCCCGAACAGCGCCACCGGATCGCGCGGCGCCTCGCGCAGGCGGCGCTCGAACAGCGCCTGCGCGTCCGGCCGGTGCCCGTCCGCGAGCGCCTGCCAGCCCCGCAGGCCGTCGTCGTTGGCCGGCGGGATCGGCCGCGACGGCGCCGTCGCGCACGCGCCGGCGACGAACAACAGGGGCAGCAGTCTCCGCAGCGACGCCGTCACGAGCCCACCGGCGACGTCGGCGACACGCTGATCGGGCTGCCCAGCGCGGCGTCGACCTCGAGCAGGAACGCCCGGAAGCGCGGGTAGTCGTCGGGGCCGATGCGCGCCCGCTCGACGTTCAGCGACGAGCGGACCCGCAGCACCGAGCCGTCGATCTCGACGTCGAGCGCGAAGCGGCCGAACGGGCTCTCGATCGAGCGCCGCGCCGGCGGCGAGCCCGCCGCCAGCCCCCAGCCCGTCGGCAGGCGGTAGGTCAGCTCCTCGTCGTGCTGCCACGGATACCCGAGCACCAGCTCCTGCCGGCGCGCCGACAGCCGCGCGTAGGTGCGCACGAAGTCCGCGTCGCGGCCGGTGACCGGGAGATCCAGCGCGCCCGTCGCCGACGCGCGCGCCAGCCGCGGCACCGTCACCACCGCCCGCACCGTGACGGGCGCGTTGCGATCCTCGATGTCCGGCATGGCGACGCTGTCCAGCCGCGCGCCCGGGAAGCGCCCGCTCCAGACGCGGCCGTAGCGATCCTTCCGCTCGCCTTCCGTCTGGTAGTGCTCCCGCCAGTTGGGCGCGGCCTGCCCGCGGATGATCAGCTCCTCGTCGACGCGCGCGTCGCCCGACGCGTCCAGCGCCACCTGCCAGCGCCGCTGGACGTGATTCTCGCTGGACGGCAGCACCGGGGTCTGCGTCAGCACGCTGCCGTGCGCGCCGACGCGCAGCACGGTGACGCCCTGATCCTGCGCGGGCAGCTCGCGCGGCCCGGAGAACTCGGCGGTGCCGTCCAGGTAGCGATCCAGCTTGGGCACGTAGACGATCGCGTGATCGAAGATGGCCAGCGACGCCGGCTCGGGATCCAGGTGGCCGCCCCGCCGCGTCCGCACCAGCACCAGCTCGGCCGGCACGCCCACCTCGCGCAGCAGCGCGATCATCAGGGACGCCTTGTCCTTGCAATCACCGAAGCGGCGCGCCAGCACCTGCGTGACCTTGTACGGCTTGTAGCCGTGGATGCCGAACTCGAGGCCGACGTAGCGCGTCCCGGTCAGCACGAAGTCGTAGACCGCGCGCACGCGCTCGGCGTCGGTCATCCCCTTCTTCACGAGGCCGCGCGCGGTCCGCCGGACCTCGTCGTCCGCGCCCAGCGACTCCTCGACCAGGCGCCAGTACCAGGCGCCCACGTCCGCCCACGAAGCGTAGGTGCTGACGTGCAGGTACGGGGTCGTCTCGCCGGCGCCCGGCATGGCCGGCTCGGCGTCCAGCTTGGCGATGTCGCGCGCGGCGAAGCGGTAGACGCGATCGTCGCCCTCGACGGTCACCTGGCGATCCAGGTGCGGCAGGCGCGGCACGTTGGTGTGGATCGGCCGCGACAGCGGCGCGATCAGCGTGTAGTCCCAGCGGCGCTTGGGGATGGTCTCGCCGATGTACTGCAGATCGCCGAAGTAGTCCGCCATCTGGTTGTCGCTGCCGACGTCGTCGACCAGGTACTGGATCTCGACGACGTCGCCCGGACGCAGCCCCTCGAAGCGGACCACCTCGGCCCGGTTGTCGTAGTAGAGGCCGTACCACGGCTCGGACAGGTCCTCGTCGCTGCGGTCGGTCGCCTCCAGCGTCGTCACCTCGCCGCGCGCGCCGCGCCGATAGATGCGCGCCTGGCGGACGTCGACCTCCTCGCGGCCGGGCGTGTAGTGGACGGCGAACTCCTTGTTCTCCTCGGCGCCGCGCTCGGTCAGGACCTGGACGACGCGCTGGGCGAACGTGCGCGACAGACCGTTCTTGTGCACGCGCACGACGCGCCGATCGAGCAGCACGACGGCGCCGCTGCCGGAGGGATCGATCGTGGGCCCCTGCGACGTCGGCGGCGCGGCGGCCGGCACCAGCGTCAGCGCGTCCTCGGCAAAGCGGCGCGCCAGCTCGTCGGGGACGCCCAGGTCGGCCTGATCGCCGGCGGCCAGCCGGTCGACGTAGCGTTTCAGCTCCGGATCCTGGGGCCGCAGCGCCAGCGCCGTGCGCAGCGGCGCCAGCGCCTCGTCGGTCTTGCCCGCCCGGTGCAGCAGCTTGCCCAGCGCCACCTGGGCGGCCGGCTCGTCGGGCAGGCGGGCGGCCAGCTCGTGCAGCGTGGCGAGCGCGCGGCGGCTGTCGCCCGCGCCTTCCTGCAGGCGAGCCAGCTCGATCTCCAGCGAGGGTACGTCGGGGCGGAGCACCGCCACCGCCGCCAGCCGGGCGCGCGCCGCGTCGCCGTCGCCGCGGCGGCGCGCGCGGATCGACAGCTGGTGCATCAGATCGGTGTCCATGCGGCGATCGCGCGCGAGATCGGCCAGCACGCGATCGGCCTCGCGCTGGCGCCCGGCGGCGTCGTACAGCCGAACCGACGTGCGCCGCACCCGCGGCAGCGTCCTGCTACCCGCGGACAGCGCCTCCAGGCGCGCCACCGCCGTGAGCGGCAGCCCCGCGTCCGCCTCTTCCTGAGCGACCGCCAGCGACGCCGTCCAGCAGGCGGGATCGATCGCCAGGGCCTCGCGCCAGGCCTCCAGCGCGCGCGCGTCGCGGCGCGCGGCGCGCGCGGTCGCGCCCAGCCGCGCCAGCAGCAGCGCCCGCCAGCGCGCGGGCGGCTGGGCGTCGAGCGCCTGCTCCAGGATCCGGCGCCGCTCGTCGTCGTCGTCGGTCGCCTCGGCGGCGGCGAGCCGCAGGGCGGCCGCGCTGGCCGAGACCGGCAACCCCGGCGAGGCGGCGCCGGCGCCCACGCCCGCGGCGGAGCCAGGCGGCTTGGCGGACGGCGCGGCGGCCATCAGCTTGAAAGCCTCGGTGAAGGCGGTCGACGCCGCCCGGTCGTCCCGATCGCGCGGCGTCGTCAGGGCGAGCAGGCGCGCCAGATCCGCCCACGCCGCCCCGCCCGCCGGGCCGAGGCGGCGGGCGCGCCGTTCGAGCAGCGCGTCCAGCGCGTCCACCTTGGGCGCGAGCTGCGAAGCGCGACGCGCCACCAGGCCCGCCGCCGGCGGCGCGCCGAAGTCGTCGTGCAAGCCGAGCGACGCGCCCGCGGCGTCGGTCACGCGCGCGTACAGCCGCCACGCGCCGTCGGTGATCACGGTCTTGATCAAGATGCGGTTCCAGCCGCGCCCCAGCCGGATGCCGACCGCGTCCTGATCGAGCGCGGCCGGCCGCACGACGTCGTGGGTGAAGGCGAGCGCGCCGTTGACCCAGACCTTGATCGGCCCGGGCGAGCCGAGGCGCAGGGCCGCGGTCCGCTCGCGATCGCTGCGCACGAACGTGACGACGTAGGCGACCGCCGAGTCCGCCGGGCGCAGCAGCCCGTCGAGATAGAGGACGCCGTTGCGCATGCCGGCGTCCGCGACGCGCCACCCGACCTCGTGGGCCTTGCCCGGATAGCTCTTGCCCAGCGCGGGCGCGGCGGCCTCCTGCTCGGGGGGGAACGTCGTGTCCAGGCTGGCGCGCCCCTCGCCGAACGGGCCGATCACGAAGTAGTGCGACACCAGACCGAGCGACGCGCGCAGCGCGGCCGCCTCGCGCGCCTCGCCCCGCTGGTCCAGCAGGTGCGCGAGCAGCCACGAGGCCTGCGCCGCCACCAGCGGGTGCGCCCCCTTGCCGACGCCGCCGCGCACCGCCGCCTCCAGCGCCGCCGGATCGACGTCCTCGTCCAGCGTCGCCAGCGTCGCCAGCGCCCCCGCCGCCTCGGGCTGCGACGCGCGCGCCGCCAGCCGCGCCCCTTCCGCCGCCAGCAGCTCCTCGTACGGCGCTGCGGCCGCCGCGTGGGCCGCAGCCGCGCTGCCGACGGCGACCGCGCAGGTGAAGAGCGCGGTCACAGCCCGGGAGATCAGCATGGGGCGCCCGGGATTATAGCGAAGATTCAGGCGGTTACGCCCATCGCTTGCTACCGTTTGTTGAAGTAGGTGCTGATGTGGTCGCGAAGCGCGATCCGCGCCCTGTGCAGGCGCGTCTTCACGGTCGGCACCGAGATGTCGAGGATCTCGCCCGTCTCCTCGGTCGACAGCCACTCGACGTCGCGGAGCAGGAACACCGTCCGGTAGATCTCCGGCAGCGCGTCGACCGCGGATTGAATGTGGCGGCGCAGCTCGTCGGATTGCAGCTCGTCGTCCGGCCGCTTCGCCCAGTTCTCGCCGGGCGACGGCAGTTGGCCGTAGTTGTCGAGGTAGCCGATCGGCAGCTCTTCCGTCGACACCTCCGGGTGGCGCCGCTGGGCGCGCAGGCGCATCAAGGCCGTGTTGGCCGCGACGCGGTAGAGCCAGCTGCCGAACTGGGAGTCGCCCTTGAAGGTGTCGAGCTTGCGCCAGATCGACAGGAAGGTGTCCTGGAGGACCTCCTTGGCCTCGGTCTCGTTGCGCACGAACCGGTAGGCCAGACGGAAGATCTTGTCCTCGTAACGGTCCAGCAGTTGCTCGAACGCGGCGAAGTCCTTGTTGCGGGCGCGCGCGACCAGCTCCTCGTCGCTGACGGACGCGGCGGGGGGCGCCGCGGGGGGCGCGGCGGCGGGCAGGTCGGGGGGGTCGTTGGTCGCCATCGTTGACCGTGGAGGATTTACCCAGATAATCACGTCACCGACGGCCGCGCCATAGTGATGCTCTGGTCCATCTTAAAGGCCGTCCGGCCGCACCAGTGGGTGAAGAATCTGTTCGTCGCCGCGCCGGTGGTGTTCGCCAAGAAGCTCGGCGATCTGTCGTCGGATCTGCGGGCGGCGGCGGCCTTCGGCGCCTTCTGTCTGCTGACGAGCGCCGTCTATCTCGTCAACGATCTCGTCGACCTGGAGAAGGATCGCGCCCACCCGATCAAGCGCAACCGCCCCATCGCCTCGGGCAAGCTGAAACCGGAGCTGGCGCGGGCGCTGGCCGGCCTGTTCGCGCTGGCGGCGCTGGGGAGCGGCCTCGCCCTGGGCTGGCCCTTCGCGCTGACGGCGGCCGGTTATCTCGCCCTCAACGCCGCCTACTCGCTGCGGCTCAAGCGGATCGCGTTCGTCGACGTCGCCTGCATCAGCGTCGGCTTCCTGCTGCGCGTGCTGGCGGGCGCGTTCGCGATCGGCGTGCCGCCGTCGCGCTGGCTGCTGATCTGCACGCTGCTGCTGTCGGCGCTGCTGGGCTTCGGCAAGCGCGCGCACGAGCTGCGCATCAGCGGCGACGACGGCCACAAGCAGCGGGAGGTGCTGGGCGACTACGACCCGCAGGTGCTGCGCGTGCTGCTGATCGTGCTCGGCGTCGCCACGGCGGCGGCCTACACGATCTACACCCGCACCCAGCACACCAACGAGCTCTTCGGCGGCGGCCAGCTGCTCTACACGGTGCCGTTCGCGGTGTTCGGCATCTACCGCTTCATCCGCATCGTGAACCGGACCGATCGCGCCGAGAGCCCGACGGACTCGATGCTTCGCGACCCGTGGTTCGTGGTGAACCTGGTCCTCTACGCGGCGGCCGTCGTCGCGATCGTGATCGCCGCGCCGTGAGCAAGCTCGCCGGCTCCCCACGCGCTGTCCGGCTGTCCGTGCTAGATCGTCGCTCTCCATGCTCGTCGCGCTGCTGACCGCGCTCCTGTCCATCGCGTCGGGAACGCCCCCCGGCGTCGCCCAGCCGCCGTCCGCGCCGGCGGCTCGCGGCGCCGACCTGCCGCAGCTGGCGTTCGAAAAGTACACGCTGCCGAACGGCCTCGAGGTGATCCTGCACGAGGATCACCGCATGCCCGAGATCGCCGTCGACGTCTGGTACAAGGTCGGTGCGCGCGACGAGGCCCCGGGCCGCACCGGCTTCGCGCACCTGTTCGAGCACGTGATGTTCCAGGGGACGAAGCACATCCCCGAGGACAAGCACTTCGAGTATCTGCAGAAGGCGGGCGCGTCGAGCGTCAACGGCTCGACGTCGCACGATCGCACCAACTACTTCGAGGTGCTGCCGGCCAACCAGCTGGAGCTGGCGCTGTGGCTGGAGAGCGAGCGCATGGGCTTCCTGCTGGACCGGACCGGGTTCAAGGAGACCGTCGACAACCAGCGCGACGTGGTCAAGAACGAGCGCCGCCAGCGCTACGAGAACCGCCCCGCCGGGCTGATCTCGAAGGTGCTGCTGGAGGCGCTCTACCCGCCCGATCACCCCTACTACCACCAGGTGATCGGATCGATGGAGGACCTGACCGCGGCGTCGGTCGAGGACGTCAAGGCGTTCTTCCGCACCTACTACGCGCCCGGGAACGCGACGCTGGTGATCGCGGGCGACTTCGACAAGGCCAAGACCAAGCAGCTGGTCGAGCAGTACTTCGGGCCGATCCCGCCGGGCGAGGCGATCACGCGCCGGCCGGCGGCCGAGGTCAAGCTGGCGGGCGTCAAGCGCGTGGCGATGGAGGCGAAGATCCAGCAGCCGCAGCTCTACGTCTCGTATCCGACGCCGGCGAACTTCGCGCCCGGGGATCGCGAGCTGGATCTCCTCGGGCAGGTGATGGCGGGCGGCAAGTCGTCGCGCCTCTACAAGCGGCTGGTGTACGAGATGAAGATCGCGCAGTCGATCACCGCCGGCCAGCAGAGCCAGCTGCTCGCCTCCAGCTTCGAGATCACGGCCTCGCCGATGCCGGGCCACACCCTCGACGAGATCCTGGCCGTCATCGACGAGGAGATCGCCGCGCTGCAGGCGAAGCCGGTCGAGGGCGCCGAGCTGGATCGGGCCAAGAACCAGATCGAGTCGGACACCGTGCGCAGCCTGGAGAGCCTGCTCGCGCGCGCGGAGCGGCTGCAGTCGTACAACCAGCTGCTGGGCGATCCCGGCTTCGTGACCGAGGACCTGCGCCGCTACCGCGCCGTCGACGCCGCCGCCGTCCAGCGCGTCGCGCAGCAGTACCTCAAGAAGGACGCGCGCGTCATCGTCACCATCGATCCCAATCCGGAGGCGCCCATCATGGGGCGGATCAAGAAGTGAAGACGCCCCGCGCCACCGCCCTGCTGCCGCTGGTGTTCGCCCTCGCCTGCGCGTCGGCGCCCCCGCCCGCCCCCGCCAAGCCGGCCGGCCCGCCGCCGGCCGCCGCGACGGCCGCCCCCGCGGCGCCCGCCGTCGCCAGCGCCGCCGCGCCCGCGCCCGGCCGCGAGACGCCCGACGCCCCCTACCGCCAGCTGCCGCCGCCCGCCGGGCCGGAGTCGTCGTTCAAGCCGCCCAAACCGAAGCGCTTCAAGCTGAAGAACGGCCTCGAGGTGATGCTGGTCGAGTTCCACGACCTACCGCTCGTCGACTTCAACCTGATGATCAAGACCGGCGGCGCGGCCAACCCGGTCGATCGGGCGGGGCTCGCCGATCTGACCGCGCACATGCTCGACGAGGGGACGAAGACGCGCAGCGCGCTCGCCATCGCCGACCAGGTGGCGGCGCTGGGTGCCACGCTGTCCACCGGCAGCACCTGGGACGCGTCGAACGTCAGCCTGTCGGCGCTGACCAAGAACCTGGAGCCGGCCATCGCGCTGTTCGCGGACGTCGTCGTCAACCCGAGCTTCGAGCCGAAGGAGTTCGAGCGCGTGCGCGACAACCTGCTGACCGCCATCACGCGCCGCAAGGACAGCCCGCCGACAGTGGCCAACCTGGCGCTCACGCGCCTGCTCTACGGCCAGAAGCACCCGTACGGCTGGCCGATGGCCGGCGTCGAGGCGTCGATCAAGAAGCTGACGCCGGCCGATCTGCGCGGCTTCTACGACAAGTACTACCACCCGAACAACGCCGCCCTGCTGGTGGCCGGCGACACGACGGAGAAGGAGCTGCGCGGCAAGCTGGACGCCGCCTTCGCGAAGTGGCGCAGCAAGGGCGCCGCCGCGCCCAAGCTGCCCGCGCCCGACGGCGCCGCGGCGACGACGCGCGTGTTCCTGGTCGACAAGGCGGACGCCCCGCAGTCGTCGATCCGCGTCGGCCTGATCGGCATCGAGCGCAAGAGCCCCGACTACTTCCCTGTCACGGTGATGAACCTGATCCTGGGCGGCGGCTTCTACCGGCTGGACCTGAACCTGCGCGAGGGCAAGGGCTGGACCTACGGCGCCCGCTCGACGGTCGACAGCCGCCGCGCGCCCGGGCCGTGGTCGGCGGGCGGCGAGTTCGTCGCCCTGCACACCGCCGACTCCGTCAAGGAGATCCTGAAAGAGCTGGCCAGCATGCGCGACGCGGACGTCACCGACGTCGAGCTGGCCCGCGCCAAGGATCAGATCATCAAGTCGTTTCCGGCCCGCTTCGCCACGCGCGCCAACGTCGCCGCCCAGCTCGCCGAGCTGGCCGTGTTCGGGCTGCCGGACAGCTACGTCACCGATTACACGAAGAAGATCGCCGCGGTCACCAAGGACGACGTCCGCCGGGTCGCGCGCAAGTACCTCGACCCGAACCACCTGACCATCGTCGTGGTGGGCGACCGCAAGACGCTGGCCGAGCCGCTCGGGAAGGTGGCGCCGCTCGAAGAACGCGACCTCGACGGCAATCCGCTCGCCAGCGGGCCATGATCCAGGCAGAGCGATGGCCTCGACGACCTCAATCGACGATGGTTGCGCACATGCCGAGCCGCTGGAAGCGGCCCAGCGCCTGGCCGACGAGCGCCGCGCCGCCGTCCGCCGCGTCTTCCTGCTGACGCTGGGCCTGAACGCGGCGGTGGCGCTGGCGAAGGCCGGCTACGGCTACGTGTCCGGGTCGCTGACGCTCGGGACCGACTCGCTTCACTCGATCCTCGACGCGTCCTCGAACGTCCTCGCTCTGTTCGGCCTGCGCTGGTCGGCGGCGCCGGCCGACCAGCGCCACCCGTACGGCCGGCAGAAGATCGAGATCCTGGCGGCGCTCGGCATCGGCGTGATGATCGTCGCCGGCCTTTTCGAGTTCGGCGCCGCCGCCGTCCACGCCCTCCTCGATCGCCGCCCGCCGCCCCACGTCGGCGCCGGCGGCTTCGTCGTCGTGCTCGCCACGATGGTGGTGAACCTGTTCGTCGCCCGCTACGAGCAGCGCAAGGCGAGCGAGCTGGGGAGCGCCCTGCTGCGCGCCGACGCCCACCACACGCAGTCGGACCTTTACGCCTCCACGGCGGTCGTCGCGTCCTTCATCGCCGCGCGCGCCGGCATCGCCTGGGCCGACGGCGTCGCGACCCTGCTGCTGATCGTCCTCATCGGCCACGCCGCCTGGGAGGTCTTCCGCGAGAACATTCCGGTCCTGATCGACGCCGCCATCCTGGACGCCCAGGCCGTCGCCGCCGTCGCCGGGCCGCTCGCGCGCGGCGGTTCGGTTCACCGGGTGCGGTCGCGCGGCGTGCGCAGCGCCGTGGAGCTGGATCTGCACCTGGAGGTGGCGCCGGACATGAGCGTCGAGGAGGCGCACCGCCTGGCGCGACAGATCGGTGTCGAATTGAAGGTTAAGTTCCCGGAGGTTTCCGACGTAATCATCCACATCGAACCCAAACCCCACTCCGGTGCACAAACGACGAGGTAAACGGAAAGGTAACCGCCGAGCCAAACGGAGAAAAGCCGACGCCAAACCAGCGGTCCAACGGCTTGACACCCCTGGCCATACCGATAAGATACCGGCCGCACTCAAGTAATCGGCCAAGGCCAAGGAACCGGCAGAGCCCAACCGTCGCAGAGACGAAGCCGAACCGTCGTTCGTAACAGCCTTCCAGAAACAGCTGCCCCCTACCCCAACCCGACAGTCGAGAGCGGCCGGAAGCCGCGCGCGAGGAGACACGAGATGCAAGGACTTGCCCAGTTCCTAGAGCAAGGCGGCACACTGATGTACGTCAACTTGGTGGTGTCGATCATCACCTTGGCGATCATCATCGACCGCGCGATCTTCTTCCTCGGCAAGGGCTCGGTGAACGCGAAGGCCTTCCTCGAGCAAATCCGCAAGCTTGTGCTGGCCAACAACATCGACCGCGCGGTCAAGCTCTGCTCCGCGACCGAGGCGCCGGTGGCTCAGGTGGCGCGCGCGGGTCTCCAGCGCGTGCACCGGGGCGAGATCGCCATCGCCCAGTCGATCGAAGAGACGCTGGTCGACGTCACCCCGCTGCTGAAGAAGCGCGTCCAGATCCTGTGGTCGATCGCGAACATCGCCACCCTGGTCGGCCTCCTCGGTACCGTCATCGGTCTGATTCGCGCGTTCGGCGCCGTCGCCGCCGCGAAGCCGGAAGAGCGGTCCGCGCTGCTCGCGAAAGGTATCTCCGAGGCGTTGAACAACACCGCCATGGGTCTCGGCATCGCCGTCACCTGCATCATCGCGCACGCCTTCCTCTCGTCGGCCTCGAAGAAGCAGGTCGGTGACCTGGAAGGGTTCGCGCTGATGCTCGAGAACCTGCTGGCCGAGTCGGCCCAGGGCGCGAAGGCCTGAGCGACCACCCAAGGGAAAGGTCCTAAGACCCCATGACGAGGAGTCAGGTCCGCGCGTCGATGAGACGCATGCGCGACCACGTCGAGGAGATCGAGGAAGAGGCGGGCGAACTCAACCTCGTCCCCTACATGGACATCGTCACCAACATCATCATCTTCCTGCTCGCCTCGGTCGTGAACCAGGTCGCGCTCGGCAACATCAACGTCTCGTCGCCGACCATCCAGGCCGGCGGCGGCGCGTCCGAGGA
>DATBHU010000046.1:0-14036 GCA_036557265.1 Polyangia bacterium
GGCGCGGCGGCCGGATGCGCGGCGGGCGCGGCGGCAGCAGCCGGATGCGCGGCGGGCGCGGCGGCCGGCGCGGCGGCCGGATGCGCGGCGGGCGCGGCGGCCGGGGCCGGGGCCGGCTTCGCGGCAGGAGCGGCGGCAGGAGCCGGAGCCGGCTTGGCAGCCGGCGCCTGGGCCGAGGCCGTACCGCCGGCCGCGGCCAGCAGGAGCGATGCGATCGCGAACTGGGTCTTGGTCATAGGGAGCCTCCTCGATGGGTCAATCCGGGGCAAAAAGTACCCCCATCCGGAAATTGATCAAAGACTTTCGAGGGGTTCCGCCCCGGTCGCGCTTCACGCGCGGGCGGAGGGGTCCGGCTAACCCTTCACCGCGCCCGAGGTGAGGCCGCTGATGAACTCCTTCTGAAGGAAGAAGAACAGCACCGCGGGCGGAATCATCGCCAGCGCGGTCCCGGCCAGGAAGACGCCCTGCTTCTGGCGGTAGACGCCGAGCAGGAGGTTGAGCACCACCGGCACGGTCAGCTTGTCCTCGCTGTGCAGGAAGATGTTGGGCTGGAAGAACGCGTTCCAGTTGGCGAGGAAGGCCACCAGGCAGAAGGCGGCCGCCATCGGCCGCACCAGCGGCATCACCACGCGAAAGTAGATGCCGATCTCGCTGCAGCCGTCGAGGCGGGCGGCGTCCAGCATCTCGTTCGGCACGCTGACGCACGCCTGCCTGAACAGGAACGCGCCGTAGGTGCTGACCATCAGCGGCACGATCACGCCGGCCAGCGAATCGACCAGCCCGAGGTCGACCACCATCTTGTAGAGGGGCGCCAGCAGCAGCACCGGCGGGATCATCATCGAGCCGAGCATGAACAGCGTCAGCAGCGCCTTGCCGCGAAACTCGAACTTCGCCAGCGCGTAGCCGGCCAGCGACGACAGGAAGATCTGCGACGTGGTGGTCACCGTCGCGATCACCGTCGAGTTGAGCAGGTACTCCCAGAAGTAGACCGGGCCGCGCGGGCTGGGGCGGCCCTCGAACAGCTTGTGGAAGTTCCACAGCGACATCGTGTCGCCCCACTTCGACGGCGGCGGGAAGAAGACGTAGTCGTTGAACGCCGCGCCGGTCTTGAACACGGCCGGGATGATCCAGGCGAACGGCGCCAGCACCAGCAGCGCGCCCGCGCTGATCACCACCCAGCGTCCGAAGCGGCGCGCGCGCCCGCGGTCGCGCACGCGCAACGTCAGGTAGACGAGCACGACGGCGATCAGGGCGTAATGGATGAGGCTCATCGTCGCGAGGGGGAGCGACGGCGACTGTACCGCGCGCGCCCGGCGAAACCCAGCACCAGCAGCGCGACGACCGCCGCCGCCAGCGCCATCGGCGCGCGCAAGCGGCGGCGCCCGTGGACGGGCGCCAGCGGCACGGCCGCCCGCCGGCGCGCGGCGAGCTCCGCGAACATCACCGCGAGCTGGGCCTCGTTCATCGGCGCCGGCGAGGTGACGAGCGCGCGCAGCGACGCCCGCGCCTCCGCGAACGACAGCGGCGCCGCCAGCCACGAGGGCGGGCCGTCCGGCGCGGCCTCGTCCAGGGCGGCGGGCAGCGCGCGCGCGACGAGGCGCGCGGTCTCGTCGGGCTGCTCGCGCGCCGCCAGCGCGATCAGGCCGGCGTCCTCGATGCCGCGCCGGATCGCCTTGAGGCGCAGCGACGGGAACACCGTCTCGGCGCCCAGCGACGACGCCGCGAACCGCCCCACCTGGCGCCCCGGGTAGAGCAGCAGGCCGTCGCCGAGCGCCGCGTCGCCGTCGCTGTTGTGGAAGCTCTCGGCGGTCACGAACGGATCGATCGGGCCGTGGCCGCCGCGGTTGTCGTCGTTCCAGAAGATCGTCTCCCAGTAGAACCAGCGCGGGATCGCCGCCGCCGCCGCGATCCAGCCGTTGGCGACCAGGCCGCGCGGATCGGCGTCCAGCATCAGCGTCCCGGTCCGCGGCATGACGCCGTTGTAGATGAAGGCGCGGCGACCCGCGGCGCGCGCTTCGGCCGGGGTGCCGCGCAGGAAGCTGAAGGCGGACAGCATCGCGATGTCGGCGGCCTGGCGGCCGGGCGGATCGTCGCAGGTCTGGGCGACGGCGACCGGCCGCGGCGGCGGGTGCGCGATGAACGCGCGCTGCCAGTCGCCGGCGCGCGGGCTCGCGCAGCTCTCGTCGATCGCATAGAGGAAGACCTCCGGACCAGGCGGGAGCCGCGCCACCATCGCGTCGACGCGCGCGAGCGCCTCGGGCGCGGGCGCGCCGAGCTGGCCGTACGCCCCCAGCGCCACCACGGCGGGCGCGCGCCCCGCGCCCGGGCCGCGGTAGCCGGCCGCCTCGGTGAACAGCGACCCGTCGTGGGCGGACGCCAGGCGCTCGACGTCCGCGACGCCGGTCAGCGGCGCCAGCGCGTCGATGTGATGGGCGTGGAGCAGCTGCCAGAGCCGGCGTTCGACGGCCGCGCCGTCGCCGCCCAGGCGGGCAGCCAGGCGATCCGCCTCGTAGAAGGCGAACACGCTGGCGGCGCGGTAGGGCAGCGGCGTCGGCCGCACGTCGACGGCCAGCGCGAAGCGCGCCAGCACGGCGCCGTCGC
Source organism: Polyangia bacterium (assembly GCA_036557265.1). Lineage (GTDB taxonomy): Bacteria > Myxococcota_A > Polyangia > Fen-1088 > Fen-1088 > JADGRB01. The sequence continues at coordinate 2,602 of DATBHU010000046.1, forward strand.
CCTCCAGCGTCGCGTCGCCCGCGTACCGCCCGGGCGGCGCGCCGGCGGGGATCTCGACGTCGACCCAGAGCGCGCCGGTGGCGCCGGCGGGGACGGCGGGCCCCGGCGAGACCGCCCGCGCGTCGACGTCCATCGGCAGGAGCGCGTCGGGGACGTCGCCCAGCGCGGCCGCGTCGGGCGGACGCGCGCCGGGCCGCCAGCCGAGCGACTCCGCGGGCGTGCGCTCGTTGCGCGAGCGCCGGTCGACGCGCAGGTAATGCTCGCGAAACGCAGCCGCGCGCAGCCGCGCCCCCGCCGGGCCGACCAGCTCCGGCAGCGCGAGCCGCGTGGCCGCGACCGGGGCGGCCCCGGCGAGCACCACCACCTGGAAGGCGATCGTCTCGCCCGGCAGCGCCACCCGCGCGACGGTGCCGCCGGCGGCCGGCAGCGGCTGGCCGAGGCGCCGCGCCTCCGCGACGTCCGCGCGCCGCAGCCGAACGTCACCGTCGACGACGACCGCGCTCGCCTGGGCGTGCGCCGCCGCCGCGCGCAGGAGCGCGCAGACCGCCAGCGCTGACGCCACCGCCACCCGAGGCAGCGGCTAGTCCTCCGACAGGCGCGCCACGCGGATCTGGATCAGGCTGATGGTGAAGATGATCAGCGCGATCACCCAGCCGACCGCCGACCCGAGCCCGAGGTCGCCCGACCGGAAGCCCATGAAGTTGAGGTAGGTGATCAGCGTCAGGCCGGCGTTCTTGGCGCCGAAGCCGTAGGTCTCCGACAGCAGCGAGATCGGCAGGTCGAACAGCTGGTACGAACCGATGACGCTCATGATGACGACGAACACGACGACGTGGCGCATGGACGGCAGCGTCACATGCCAGAACACCTGCCAGGCGTTGGCGCCGTCGATGCGCGCCGCCTCCTCCAGCGACTTGTCGACCGTCTGCAGCGCCGCCAGGAAGTAGACCATGTTGAAGCCGACCCACAGCCACAGCGACGTCAGCACGATGGCCGGCATGATGAGGGGCGGATCCATCAGCCAGCGCGCCTCGATCCCCCAGTGAATCAGCGCCTGGAAGCCGCGCGTGATCAGGCCGTAGCGGGGCGTGAACAGCACCGAGAACAGGATCCCGACCAGCACCTGCCCGACCAGGTTCGGGGAGAAGAAGATCAGCCGGAAGATCCCGCGCACGCGCGACGCGCTGCCGTTGAGCAGCAGCGCCAGGCCCATCGCCAGCGGCAGCTGCACGCAGACCGACACCAGCGCGTAGATCGTCGTGTTCAGGAGGGCGTCGTGGAAGTTCGTGTCGTGGAGCAGGAAGCGGAAGTTGTCGAGCCCGACGAAGGCCCGGCTGCGCGGCCCGTTCGTCTCGTAGAACGCGAGCACGATCGCGTTGACGAACGGCACGATGAAGAAGATGGACGTCAGGAACAGGTAGGGAGAGAGGAACAGGTAGGGGGCCGGGCCCTTGTGGCGGATCTTCATGGCCGCGGACCCCTCTCCCTAACCCTCTCCCCGCTTCGCGGGGCGAGGGGATCAGATCCAGATCTCTCGCTCCGTCGGCCGAGGGAATCTTTCTCCCTCTCCCGCTTGCGCAGCGTGGATAGGAGGGTCGGGGTGAGGGCAAGCCTTGCGAGAGGCAGACGCCGCATCACAGCTTCGCCTCGCGCAGCTTGCTCTCGCGATCCGCGTAGCGCCGCACGTTGGCGGCCGCGGTGGCCAGGGCGGCGCGGATCGCCTCCATCAGGCCGGCCTCGCCGTGCTTGGTGTAGTGCTCGACCGAGTGCGCGTAGGCGAGGTCCAGCTGGGTGCGCGCCTGCGCGTCGACGGGGCTCGAGTAGAGCGGCGGTGTCTCCGGCGCCAGCGCCGCGTACATCTTCCCGATCGGCAGGTTCGACCAGTACGGATTCGGCTGCTCGAACTCGGGCAGGTTCCAGGCGTCCTTCAGCACCGGGATGATGTTCGTCGCCTGGAAGCGCTTCCCCAGCTCGGGCGCGTCGAAGTACAGGAACTTCGCCAGCTCCCACGCCAGCTCGGGGTGCTTCGACGCCTTCATCAGCATCAGGCCCGTGCCGCCCCACACCGACGTGCGCCGCCCGCCCGGCGTCCAGGCCGGCATCGGCATCAGCGCCATCTTCCCCTTCAGCGACGGCACCTCGTCCTCGAACACCCAGCTGCGCCAGTCCGGCGTCCACTGGAACACCACCAGGCCGTCGATCATCGCCTTGGCGACCGGCTGCCCCCACCCGCAGTCGTACCCGATCTTGTTGGGCCCGCGCGTCTGCAGGATGTACCAGCGGATCAGCTCGGCGGTGTCCTCGGTGGCGAACGCGACGTTGCCCTGCGGATCGAAGAACTGGCCGCCGCGCTGGAGCATCAGCGTGTCCAGGCCCCAGTTGCCGTCGAAGCGCAGGTCGATCATGTAGTGGTCGACCACGCCGTCGCCGTCGACGTCGCGCGAGATGCGCCGCCCCACCTCGACGAACTTCTCCCAGGTGTCCAGCTGCGACACGTCGATGCCGAGCTGCTGCACCAGGTCGCGGCGGTAGGCCAGCATCACCGGGTGCACGTCGTGGGGCAGGCCGTAGATGCGCCCGCGCGCCGACCACAGGCTGAAGCGCGACTGCACCATGCGGTCGTAGAGCCCGTCGCGTTTCAGCAGGTCCGTCAGATCCATCACGCCGAAGTCCTCGGCCGGGCCGCGCGTGAAGTAGCCCATCGATCCCTCGAACAGCTCGGCGAGATCGGGCACCTCCGTGCCGGCGAGGATCGAGTTCTGCAGGCGCGCCTGCAGCGACGCCCAGTTCACCAGCTGGAGCTGGACCTTCACGCCGTGCTCGCGTTCGAAGCGCGGGATCGCCTTCCGGTACGATTCGTAGTGCGCGTCGGTGTGCGTGACGATCACCAGGTCGGGGCGCTCATCGTGGCGCCGCGCGGTGACGACGCGCAGACCGACCGACACGATCGCGATCACCAGCAGGACGAACGGCGCCTTGCCGTACGGGTATTTGTCGATGAGCGACACGCGCGCTGTCCGATTTCTAACACCGGCGCGGCAACGTTTTCTACAGAGGCGTCGGCAGAGGTGTCGGCGGCACCAGCTCGAACGTGCGGCGGCCGCCCACGAAATAGCCGACGATCGCGCCGATGATCGTGGGGACGACCATGAGCGGAACGAACACCTTCGCCTTGCAGCCGGCGTCGCAGGGACTGGCGGGCACGCCGGGTTCCTCGGGACCGAGATTTGCCAGCAGGTAGAGGCCGCCGATCGCCAGCGCGCCCCAGCCGAGGCCGGCGAGGCCGCCATACAAAGCGCCGGGCGCCCGCTCCTTGACGGTCACGCCCCGGACCAGCTGCGCCGGCAGGGTCTTCACGTCGCCGGCGCGGGTCACGAGGCTGATCTGGCGGTCGTCGGCCGACGCGATCCCGATCGGCCGCTCGACCGGCAGGTCCGTCCCCGGCGGCAACGGCTCGACGTACTCGACGCGGAACCAGTCGTTGTCCGCCGCCGCCTCGTTGACGCGGGCGATGTCCGCGGGCGGTGGCGGCCTGGGCAGGTACTCGTGCGCGCACCCGGCCGCCAGCAGGCACGCCGACATCGATGTCGCGACTGTCGCGGTAACGGCACGCACGCGATCGATTGCCAACGCAATCCGGGGGCCAGGCGGGCGCCGTCCGGCGCCGGCATCGCGCTTGCTACGCGGGAGCGGACATGCGATCGAAAACAGCGGTGAGAAATGCCGTGCTGTGGGGAATTGTCTGGGGCGCGGCCCTCGCCGCGGCGCTCGCGGGCTGCGGGTCCTCGGCGGGATCGAACGTGCCCGCGACGGCGAGCGCGGCGTGCACGCAATTGCACACTGCGATCGCCATGCACAACGCGCGCTGCTCGGGCGGCACCGTCACCGACTGGCTGGCCTACGTCGACGCCTACGAGGACTGCGGCGCTTACACGCAGCACGTGAAGGACGGACTGGTCGAATACCGGCCGCAGGGCTGGGAGGCCTGCCGCGCGGAGTACGACAAGCCGTGTGATCAGGTCATCAGCAACTGCGGCTACGACATCCTGTACGGCCTCGTGCCCGACGGAGCGCCCTGCCAGGACGCGGAGGTCTGCGGGGCGGCGTCGGCGTGCCTGGACACGTCGCTCAACACGGGAACGTGCGGCACGGTGTGCATGCGCCCCGCGGCGGTGGGCGAGACCTGCGGGATCTGGTGCGGGGCCGCGGCTCCGTGCAACGATTTCCCGTTCTGCGCGCCGGGCGCGGCCTGCGGTCCCGACGGCGTGTGCGTCACGGCGAAGGCGGCGGGCGCCGCCTGCGGGCCTTCGGATCCCGTCGACTGCGGGCCCCTGCTGGCGTGCAGCGCCGATCCGAACGATCCGCAGAGCACGGGCACCTGCCAGCCGCTCGGCGCGAGCGGCGGGGCGTGCCACGCCGACGCCGACTGCCAGGGCGATCACTTCTGTCTGCAATCCGTCTGCGCGGCCCGGCGCGCGATCGGCGACAGCTGCGCCGACGCGCCGACCGGCTGCGTGGCCTGGGCGGCGTGCGACGCCGGCGGCCACTGCGCGGCCGCCGGTCGGATCGGAATGCCGTGCGCGCCCTACCCCGGCATCCCCAGCTACCTGACCTGCCTCACGGGCGTCTGCCACGACGGCGTGAACTGCACCGCCTACGCGGCGGCGGGCCAGAGCTGCGCGGCGGCGGGCTGCGCGGCGGGAACGTCCTGCGAAGAGGCCACGATGACCTGCGCCGTCTGCCCGCCGTGACGGCTCACGCCGCCGCGTTGTCTCGGCTTTTTCGAGCCTTGCCGGTCTTCGTGAATCACGTATGATTCACATGATGAAGACCGCGACAATTCGGGACTTACGCACGAGCTTTCCTCGGCTCAAGCACCTGATTGCCCGCGAGGGTGAGGTCATCGTCACCGACCGGGGTCGGCCCGCCTACGTGCTCCGGTCGTACACGCCCCGGCGGCCGGCCAAGCGGAGCGGATTCGACTACTTCGCCCGCCTCACGGCGCGCCAGCCGCACGCGCTATCCTCGGCCGCTTCGAAGGCGCTGGATGACGCCAATCGTGGCGACCGCTGACGAAACGTACATCGACCCGAGCGCCCTTCGCTGCCTGTACATCCACGACTCGCGCTCTCGCGTGTTCTGTGCGTGGCGATCGCGAGTTCGGGGTGGCCTGCCATTGACGCCGTTCGGCCGGGCCGAGCTGGTGAACAGCATCGCGCTGGCGGTATTTCGCAAGGACATCAGCAGCGAAGTCGGCGACGCCGCTCTGAAGGATCTCGATCAGGACATCGAAGACGGCCGGCTCTATCTGACCGATCTGCTCTGGCGCCAAGCGCTCGACCGAACCGTCGACCTGAGCCGCGCGCAAACGCCAAAGCTCGGAACGCGCGCCCTTGATGTGTTGCATGTCGCGAGCGCTCTGGTACTTGGTTGTCGCCGGTTCGTGACCTACGACGCGCGCCAGGCCAAGCTTGCGCAGGCGGCCCGCCTGCGCGTCCTCAGCCCGGCATAGCGACGGCGGTCAGACTCACGCCGCCGCGCGTTCCAGCTCGCCGAGCGTCGGGCGGGATCCCATCGGGTTCGACGCGGGCGTCGAGATGTCGCGGCCGAGCAGCATGGCGCCGATCCGCTTCGACGCGCCGTCGTAGAAGCCGCCCTGCTCGCGCCAGACGGCGGGATTGCGGAAGGTGCCGAACACCATGTCCCAGATCGGCAGGTCCGAGTAGTTGTAGCCGTGCACGCCGCGCTGGTGGTGAACGCCGTGCGCCTCGGGCCGCTGGATGATGTAGCCGAGCCAGCGGGGCGTGCGGATGTTCGCGTGCTGCAGGAACGACGCGAAGATGCCGTAGAGGCTCGCCAGCGCGACCGCCGACGGCGCCAGGCCGAGCACCAGCGAGTAGACGAGGGCGGAGAGCGCGGCGAACCCGACGGCGTCGAACGGGTGAAACAGCAGCACGCCCCAGATGTCGATGCGCTCGGCGCTGTGGTGCATCTGGTGTGACCACCTCCAGAGGAAGGACGACGTGTGCTGGAGGCGGTGCCACCAGTAGGTCGCCAGCTGGAGCACGAGGTAGCCGACCGCGGCGCCCGCGACGGTGCCGAGGCCGGTCAGGTGCAGGAGCGCGTGCTTCTCGACGAAGCCCGCCCACGCGAACGGCAGCGTGCTGGAGATGACCGCCGTCAGCACGAAGAACACGACGCCCTTGAGCTTCCACCAGGCGACCTTGGGCAGGTCCCGGCGGGCCGGCCGGATCGCCTCGTAGGCGATGAAAGCGAGAAAGAACCCGATGATTGCGAGCGGTGCGATGGTTTCCATGGTCGATGCCTCCTTTCGGCTTCGACCAGAGGGCGTAACGGCGGCTGGAACATCGTTCCGTGGCCGCGGCTACGGCTCGTACACGCAGAACGTGCCGGTGCGGACGGAGCGCGACAGGTGGCGGCCGAGCTCGGGATCGGCGGCGGTGATGCGGTCGAGCGCGTCCTTGAGGCGGCGCTGCACGTTGACGCGGGCGCGCTCCGAGGCCGCGCCGGCGCGCCGCTCGCGGCCGCCCAGGCCGACCCCGCGCGCCAGCTCGTCGGCCAGCCGCTCGCGCTCGGCGCGCGCCCTGGCCGCCCGCGCCGGATCGTTGTCCGCCTCGGCCTCGTCGATCGCCTGCTCGAGATCCGCGTAGCGATCGCGGTAGGCCGCGCGCGCCTGGGCGTCGAGCAGCGGACCGGCGTCGCCGGTGTCGACGCCGGGTGCGCCGCCCTCGCCTCCGCCGCCCAGATCGAGCACGTGAAGCTCGCGCCCCGGCTCGGCGACGAGCCGCGCCAGCATCGCGAGGCCGCGGCTCGCGCGCAGGCGCAACACGCGATCGCCGCACGACAGCACCCAGACGTCGCCCTCGGCCTTCATCGACATCGACATCGACATGGCCGGCGTACCGGGCGCGTCGCCGCGCGCCGCGGCCGGCGACTCGCCACGCGTCCGGGCGAGCGCGGCGAGCTCGCGCTCGACGCGCGCCACGAACGGCGCCGCCCCGACGGCGCGCGCCTGGGTGAGGGCCCGCTGCAGGCACGCCTCGGCCTCGTCGAGCGCGCCCCGCGTCGCGGCGAGCAGGCCGAGCACGCGGTCGACCGGGCCGAGCCAGGTGAGCCCCATCTGCCCGACCGTCGCGTGGTGGCCGGCGAGATGCCGGAGGCGCGCCTCGAGCGCCGCCGCGCGCGGGCGATCGCCGAGCGCCGCCGCCACTTCGCCGGCGAAGATCATCCCCAGCGACTCGCCGGTCAGCAGCGGGTGCTCGAACGGCACGCGCGCCCACTCGGCGCGCGCCTCGTCGGTGAAGCCGCAGCGAACCAGCGCCACCGCGATCATCACGGGCCGCCAGGCGACCTGGCCCTGGAACCCGGTCAGCAGCGCGTCCAGCCGCGGACCGACCGCGCGCAGCTCCGCTTCATCCTCGCGCTCGAGCGCCAGCCCGTAGGCCTGCATCGCGTGGACCGTCCGGAAGTTCGGATCCTCGATGCGGCCCGCGATCTCCGCTGCCTCCGCGCGCAGCCGCCCGGCCTCGTCGAAGCGGCCGGTCATGATCATGCGCATCGCCCGCGCCAGCAGCGGGCGCCACAGATAGCGCGCGTGACCGATCTCGGCCGCCAGCCCCTCCATCGCCGCCAGCTCGCCGTCCGCGCCCGACACGTCGCCGAGCTCGATGCGGTCGATGAACGCCCGCATGCGCGCCTGGATCGCCAGCGCGCGATCGCCGCGCGCCAGCGCCGCCGCGCCCAGCTCCGTCACCAGCGACAGCCGCTCGGCGGGCGGCGCGTAGTCGGCCAGCGCGGCCAGCGCCGCGTGCAGCGTGCGCAGCACGACCTCCGGATCGCCGCCCTGCCGCGCCAGCGCGATCGCCTGCCGGGCCAGGTCCGCCTCCGCCTCGGGATTCAGGGAGGGCTGGCGCGCCGCCGCCAGCCGGGCCATCACCACCGGCCGCATCGAGACGTCCGCGGCGGGCAGCGTCGCCAGCGCCTCCTCGAGCAGGCCGATCAGCGCCGGATCGACGACCGCGATCCGGATCTCCGCGCCGAACGCCAGCGCCGCCGCCGCCAGCCGGCCCCCGTCGGCGGCGGCGCGGGCCAGCGCCGCGGCGTCCAGCGCGCGCGCCCGCGCGGCCGACACGGCGCCCGACGAGATCAGACAGCGCGACAGCGCCACCAGCAGATCGCAGCGCGCGAGCGGATCGGACGGAACCACCGGCAGCGCGCGCAGCGCCCGCTCGTACATCTCGGCGGCGGCCTCGAACGCGAGCCGCCCGACCAGGTCGTGCGCCGCCCGCACCGCCAGCGCGACCGCGCGCGCCGCGCCCCCCTCGGGCAGCGCCAGCAGCGCGTGGTGGGCGGCCTCGAAGCCGGCGTCGTCGGCGCCGGCGGCGGCCTCGTACAGGCGCGACGCGGCCAGGTGCAGCGTGCGGCGCTCGGCCGCCGGCAGCGACGCGTAGATCGCGTCGCGCACCAGCGCGTGCGACAGCCGGCGCCGCGCCCCGGCGGGAACGATGAAGCCGAGCGCCCCCGCCTCGTCGAGCGCCGCGTCCGCGTCGCCCACGCCGTGCGAGGCGATCAGCGCCGCGCCGAGCTGCGCGTCGTGCTCGCGCCCCAGCACCGACGCCATCTGCAGGGCCCGCCGCGCGGCGGCCGACAGGCGGGCGAGGCGGCCGCGGATGACGTCCTCGACGCCCGCCGGGATCACGGGCGCCGCGTCCGACCGCCGCTCCAGCTCGCCGCGCGCGGCGAGCAGCTCGATCGTCTCGCCCACGAACAGCGGGTTTCCCTCCGTCGTCCGCTGCAGATCGTCGACCAGCGCCCGCGACAGCGCGCGTCCGACGCGCGCCTCGGCCAGCGCCGCCGTCTCGTCGGGCGCGAGGCGCCCGAGCGGGAGCGACCGCCCCTCGCGCGCGATCCGCCCCAGCAGGCGCGCGCCGTCGGGCGACAGGCGCGCCTCCACGTCGCGGTACGACGCCAGCACCAGCAGCGGCCGCCCGCGCAGCGAGCGGACCACGAACTCGAGCAGGCGCAGCGACCCCGCGTCGGCCGCGTGCAGATCGTCGAAGACCACCAGGTGCGGCCGCCGCGCCGCCGCGCCCGTCAGCTCCGCCAGCACCGCCTCCAGCAGCTCGAACCCCGCCGCTTCGCCGGCCGCGGGCCGCGCCGCGCCCAGCTCGGGCAGCACGGGCGCCAGCGCCGCGGGCCGGCCGTTCGCCGGCGCGGGCAACGCGCGCAGCACCTGCGCCCACGGCAGGTACGCGGGCGGCGCCTCGCCCTCCCAGCAGCGCCCCCACACGACCTCGAAGCCGCGGGCGCGCGCGTCGTCGGACGCCTCGTCCGCCAGCCGCGTCTTGCCGATCCCGGGCTCGCCCACCAGCAGCAAGAGGCCCCCCTGCCCCGCCGCCGCGCGCGCCAGCGCCGCGTGGATCTCGCCGCGCTCCGCCTCGCGACCGACGAACGTGCCCCCCTGACTCATCCGCGGTGGAACTTACGAGGTCTTCCGTTGACAGCCAATTGGTGATCGCGTCGGGACGCAGGCGGCTTTGCCGCCGGAGTCCCATCGCGGGGGGTCTGGGACCCTTTCAGGGTCCCAGGTGGTACAGTCACACCCGCCGATGGCGACCGTCGACCTCGAGCACGTCCACAAGACCTACGAAGGCGGCTTCCAGGCCGTCCGCGACTTCAACCTCGCGATCAAGGAGCACGAGTTCATCGTGCTGGTCGGCCCGTCGGGCTGCGGCAAGTCGACGACGTTGCGCATGATCGCGGGGCTCGAGGAGATCACCTCCGGCACCATCGCGATCGCCGGCAAGGTGATGAACAAGGTCCCACCCAAGGACCGCGACATCGCCATGGTGTTCCAGAGCTACGCGCTCTACCCGCACATGACCGTGTTCGAGAACATGGCGTTCGCGCTGAAGCTGCGGAAGCTGCCCCGCGCGACCATCGCCGACAAGGTGCGGAAGGCCGCCGACGTGCTCGGCATCCGCGGCGAGCTGGAGAAGCGCCCCAAGCAGCTGTCGGGCGGGCAGCGCCAGCGGGTCGCGCTCGGGCGCGCCATCGTGCGCGAGCCGCGCTGCTTCCTGTTCGACGAGCCGCTGTCGAACCTGGACGCCAAGCTGCGCGTGGAGATGCGCGCCGAGATCAAGCGGCTGCATCTGGCGCTCGGCAGCACCACCGTCTACGTGACGCACGATCAGGAAGAGGCGATCACGCTCGGCGATCGCGTGGTCGTGATGAAGGACGGCGTGGTCCAGCAGTGCGCCAGCGCGCTCGACATCTACCACCGCCCCGCCAACCAGTTCGTGGCGGGATTCCTGGGCACGCCGCCCATGAACTTCTTCGGCGGGCGCCTGGTCGACGAGGGCGGACAGCTCTGGTTCGACGAGGGGACCGGGCGGCTCCCCGTCCCGGCGCGCGCCGCGGCGGCGCTGCGCGCGCGGGCCGGCGCGGAGCCCGCGGTCGTGCTGGGCGTGCGTCCGGAGGCGCTGGCGCCGGGCGCGGCCCCGCGCTTCGGCGCCGGCGGCGCGCAGGCGACGACGCAGCTGGCGGTGCAGCTGCCAATGAAAGTCTGGCTGGTGCAGCCGCTGGGCGCGAAGATGGACGTCTACCTGCAGACGGAGCGCCACGCGCGCGTCGTCGCGCACGTCGACGCGTCCGCCGACGGCGCCGGCCCCGGCGTCGGCGAGACGCTGCTGGTCGCCATCGACATGGAGCGCGCCCACTTCTTCGCGCCCGGCGACAGCGGCGCGGCGCTGGCGTAGCAGCGCGCTACGAGAGACCCCACGGCCACAGCCAGCGCCAGGCGACGAGCACCTTGGCGCGCTCCGCGGTGAGGCGCTCATGGCTCGGCGTTGTGGGCGCGGCGATCAGCGCATCCGCCGGCGCGCCGCCTCTCGCTCGTTGCCTGGCCCCACGCCGCTCCGGGCGCGCGCGGCTCGCCATGCGCGGTCCTCGTCGGGGCATGAAAAAGATCGCAGCGGTGACGAGCGGCGTGATCATTCCTCGCTCTCCGGGTCGAGCTCGTCGCCCTCCGCGAGCACGCCGTAGAGGTTCCGGCGCGCCTCGGCGAGGATCTTCTGCGACGCGGAGATCTGCGCCGCGCTGCCGCCGTGCGCGATCTGCATCGCGGCGGTCGCGATGTGCTTGATCTGCGTCGCCGCGACGACCACGGCGCTCTCGCTGTCGCCGGGCGCGGTGCTCTCCCAGGCGGCCTCGAGCTCGTCGCGGTGCTTGGCGACGTAGGCGCGCCCCGCGTCGGTGAGCGCGAAGACGCGACCGCCGGGCGCCACGCCGCTCGCCTCCTCGCGCACCAGCCCCTCGTCCTCGAGCTGCTGCAACGACGGATAGACCGAGCCCGGGCTGGGCCGCCAGGCTCCCCCGCTGCGCTCGGCGAGCTCGCGCATGATCTGGTAGCCGTT
>DATBHU010000047.1:0-1534 GCA_036557265.1 Polyangia bacterium
CCCTCGCTCGCGTCCGCCTACCGAAACCCGGCCGAGCGCTCTTTGTGCTGGGTCGGGGCGGCGAGCTTGAAGCCGAGCACGTCCGGATAGCCGAAGGCGAAGCGCTCCTCCTTCGCCGTCGACAGCGACAGGTAGCTCTCCTTCAGGTCGATGCGCACCACGCGCGCGATGGCCATCAGCTCGCCGTGCGTGGAGATGAAGCAGGTCGCCTCACGCTCCTCGCTGATCTTGTACGAGCCGGACGCCGCCTTGCCTTCGGCGCCCTCGCCTTCCAGGATGCTGACGATGATCTCGCGTGTCATGTCGGTGTGGGCACAGGATAGTCGATCGCTATACTGGCGTCGATGGTGACGATGGCGTCGATGGCGATCGCGCTCGCCGCGCTGGCGAGCGCCACCGACGCCGCCGTCGACACACATCTGGGCTGGCCCGACGCGATCGCCGTCGACGCCCGCGACGCGGCCGAGCTGCCCGATCCGCAGCGCCTGCGGGCGCTCGAGCGCCTGACGGCGCGGGCCGGTAAGCGCGCGTTTCCGGTGCTGGTGCCGCTGCTGGGCGATCACGATCCCAGCATCCGCCTGTTCGCGGCCCGCCGGCTCGCGCGCGCCGGCGTCCCGGCCGCGATCGAGGCCGCGACGCGCTGGATCACCTCGCCCGACGTCCCGCTCGTCGATCGCCAGTTCGGCCTCGACGTCCTGCGCGAGGTCCCGACGTTGACGGAGGACGCGCGCCGCGCCCTGGAGCGCGCGCTGCGCGACTCCGAGGCGGCCGTCCGCATCGCCGCCCTGGACGCGATCGAACGCCGCGACCTGCCGGCGCTGCTGCCCTCCGTGCTGTCGGTGCTGGACGACGACAACCGGGAGGTGCGGGTGCGCGCGATCCGCGTCGTCGCGGGCAAGCGCGACCCACGCATCGCGCCGGCGCTGCTGGCACACATCGACGACGCCGATCGCCAGGTCCGGCTCGACGCGATCCGCGCGCTCGGGACCCAGCCGCACGCGACGGCCGCCTTGCTGCGCGTGCTGACCGAGGCGACCGACGAGACGCGCTTCGCGGCGATGGACGCGCTGGCGGCGCTGCGCGCCGAGGCGGCGGTGCCGGCGTTCGTCGCGCTGGCGCGCCGCCGCCCCGCCGACGAGGCGGCCCGCCGCGCCCAGCTGGCGCTCGGCAAGGTGGGGACGCCCTCTGCGATCGCCGCGCTGATCGCGCTGCTGCGCGCGCCGCCGGTGTCGCCCGAGACCCGGGCCGCCGTGCGCGCCCTCGGCCCGCCCGCGGTCCCGGGCCTGGAGCGCGAGCTGGACGCCGGCACGCCGGGGAGCGCCGCGATCGCCGCCGCGCTCCTGGGCGAGATCGGCGATCGCCACGCCACCGCCGCGCTCGGCGCCGCGCTGGAACGGCGGGCCGAGCTGGCGCCGGTCGCGCTCGATGCGCTCGCCAGCCTGGCGGATCCGGCCGCGCTGCCGACGCTGGCGCGGGCCGCCGAGGCGACCGACCTCGAGACGCGCCGCCGCGCCTACGCGGCGCTGCTCGCCCT
>DATBHU010000048.1:0-4915 GCA_036557265.1 Polyangia bacterium
TCTTTGAAAACGTCCCTCCCTGTCGCCTCACTCACACTCGCCCTCCTGACCCTCGCTCCCGCCGCCGCGCGCGCCGAGGGCTCGATGACCGCCGGAGCGTCGACGCCCGCCGGAAAGAACATGGTGTGGAACGGTGCCTTCGATCGCGAAAGCCTGCGCCCGTGGAGCATCATGTTCGACTCACCGCGCTTTGGCAGCGCCGCGGTGGCCGACGGTGAGCTCTGCTTCAAGCTGGCGGAGCCGAGCATTCACGGCGTCGACGTGGTGATGCGCCAGCGGCCGATCGCCGTCGCCAAGGGCCACCACTACCAGCTCCGCGTGAAGACGCACGCGACCGCGCCGACGAAGCTGCGCGCGCGCCTCTCCAAGATCAACGCCCCTTACACGGAGCTGTGGGGCGCGACGGTCGACGCCGACGCGACGGCGAAGACCTACGCGGGAACGTACGCCGCGACCGCCGACGACGACAGCGTCGAGCTGGCGATCGAGCTCGGCGGCCCGCTGACCGGGAAGGTGCCGCTCACCGTCTGCCTGGACGACGTCGAGATGAACGACCCCGAGTTCGAGCCGCCCGTCCCGCAGGCCAAGGCCGCGTCGGCGGTGCGCGTGAACCAGGTCGGCTACCTGCCCGGGTTCGCGAAGATCGCGACCGTCGCCACCAAGTCGACCGCGCCGCTCGACTGGCAGCTCCTCGACAAGAGCGGCAAGGTGCGCGCGAGCGGCAAGACCCGCCCGTTCGGCGAGGACAAGTCGTCGGGCGAGAACGTCCACCAGATCGACTTCTCGTCGGTGGCGGCGCCCGGCAAGGGCTACAAGCTGAAGGTCGGAAAAGACGAGAGCCTGCCGTTCGAGATCGGCGCGGACGTCTACAAGCGCATGAAGCACGACGCGCTGGCGTTCTTCTATCTCCAGCGCAGCGGCATCCCGATCAAGATGCCGTACGCCGGCTCGAAGGCGTACGAGCGCCCCGCCGGCCACCCCGGCGACAAGAGCGTGCCGTGCTCGAAGGAAGCCAAGTGCGACTACAGCCTGGACGTCAGCGGCGGCTGGTACGACGCCGGCGATCACGGCAAGTACGCCGTCAACGGCGGCTTCTCGGTCTGGGCGCTGCAGGACGAGTACGAGTCGCTGCACAAGTTCGGCAACAGCGCCGCCGACTTCGACGACGGCAAGCTGAACATCCCCGAGGGGAAGAACCACAAGCCCGACCTCTTGGACGAGGCGCGCTACGGCCTCGAGGCGCTGATGAAGCTGCAGGTCCCCGCCGGCAAGCCGATGGCTGGCATGGTCCACCAGAAGATGCACGGCGATAAGTGGTCGGCGATCCCGACCGCGCCCGACAAGGACGACATCAAGCGCTACCTGCGCCCGGTCAGCACGGCGGCGACGCTGAACGTCGCGGCGGCGGCCGGTCAGGCGGCGCGCCTCTGGAAGACGCTCGACCCCGCCTTCTCGGACAAGTGCCTCACGGTCGCCGAGGCCGCCTACGCCGCGGCCCTGAAGAACCCGAAGATCGCCGCGGAGCCGAAGGTCGAGGGCGGCGGCATCTACGGCGACGGCGACACGGCCGACGAGTTCTACTGGGCGGCGACGGAGCTTTACATCACGACAGGAAAAGAGAACTACAAGGCGGATCTGTTGAAGTCTCGCTTCCACGCGCCGAAGGCCGGCGTCGAGACGGCGGCGGGCGAGCTCGGCTGGGACCACCTGGCGCCGGCCGCGAAGATCAGCCTGGTGACGGCGGCCAACGGCCTGGGCGACCCGGCCATCGCGGACCTGAAGGGGCAGATCGTCGCCGCGGCGAACCGCTTCGTCGGCACGATCGCCAAGCGCGGCTACCGCGTGCCGCTGCCGTCGGAATCGGTCTACATCTGGGGGTCCAACGGCGCGGTGATGAGCGCGGCGGTGGTGCTCGGCGCCGCCTACAACCTGACGCACGACGCGAAGTACGCGAACGCGGTGATCGACTGCATGGACTACCTGCTGGGGCGCAACCCGCTGGCGTTCAGCTACGTCTCCGGCTACGGCACCCACGCGCTGCGCAACCCGCACCACCGCGTCTGGGCGCACATGAAGGACGCCAAGCTGCCCGAGGCGCCTCCGGGCGCGGTGTCGGGTGGCCCCAATTCGACCCTCCAGGATCCGTACATCCGCAAGCTGGGCATGGGCGGCTGCCCGCCCGAGACCTGCTACGTCGACAACACCGACTCGTATTCGACCAACGAGGTCGCCATCAACTGGAACGCCACCCTGGCCTGGATGGCGGCCTTCCTCGACGACGTCGGGCACGCTCGCAAATAGGGCGAGCGCAGGGTGGCTTTGCCAGCCCGGAGCGAGCGGGGGTTCGGGGGACCAAAGCGAGCGACAGCGAGCGACGTCCCCCGAAGTAAATGACCTGCGGGGGGCCCTCCGCTACTCTCTACGGGCATAGGTCATGCCCGGGCGCACCCCACCACCGCTCACCGTCGTCAGATCGGCGCCGACCGCCGAGGATGACGCGTCGCTCGCGGCGGCGCTGATCGCGCGCGAGCGCGACGCGCCCACGGAGGCCTGGACCCGGCTGTCGCCGCTGGTGCTGCGTCTGCTGCGCCGCTACTTCGGCCCCGGCCCGGACCGCCAGGACCTCTGCCAGGAGGTGTTCCTGCGCTTCTTCACGCGCATCGACGACCTGCGCGACCGCAGCGCGCTGCGCAGCTTCCTGATCGGCATCTGCCTGGGCGTCGCGCAGAACGAGCTGCGCCGGGCCAAGGTGCGCCGCTGGATCTTCCTGACCCAGAGCGGGGAGCTCCCCGACGCGCCGTGGAGCGGCGCGAACCCGGAGGCGCGGGAGGCGACCGAGCGCGTCTACAAGATCCTGTCCGGCGTCAGCGCCGAGGACCGCGCGTTGTTCGTCACCCGCTACATCGAGAAGATGGAGCTGGCCGAGATCGCGCAGGCGATCGGACGGCCGCTGTCGACGACGAAGCGCCGCCTGGCGCGCGCCACCCGGCGCATCAACGCCCGCATGAACGGCGACGCGGCGCTGGCGGACTACCTCGAGGGCCTGACCACGACCGGTGCGGGCGGCGCGGGCGGTGCGGGCGGTGCGGGCGGTGCAGGCGGTGCAGGTCGAACGGGAAAATCATGAAGATCAGCGATCTGGATAGGGAGGTCGAGCGCGAGCAGCGGCTCGAGGCGCTGGGCGACGCCGTCGCCGAGTCGATCGGCACGCCCGCGGCGGGCGCGGCGGGGCCGCTGCCCGAGGAGGTGGCGCGCGTGCTGACGCGGCCGCGGCGCAAGCTGCGCGCGGTCTGGAAGCTGGCGCCCGTGCTGGCGCTGGGTGCCGGCGCGGCCGCCCTGTTCGTGTCGCGGGCGCAGCCGCTGCACTACGAGCTGTCGGGCAGCTACGCGGCGCGCGACGACGGCTTCGAGACGCCGGGCAACGGCACCGCCACGGCGCGGTTCTCGGACGGGACGTCGATCGCCATGGGCACGCGCACGGCCGCGCGCGTCCAGGCGCGCACGCGCGCCGGCGCCACCATCCGCCTCGAGCGCGGGCGCGCGTCGTTCGCGGTCGTGCATCGGCCCGGCGCGCGGTGGAACGTCGAGGTCGGACCGTTCGAGATCGCGGTGACCGGGACGGAGTTCGATGTTCACTGGTCGGACGACCGCGACGGCTTCGAGGTGGTGATGAAGGCGGGGACCGTGGTGGTGCGCGGTTCGCTGACAGGCGCCGGGATCCCGCTGCACGCGGGACAGCGGCTGGTCGCGTCGCTCGCCAACAAGACGCTGGTGGTCAGCGAGGCGGCGCACGCGGACCGGCAGCCCGAGCCGCCCGCGCCCGCGCGCGTGGTGGCGCCCCACGACGAGGTGACGCCCGCGCGCCCGCGGCACCCGCGGACGGTCGCCCAGGCCGAGCCCGAGCTGACGTTGCGCGACGTGCCGCAGGCGCCAGCCGACTCCGCCGAGATGCTGGCGCGCCGCCGGTCGCTGAGCCCACCGCCGTTCGAGCCGGCGCCGCCGCCGACGCTGCCCGCGTCCGCGGCGCCCGCGCCCCAGCCCGCCGTCGGGACCGGCTCCTTTCTGGAGCTGGGCGGCGCGAGCTGCAACGCGCGGCCCCTGCCCCAGATCCGGTTCGAGCACGCCTCCGAAGGCTTCCGGATCCTGGCGGGCGACAACGCGTCCGTGTTTCGCAACCCGGTCATCGACCACACCTACTCGTGGTGCGGCGACGGATCGCTGCGCTTCGATTCGTCGTTCGACCTGGCGGAGTCGGCGTTCCAGTCGGGCGAGGCGGTGGTGTTCCTGCCCCACCCCGTCGACCTGCGCGACAAGACGGTCACCGTGCGCTTCATGGTGCGCGGCCCGTTCGAGGCCGAGTTCTCGGCGCGCATCCTGGCCGGCCAGGGCGACAAGCGCACCGGCAACAGCTACAACCCGCACCTGACCACGGGCAGCTGGTGGGCGATCAGCACCACCTTCCACGAGGCGCCGACCAGCTTCGGGACCTTCCAGTCGGACGTGCACTACGTCGACCGCATCATCCTGAAGGTCGACGCGACCGGCAGCTACCGTGTATGGTCCGGACCGATCTACATCGACGACATCGGCTGGCGGTAACCCGGGCCGCGCTCGGACCGCCGCGACTCAACCTGATTGTGGAGGTCCGCATGACGAGACGGCATTCGTTCACCTGGCACGCGACGACGGCGGTGCTGGCCGCGGCCGCTTGTGCCAGCTCACCCGCGACGACACCCAAGCCGATCGGCGCGCCGACCGCCCAGCCGGCCCCGAACGTGAACCCGTTCACGGGCGCGAAGTTCTACGTCGATCCGGAGTTCGCCCGCACCGTTGCGCGCGCCCCGACGTCGACGCCCGAGGACGCCGCGCGCATGAAGAAGGTCGCCACCTACCCGACCGCGGTCTGGCTGGAGAC
>DATBHU010000049.1:0-31927 GCA_036557265.1 Polyangia bacterium
GCGGGCCTTCGAACGCCTCGTCGCCCGTCACGAGAAGCCGGTCTGGAATTTCATCCGCCGCTTCGTCTCCGACGCGGCGACGGCGGAGGATCTGTTGCAGGAGGTGTTCTTGCGCGTCGTGAAGAGCGCGGACGAATGGCGCGGCACCGCCAAGTTTTCGACCTGGCTCTACACGATCGCGCGCAACCTGACCGTCGATCAGGCGCGCCGCGCGGTGCACCGGAACGCGGCGTCGCTGGACGCTGAGCGCGCCATCGGCGAGTCGACGTCGACGCTGCACGATCGAATCCCGTCGTCCGATCGGCGCGCGGACGAGCTCGCCGCCGACCGCGAGACCAAGCGCCGCATCGACCAGGCGGTCGCCGCGCTGCCCGCCGACCAGCGCGAGGTGTTCCTGATGCGCGAGGTGATGGAGATGCCGTTCGCCGAGATCGCGGCGGCGGTCGGCGCGTCGGAACCGACGGTGAAGAGCCGGATGAGGTACGCGCTGGAGAAGCTGCGCGCCGCCCTGGTCGAGCTGGGCGGCGAGCCGCCGAGCGCGGCAGAGTCCTCGGGGTCAGGATAGATGGAGATGGCGACCAACTGCGAAGACGTCAGCGCGCGCATGATGGAGCTCCTCTATGGGGAGCTGCCCGCGGACGAGCGCGCGACCGTCGACGCCCACGTCGCCGGGTGTGCCCGCTGCCGCAGCGAGCTCGAGGGGTTCGAGAAGACGCGCGCGGTGACGCGCCGGGCGCTGGACGAGGCGCCGCCGGCGCGCGCCCACGCCGCCATCTTGAAGGCAGCGGCGGCGCACGTCGCGGCGGAAGCACAGCCGGCGGAGCGC
Organism: Polyangia bacterium; assembly: GCA_036557265.1. Classification (GTDB taxonomy): domain Bacteria; phylum Myxococcota_A; class Polyangia; order Fen-1088; family Fen-1088; genus JADGRB01. The sequence continues at coordinate 827 of DATBHU010000049.1, forward strand.
AAGGCGGTCGCGCCGGAGCGGCCGTCGCTGTGGGCGCGATTGCGCCTGCGCTGGGCGTTGCCGACGTTCGCCACCGTCGGGGCGGTGGCGGTTTTCCTGATCGCGAATCGCGTCTTCCTGAACCCGGAGCGGACGCTGGAGAAGGTCCATCACGAGGCGGCCCCGGCGCCGGAAGCGCCAGCCGTGGCGCCGTCGGCGGGCGGCATGGCGCCGGCGCCGGCCGGCGAGGCCGCCAAGGCGTCCGACTCGGAGGCGGAGCTGCGTCTACAGCTGGAGGCCTCGCGCGCGCGCCTCGACGAGGCCCGGCGCGGCGCGCGCTTCGAGCACCAGGCCAGGAAGGAGCACGAGCCGCCCGCCGAGATGCAGGGCGGCGAGCAGAAACCGGCTCCGACGGGACGCCTTGACGACGACCGCCGGCTCAGCAAGGACGCGCCTGTCGCCGCTTCGGCGAAGCCGTCGTCGCGCGCCTCGCGGAGACAGATCGCCGACGACCCGTTCGACGGCCCGGCGGACGACACGCCGGTGGCCAAGGAGAAGGCAGACCGCGATGGGCCGCGAGCGACGAGGCGCTTTGCACAGCCGCCGCCGCCGCGCGCGGCACCGGCCGACGCGCCCGAGGGCAGGTCGGCAGACAAGGCTCCGACGCCGAAGCGCGAGGCGCCGTCCGCGGGTCTGGATGGCCTCGAGTCCGGAGCGGCCTCGCCGCGATCGAAGCCCCCGGCGGCGGCCAAGCCAGCCGCGCCGCCGAAGGGATCGCTCGACGACCTGCTGAGCGGGCCGTCGGAAGGCGCGCGCACCAGCGGCAACGTCGGCGGGGTCCTGGGCGGCAAGAACAAGGGCGGCGGTTACGGCTCGGGCGCGAGCGCCCAGCCAGCGCCTGCGACCACGTCCAGCAGCGCGCCGACGTTCAAGCAGGCGGCGCCCGCGCCGGCGGCCGCTCCGGCCCCTGCCGCGCCGCCCCCCCCACCCGCGCCCGCGCCCGCGCAGAAGGCGCGCGCGAAGGCCTACGACGAGGCCGAGGAAGTGGCGGCACCGGCGGAGGCGGAGACGAAGGCAGAGAAGAAGAAGAAGGCGGGCGGCGCCAAGGCGTACGGCAGCGAGACGCTCGCGCAGCGGGCCGACCGGCTGTTCGCGGAGGGCCGCTGGGCCGAGGCTGCGGACGTCTATCGCGAGCTGCTGCAACGGGATCCGCGCAACGATGAGGCGGACCGCTGGCGGCGGCGCCTGGTCGCCGCGGAGAGCGCCGACAGCAGCGAGCACAACGCCAGCGTCGCCGAGCGGCGCGCCGCCGCGAAGAAATCGCTCCCCGCCAAGGCCGCCAAGGCGGCGCCGCCCAAGGCGGCCGGCGCCGCGGCCGTCGATCAGTGACCGACCGGGCCGCTCGCTAGAGCGCCGGGCCGGTCGATCGGCGCTACATGCAGGAAGCGTTGATCAGCATGGTCACGCACGACTCGGTCGGACCGCTGATGCTGTTGGTGTTGCGACAGGTGAGCCAGCAGCCGGCGGTCGTGCTGGTGCAAGAGGCCGCGTCCAGGCAATCGATCATCGCCTTGCATTCCATCTCGCGCGACATGTTGTTCTCTTTGCAGGCGCTGCATGCCGGGACGCTCCCGAACGCGTAGCCCATCAGCTTGACGGTATCGACGCAGTTCACGCCGGTGGTGCCGCCGCTGCCGCCCGTGGTGCCGCCGCTGCCGCCGGTCGAACCGCCGCGCCCGCCGCTGCTGCCGCCCGTCGTGCCGCCGCTGCCGCCGCGCCCGCCACTGCTGCCGCCCGTCGTGCCACCGCTGCCGCCGCTGCCGCCGGTCGTGCCGCCGCGCCCGCCGCTGCTGCCGCCCGTCGAGCCACCGCCGCCGCCGCTACCACCCGTCGTGCCGCCGGTGCCGGCGCTGCCGCCGCTACCCGTGGTGCCGCCGCGACCGGACATGCCGCCCGCGCTGCCGCCCGCGCCGGTGGTGCCGCCGCGGCCTGCCGTGCTGCCGCCCGCGCCGGCGGTACCGCCGCTCCCGCCGGTCCCGACCGTGTTGCCGGTGCCGCCCGTCGAGCCGCCTGTCCCCGGGACACCGGTGCCGGCGCTGCTGCCGGCCGTGCCGACTGCGCTGCCACCCGTGCCGACGGCGCTGCCGCCCGTGCCGCCGGTTCCGGGGCCGGCGGTACCGGCCGTGCCGACCGTGTTGCCGGTGCCGGTCGACTGAAGGCCGCCGTCGCGGAAATATTCGTCGGCGCCCTGGCACGAGGCCAGGTAGACCGCCGCGATCAGCGTGAGGAGACCGGCGAGCGGTGCCTTGCGGATGACATTCCAGCGGTTAATAAGGGACCTCCTGGCGCGGGTAAAGATAAGTGCGCAGGACTTCAGCATATCACGATTCGATAGTCGAGCCGCCTGCCATCGACGAGGGCGTTCAGGCGTTCTGGATGTCGTCCTGAAACGGCGAGAGTGCGTCCGGGCTGGCCAGCCAGATGAACATCGAGCGCACCGCGACGTACTCGGCCGCCGCGATCTCGGCGACGTGCCGGGGCAGGGCGTCGATGTCGACGCCCTGCCACTCGAAGCCCGGGACCCCCTGCGAACGCGAGATCAGGCTGCCTGAACCGAGGCGGTCCTTGATCCGCCAGGTGCGCCGCACGAACAGCTTCATCGCCGACGGAACCTCGGCGCGCGTCGCCACGGTGTCCGGCACCGCGGCGCCCTCGCCGTCGCCGCCTATCGCCCAGCAGAGCCAGCTGAGCGCCGACCAGTCCGCGTGCGCCGCCGCGAGCAGCGTCGGAACGCCCGCGCCTTCCGTCGTCAGCCCTTCGTCGATCTCGATGGTCTCGGGCGCGCTGTCGCCCGACGGCTGGGACGGCGGCGCGTCTGGATCGGGCTCGCACTCGATCGTCTCGCGCCGCAGCGCCACCGGGCCGGACGGCAGCAGGCGGGCGGTGTCGGGCGGCCGCCACGCGGCGGCGGGCTCACCTGCGCCGGCCAGCGCGCAGACGGCGGCGCGCGCGCGCGCGATCCGCGTCGCGTAGACGGCGACGACGTGGCGGATATCCTCGAGGTCGCGCGTCAGCTCCAGGGTGACGCCCTCCAGCTCCGGATCGTCGGTGGCCAGAGCTTCCCGGCGCGGCCAGTCGTCGAACGGGCGGAAGACCATCGACGCGAACGAGCGCAGCGACGCGCCGGCGTCGGGCGACTCCTCGGCGACCACGTCGGCGTCCGCCAGCGCGCCCGCCAGGTCGCCGCGCTGGCAGCGCAGCAGCGCGCGCGTCAGGTGCGTGGTCCGGCGTTCGGGCGCCAGCAGCAGCGACGCCTCGACCAGGTCCGACGCCGCCGGGTCGACGCCGGGCAGCACGGCCGCGAGCGCGCGGTAGGCGGCGGCGGCGTCCGCGCCGCAGACCAGCGCGTCGAGGACCGAGACCGCGGTGGCGTCCGTCGACTGCGCCAGCGACGCCCCCCACTGCGCCTCGCGCTCGGCGGTCAGCGGCACCAGGTGCTCGGCGCGGAACCGCTCCAGCGCGCCGCGATCCCGCCCCGCCACCGCCGCCCGCGCCGCCGCGACGAACGCTTCGCGCACCAGGCCCTCGGCCATCAGCGCACGCGCGCGCGCCCACCAATCTCCGTCCGGCGCGGGCGCGAGCAACCCGGCCAGCGCGCCGTCCGCGAGCGCCGCGCCGCGATCGACGGCGCGGAGGACCTCGCCGGCCTCGTCCAGGAACGTCCAGCGCCCAATTGCCTGTCCGCCCGCCCAGGCGCCCCGCTCCTGGCGGATGCGCGCGTCGGCGTAGGGACTCGGCTCCGCGCCGGGAAAACGCCGAAAGAAAGGGCCGTCCAGCTTGTCGTCGGCCCCGACGCCGCTCTCCTGCAACAGCCGCTCGTCATCGTCGAAGCGCCGGACCACGCGCGCGCCGGCCTGCCCGTGAACCACCTCTTCGTTCAGCGTGCCATCGATGGTCCAGAATCGATCGACCTCGCGGCTGCGCAGCGTCCACCCGCCGCGCGACTCGTCGAACTGCGCGAGATCGGGCAACCCCTCGGGCCGCAGGGGACACAGCCGCCCGTCGGACAGGATGGCGCGCCCTTCGCGATCGTAGAAGATCTCGAGCAGGAAGTCGCCCGACCGCCAGCGCTCGTCGAGGCGGGCCGCGCCCGGCGGCACGCAGCAGCTGCGCAGGCGCTCGCTCCCGGGCGCGTCGCACGCGTAGGCGCTCACGGTGCCGTCGAAGCGACCGCTCACGAAGCGCCCCTCGCGCGCGACGGCGCCGTTGCGGTGATAGATCGCGAACGGCCCCTCCTGGACGCCGGCCACGAACTGCACGCGCGAATACAGCGTGCCGTCGTCCCGATAGAGCAGGCATTCGCCGTCGCGGGCGCCGCCCGCGTCCTTGCGCGACACCTCCCACTTGCCGGTCTCCGCGTTCCACACGCCGGCGTCGGGGACCGCCGCTGGTCGGCGCGGCGACCCGGTATTCGGGTCGGCGTCCGGGCTGGAATCCGGGCTCGCGTCCACGGTAGGGAAAGGATACGCCATCGCGGCGCGCCGTGGTTACACTGCCCGCATGCCGCGATCAGCGCGTTTTCCGCTCTCCCGCCGCGACATGCTCGCCGGCACGATCGCCACCGGATTGGGCGGCGGATTTGCGCTGGCCGTGCGTCCGGTCTCGGCCGCCACCATCACCACCAGCGGCGAAGGCCTGGACGTCGCCGACGTGCATATCAAGACCGCGAGCGGTGACATCCCCGCCTACCGGGCGCGACCCGCGAAGCCGAAGGGCAAGCCGCCGATCGTGCTGGTCGTCCACGAGATCTTCGGCGTGCACGAGCACATCCGCGACGTCTGCCGCCGGCTGGCGAAGCTGGGCGTCCTCGCGGTCGCTCCCGATCTGTTCGTGCGCCAGGGTGACGTGTCGAAGCTGGCCGACTTCAAGGAGATCAGCAGCAAGGTGGTCTCGAAGGTCCCCGACGAGCAGGTGCTGAGCGATCTCGACGCCACGCTCGCGTGGGCGAAGGCGGCGGGCGGCGGCGACGCGGGCCGCGTCGGCATCACGGGCTTCTGCTGGGGCGGGCGGATCGTCTGGCTGTACAGCGCGCACAGCGCCGCCGGCGCCATAAAGGCCGGCGTCGCCTGGTACGGGCGCCTCGTCGGCGACAAGGATGCGCTGCACCCGCACCACCCGATCGACGTCGCGGCGGCGTTGAAGGCGCCGGTGCTGGGGCTGTACGGCGGACAGGATCAGTCGATCCCGGCCGCCAGCGTCGAGGAGATGCGCAAGGCGCTCGCGGCGGGCAGCGCGGCGGCGAAACGCTCGGAGATTCACCTCTACCCGGACGCCGGGCACGCGTTCTTCGCCGACTACCGTCCGAGCTATCGCGCCGACGCCGCCGCCGACGGCTGGACCCGCCTGCAGGGCTGGTTCAGGGCCCACCGCGTCCTGTGACGAGTCTCGTCAGCTAGAGCAGGCGCGCCGCCGCGTCGCGGAGGCTGGCCAGCACGGCGTCGGCCGCGTCGAAGGCGCCGCCGGCCGTGAGGTCCGACGGGATCACCCAGCAGCGCAGGCCCGCGGCCTTGGCGGCGCGCAACCCGCGCTCGGAGTCCTCGATCACCAGGCAGCGGTCCGCCGCGACGCCGAGGCGCTCGACCGCGCGCAGGTAGGGATCGGGCTCGGGCTTCGAGCGCGCGTAGTCGCCCTGCACCAGCACCAGCTCGAAGTGTTGCAGCAGGCCGGTGCGCGCGTGCGTGCGCGCGAACGGCCCCGGCTCCGAGCTGGTGACGATCGCCAGCCGATAGCGCCGCGCCAGCGCCGGGACGATCTCGGCGACGCCCGGGATCAGGATGTCGCCCTCCGACACCAGCTCGACGTAGCGGCGGTCGCGCGCCGCCCGCAGCGCCTCGACGTCGTCCGCGCCCAGCCCGCGCTCGCGCGCGAGGTGCCAGGCCCCCCGCCCCTCGCGCAGGAACAGCTGCACGTACGCGTCGGCGTCCAGCTGGACGCCGATGCCCGCCAGCGTCTCCTGGTTGGCGCGGAAGTACAGCCGCTCGGTGTCGACGAGGACACCGTCGTTGTCGCACAGGATCGCTGCTGTCTCGGCGGCTGCGATGGCGCCGATCAGTTTACGCCGAGGATGCCGAGGTTCAGCTGCTTTCGAACGGTGCGAATGTCCGAGATGATGTCGAGCCGGTAGTTGAGCACCTGCTCGACGCGGGTCTGCGTGGCCATCGCCGCTTGATACGCGGCCTGGTCGGTCCCGCCCTGCGTCGCGGCGACCGCGGCCTTTGCCGCGTACCAGGTCGGCAGCGGCGAACCGTCGAGGTTCAGGCCGAACTGCACCGGCATGGTGGCCGTGGCCGGGTCAGCGGGGGTGCCCGTGACCGCCTTCAGCTCGTCGATCAGATCGGAGCCGACGTTGTTCGGCTTGGTGGCGTAGCTGGGCGCGCGGTAGGTGACGCCGGTGGTCGGGTGCGTGTACTCGTTGATCGGCACGTTGGTCAGCGTGAAGTCGTCGTCCGCGCCTTTGACGGCGATGTTCACGTAGTTCTGGAAGTCGAGCGACGCGTCCCAGGTGCTGCCGAGGCGGGCCAGACCGAGCACCAGCGTCCAGTAGCGGACGGTCTTGCTCATCGGCGTGGTCACGTGGATCGCGCCGGGCTGCATGTACTGCGGCATCGGCGCGTTGGGGATGCCGTACGTCGCCAGATCCACCACCGGGATCGGCTGGTAGGTGGTGGCGCTCGGGTCCGTCGACGTCGGCGCCGGGACCAGCGTCCCCGCGTAGCTGATGGAATCGTTCCGGATCACGCCCGACATCAGCTTGACCACCTGGTCGCGGAACACCTGATAGAAGTTGATCGAGTAGTTGCTGATGTCGGCGTTGGGATCGACGCGGAAGAACGAGCCCTGGCTGTTCGTCAGCGTCAGCAGCGCGATCAGCTTCTCCTGGACCGAGCCGATGCGGTTGATCCGGTAGTAGTAGTCGTCGGAGAAATCCGTGAAGAAGCTCTTGGCGTCGGGGACGCCGAGCATGGCCTGCGGCGCCCCGGGCAGACACTGGCTGCTGTCGTAGCGCCCGTAGGGGTCGAGCGGAAACGTGGCGATCTGCGGGCTGAGCGCGGTCGGGCAGTGCAGGCCCGGCTCCGGCGTCTCGATGACGGTGCCGAGCGCGTTGAGCGCGTCGATCGACGCCAGCAGCAGGTCGTCCTTGACGTCGATGGGCGCCGCGTTCCCGTTGATGCTGTGGAGGTACGCGTTGTAGTTCGTGAGGTAGTCGTTCAGGAAGTAGTAGTACATGAACGCCTCGTTGTAGCGCGTGAAGTAGTGGCTCTGGACCCGGTTCAGGTACAGGTCGTCGCGCCAGGTGACGCGGCCGCGCTTGTAGGCGTTGAAGATGAAGTAGTTGCGGTACATGTCGGCGGCGGCGCCGACGATCTCGCGCTGGTTGGCGCCGTAGTCCCAGGTCTTGCAGTCGAGGCTGCCCTCGAACTCGTCGCTGCAGAACTTGTAGGGACGCTCCTCGACGATCGGGGTGTTCGAGCTGAGCAGGCTGTCGATCAGCTCGCTGTAGGCGCGCACGCCGGTCGCCGGCACGGAGATCTTGTCGATGCCGCCGACCTCCGTCGGGAGCTTCGAGTAGTCGTAGAGGAAGATGTCGTTGGTGAGCCCGGTCCAGGCGTGCTCGCGCGCGTCCGGGATGACGTCGATCAGCTCGCCGTAGCCGAAGCGGATGGCGGCCTTGTCGTACTTGCCGAGGCCCTGGATGTCGCTGTTGAAGCGCGAGCCGTAGTCCATGACGGACGCGTAGGCGTACTCCGACAGGCCCGACTCCTCCTTCTGAACCTGGCTCATCGACCCGTCGGTGAAGATCTGCCAGTAGTGATCGTCGTAGTTCAGCGCGTCGGTCGACGCCGAGAAGTTGTGGCGCAGACCCATCGTGTGCCCGGTCTCGTGGTCGGCCAGACCGCGGAAGATGTCGGCGCGCACGGCGCTGAACATGTCGGCGGGCGACAGCTTCATCTGGTCGTACTTGAGCGCCGTCGCCAGGATGGCGTCGTCCGCGAAGTCGGCCATGTAGACGCAGCCGTGCTGGGCGAGGGTCTGGAAGCGCTGGTCGCGCTGCGCGCGCGTCTGCGACGACAGCACCGGGTACTGCATGGCCGTATCGAGGAGGTTGGTGGGCGGCGTGTCGCCGGGTTGATAGCCGGGGATCAGGCCGGGCAGCACGTCGTCGTTGAGCAGCAGCTTCTCCAGCGGTGAGCCCTTGATCCGCATGATCGCCTGATCGTCGATGCCAGTGGCGACCTTCACCAGCCGGGCCGCGTTCGTGGCGCCGTGCGAGCGGACGGCGTTGTCGGCCGCGCTGCGCGCGGCGTCGGTCAGCATCTCCGCCTGGCGCGCCAGCCGGTTGGTGCGCGTCTGCGCCAGCACGTCGGTGATCGTCTTGCCGGACAGGATGTCGTCGGTGTCGAGGTTGCCGTTGATGATGTTGATGGTGTCGACGGCGAACTTCGCGTAGGTGTCGAGGTTGGCCCCGTAGATGTAGGCCGCCGCGGAGATGATCTCGCCGGTCTCGGGATCGGCCGACGACGGCCCGTAGCCGAGCGGCCCCGCCGGCTGCGGACGATCGACCCAGTACAGGAACGAGTAGCGGAGATCGCCGTTGCGCTGCCAGGTGAACTTCCGCGGGTCGTCGTCCTTGAAGGTCTCGGTGACGGCGGACAGGGCGCTGCACGCCTTGAGCAGATCGGGCTGGGTCAGGTTGTGGAGATCGAGCGTCTCCTTGGAGACGTTCTTCTCCACCAGGCTGACCACGTCGCTGTGCTGGTCGATGAAGTCCTGCACGTTGGCCAGCTCGCAGCTGTTGGACTTCAGCTCGAAGATGTCGGGCACCGTCGCCGCCATCGTCTGGAGCATGTCCTGCGGCATGGTCATCCCGGGATGCGCCTCGGTGAACAGCATCCCCGCGACGTTCTCCTTCATGGTCTGGTTGTAGTGACCGATGACGTCGGCGGCGACCTTCCTCAGGTTGTCGTCGGCGGGGAACTCCGGGTTCAGGTAGTAGGTGATCTTGCGCGTCACGCGATCGGCGATCTTGGTGCCCATCGCGTTCCCGTTCTTGTCCGGGACGATCGCGCCGGAGGCGGTGCGCTGCACGCCGTCCTGCCAGATGTTCCAGCGGTTGATCAGGTAGTGGCGCCCTTCCTCGGTGGCGCCCACCTGGCGATCGTAGGTCTGGCGGACGGTGCGGAAGAAACCGAACTTCGAGAACCGATCGACCCGGAACTCGGTGCAGTCGGCGCCGGTCAGACCGGCGGCGGCCAGCGACGGCGTCGAGCAGTCGATGATCGCGCCGGTGAGCGGATCCTGCGCGTAGCGGATCGGCTGGTTGTCGCTGCCGAGCACCGTCTCCCGGTCCGGATACTCGAGCGGCGCGTAGGTCTGGGGCGGAACGGGAAGCAGCGAGTTGCGGTAGGTGATCTCGGCCGGCCCGCAGTTGAAGATGCCGGCCGGGTCGTCGAAGTACGGCTCGTCGAACACCAGCGCGCAGCCCTCGAAGTCCGGCGTGCGCAGCTCCTTGGTGGCGAAGTCGATGTAGTCACGCGTGACGATCGGCCGGTCCGGGTTCACGAACGCCTGATCGCCCTGGCCGACGGTGAAGCCGGTCTGCAGCGTCTGCGCCACGAAGAACGGCGCCATCGGGTCGGCCTCGGGCGGCGCGTCCACCAGGTTCTTCGACCAGTCGACGCGCATGTACTGGCGTTCGTTCCAGGGGCGGTCGGTGATGTTCTCGGAGATGACGTTCGTCTGCTCGCCCGTGCCGGGGTTGTACTCGCGCTTGACGTCGAAGTGCGACGTCACCGCGAACATCAACATCGGCGCGTCCATGTTGTTGCTGTCGCTGGTGTACGGCGTCTCGGACCCGGGGGCGTAGTCGAAGGAGCGGTAACCGACGATGTACTTCTCGAGGATGTCGAAGCGCACCTTGAGCAGGTCGCCCATCGATCCTTCGAACGTGTAGTTGCTCGTCGGCGGCACGCCGACCGTCGTCTTCCGGTAGTAGAAGGTCCGCGGCGAACCGTCCAGGTTGAGGAAGATCGTCTTGTCGACCTTGTCCGGCTGCGTGCGATCGATGTCCCCCTGCCCCGCGCACGCGGCGAGTGAAGAGACGACGGCGACCGACGCGAGCGTGAGGAACGACCGCGACGCAACCGCGAGGTACGAGCGCGAGGACTGACGAGCGTGACGAACCGCGACCATGGCGTTCTCCTAGAGGGTTCCGTTGATGCCCAGGAAGACCTGGGTGTAGTTGTAGAAGTTCGCGCCTCCCGACAGATCGAAGAACGGGAAGCGAACGTGCTGGAAGCTGGCGTCCATCGCCGGCTGAAGGCTGGAGATGCCGGCGGAGAAGCCGATGTGAGGCCGGTACTGGTACCCGAAGGAGATGATCCCCCAGGTGACGTCCGTGCGGCCGGTCGGGACCGCGCCGTTGGCGGTCAGCGCATCCTCCGGGAACCCGTACTCGAAGTTGTTCTGGATCAGCAGCGTCATCGACAGCGTGAACTTGCCGCGCGCGAGCGACGCGTAGAACGTGTCGGTCAGCGAGACGTTCGTGTTGGCGGGGCCGCCGCAACGATCGCCGGCCGCGGCGGTCGGCCCGCCGCCGGCGCTGATGCCGCCGGCGCCCTGGCCGGACGGCGCCAGACAGCCGGTCGAGTCGCCCGGCCCGTTGCCGCGAAAGTGGCTGGTCTGGAAGTACTTGTAGGCCGTGAACGCGTACGACAGCTTGAGCGTCCACTTGCGCGCCTCGTCGTTGACCGCGCCGAACTCGAAGTCGCGCGACACGGTGGGCCCCACGCCGACGGCCATGATCATGTTCTGGTAGCGGCTCTCGTACGACAGCGGCCAGATGGTGCGGAAGATGCCGCCGATCCGGATCTTCGAGCGCTCGAACGTGTGCAGATCGTCGGCCGCCAGCCAGAGCCACGGATCATAAGGATAGAAATGCCGCCCGGCGGGGTTGTCGGGCTCCGTGAACTCTTCCTCTATATAGAGGCGGGCGCGCAGCGCGAGCTTGTAGCGCGTGCCGAGGTCGTAGTTCGGCTTCGCGTAGAGCGCCAGCGAGACGTACGGGTCGTGATAGCCGCTGGTGTAGAACGTCCCGCTGCCGATGTACGTCGACAACTCCGCGTACGAGCCCTCGAGCTTCTTCCACTTGCCGAGGTCGTCGTTCTTCGGCGTCCTGATGATGTCGGTGACCACCGAATCGGCGCGCGCATAGTGCTGCGCCCACAGGCTGAAAAGAAGAGCGAACGCGGCGAACCGAGCGGCGCGCGTCACGGGGCGTAGAATATCCTCAATCGTCGACGCAAGGCGCGAAAACGACAGGGTGTGAGCGCCGTCCCGCGGTCGAAACCGGCTCACGCCTCCATCCATAATGAGCCGAAATCGGCTCATTTCTCTTACAGTCGCCCGAGGCAAACCCGGCTATCGCGAGGGGCACAGCTGGGGTACTGTTGCCGCCATCTAGGAGGCCACGAATGGACAGCCAGCGATCGTTGTGTGGCGGGCGCTCGAGCGGCGCCATCAAGAGGATCGGTGTTCTCGCCCTGTGCGCGCCCTGCGTCCTCGCGGCCTTCGCGGGCGGGTGCGGCTCCGACGGTGGCGGCAGCGCGTCGCTCGGGCCGGCCGGCAAATTCCTGGGGCGCTGGGAGCTCGACGGGACCAGCTCGACCTTTACCATCAACTGCCCCGCCAGCATGCTGGCCGGGGCCGCCGCCCTGTGGGGGGAGATGGTGTTCGAGAAGGGCGTCCTGACCGACGCGACCGAGACGTCGGGAAACTGCCTGCCGCCCGGCCTCGCCTTCGACGTCGACAAGACCGGGGTCATCCTGTCGGTCTCCAATCCCGATCCTTATACGGGGATGGCGCCCGTCTGCTCGGTCCCCATCGGCACCGACGCCGGCGGACATACCGTTTTTCTCGATATGTCGTTCACGGCGCTCGATTTCACGCTGCTGCAGACGACCGCCAAGCAGGCCCCGAAGGCGATGCTGTCCGGAACGGGCACGGGCGCGATCGCCCAGGACGACGGCACCGGAACGGGCAACTACGTGCAGGTCGACACCTGCACCTACTCCGGCACCGGCGACGTCTACCATCGCATGAGCCAGCCCTAGCGGCTCACTCGAAGCCGACGACCTTCACCTCGGTCTTGACCGACTGCGAGATGAAGCAGCCGTCGTGCGCCTTGTGGTGCAGCTGCGCCTCCTGCTCGTGCGTCGGGCGCTTGTCGCCCGCGTAGACGATGCGCGGGTTCAGCGTCACCACCGCCACCCAGGCGACGCCGCGCTCGTTCTTCCCCATCTCGCCGACGGCTTCGTCCTCGTAGCTGTCGATCTGGAACCCCGCCTGCCGCGCCACGTGCAGGTACGTCAGCATGTGGCAGCTCGAGATCGACGCGACGAACGCCTCCTCGGGATCGACGTTGGCGGGATTCGAGTACGGCGCCGGCACGACGGCGGGCGCCGCCGACGCGGGCACCGACAGGCCGCCGTCGAAGCTCCAGGTGTGCTCGCGCGTGTACTTGCCCAGCCGGAACTCCGGCGTGGTGCACTTCCATTCGATCTTGGCCTTGTGCTGCGACATGGGTCTCTCGTTCTCCTTGGCGTTTATTTCACGCCTGAAAGGCAGCAGTCGTTGATCCGGGCCGGCGGCACCGGGTTCTTGAGCCAGCAGCGCGCGGTCGGACCCTGCACGCCGGGACGGACGTACGTGAAGGCGCGGCATTGCGGATCGCGCCAGCACGCCTCGCGGCACAGCTCGGGACGCGGCTCGCGCAGATCGAAGCCGCGCAGGTCGTGCCCCGGGCGATCGGTGCGCGGCTCCCACTGCCCGGCGGCGGGCGGCGGCGGTGTCGTCGGCGCACCCTGCCAGCCCGACGCGGGCGGCGGCGGCGCGGGCGGCTGCGGGGGCGCGGGCGGCGGCGTGCCCTGCCAGCCCGATGCGGGCGGCGGCGGCGCGGGCGGCTGCGGGGGTGCCGGCGGCGGCGTGCCCTGCCAGCCCGACGCGGGCGGTGGCGGAGGCGGCGGCTCGGGAGCGGGGGCGACCGGTGTCGGCGGCGCGCTCGCATACTTGGTCCCCGACACGCAGCAACCGTCGTTGATGGGCGGCGGCGCCGCGCTCTTGAGCCAGCAGCGCGCGTTCGGCCCCTGCACGCCCGGGTTCATGTACGTGAACGCCATGCACTGAGGCTCGTTCATGCACGTGGCCTGGCAGGTCTCCGGGCTCGGCGTGACCATCTCGAAACTCCGGTAGTCGGAGCCCGGCCGGTTGACATTCCACTCGAGCGTCGCGGCGGGATAAGCGGGCCCGGGCGCCGCGGCGACCACGCAGCCGGCGACGAACGGGGTGGCGGTGGCGAACAACGCGATCGCGCCGGCGCGCGAGACTCGGAGCCCCATCGGTGACCTCCTTGGTTGCGAACCCGCGCGCACGACGGGCGGCATTATGGTCGATCTGGCGCAAACAGGCGACGATCGCCCGCGAAAACGGCTACTCTCCCGCGCATGATCAGGATTGCCCCCGGGTTTAGATCTTCGATCCTATTTCTGACATTCGCGACGATCGGCGCCGGCTGCATCAAGCGCACCGCGCCCCCGCCCGCGGCGGTCGGCAGCGCCCCCGCCTCGACGACGGCTGCCGGCGCCCCGGCGACGGACGTCAACGCGCCCAACCCGGTTCAGGAAGCGGCGAACGCGCGCATCGCCAGCCTGCCGCGCGTCGACCTGCTGGGCGGCGCCGGCATCGCCGCGTTCAAGATCATGGGCGACAACGCCAAGGCGGCGGAGGCGAAGCCGATCACCGTCACCGGGCAGCCGTTCACGGACGCGATGCGCTTCACGGTCAAGGAAGCGTCCAGCCACGAGTGGGCCGTGCAGATCCAGACGCCGACCACCGCCCCCGTCGCGGCGGGCGACGCGATCCTGGCGACGTTCTGGTTCCGCACCGAGACGCCCCAGGAAGGGAGCGTCGGCGAGACCGAGTTCGTGTTCGAGCTCGGGCGCGCGCCGTACGCCAAGTCGATCCAGTACCCGATCCAGGCCGGTCCCGAATGGGTGCGCGTGCAGGCGCGCTTCAGCGCGGCGGCCGCCTACCAGGCGGGCGAGGCCAACATGATCTTCCGCCTCGGCTACGAGCCGCAGGTGCTCGAGCTGGGCGGCGTGAAGGTCGAGAACTTCGGCAAGGCGATCGCCATGGGCGGGCTGCCGACGTCGATGACGAGCGACCGCCGGCGCGCCAAGGCGCTGGCCGCCGCGTCGAAGGAGGCGCAGGGGAGCACGGCGCCCGTCGAGGCGGGCGAGCTGACGTTCGACGTCGACGCGACGAAGACGATCCGGACCATCAGCCCCTACGTCTACGGCATCAACTCGCAGAAGGACGACGGCATCGGCGTCACCGTGCGCCGCATGGGCGGCAACCGCCAGACCGGCTACAACTGGGAGCTCAACGCGTCCAACGCCGGCAGCGACTACAACCACCAGAGCGACGAGTGGCCGTGCACGGTGCTCGGCTACACGGACTGCACCGTGCCGGGCGCGCAGTTCGTCGACTTCGCGAAGGAGAACAAGGCGCTGGGCGCCGAGACGCTGGCGACGATCCCGCTCGTCGACTACGTCGCCGCCGACAAGAACAAGAAGGTGACCGAGGAGGAGAAGGCGCCCAGCGCGCGCTGGGTGAAGTCGGTGGCGAAGAAGCCGGGGCCGCTCAGCCTGACGCCGGACCTGAACGACAAGACCGTCTATCAGGACGAGTTCGTGAACTTCCTGGTCAAGAAGCTGGGCAAGGCGAGCGACGGCGGCATCAAGTTCTACTCGCTCGACAACGAGCCGGCGCTGTGGCCCAGCACGCATCCGCGCATCCACCCGGAGCGGACGCGCTACGCCGAGATGGTGAAGCGCACCGAGGCGATCGCCAGCGAGGTGGTGAAGCTGGACCCGTCGGCGCAGACGCTGGGCGCCGTCGCGTTCGGCTGGTCGGAGTACCAGTCGCTGTCCGACGCGCCGGACGCCAAGGAGCACAACGACAAGTACGGCACCTACCTGGACTACTTCCTGGCGTCGATGAAGGAGCTGGAGGCGAAGCACAAGAAGCGCCTGGTGCACGTGCTGGACGTCCACTGGTATCCGGAGGCGCGCGGCACCAAGCGCATCACCGACAAGGACAACTCGCCCAAGACGGTGGCGGCGCGCCTGCAGGCGCCGCGCAGCTTGTGGGATCCGACCTACGTCGAGAAGAGCTGGATCACCGGCACGTCGGGCAAGCCGATCCGGCTGATCCCGTGGCTGCAGGAGAAGATCGCCGAGCGCTACCCGGGGACCAAGCTGTCGATCACCGAGTACGACTACGGCGGCAACGACCACATCTCGGGCGGGCTGGCGCAGGCGGACGTGCTGGGCGTGTTCGGGCGCGAGGGGCTGTACCTGGCCAACTACTGGGGCAACGGCCCCGGCAACGGCCCGCTGCCGCCGTACATCAAGGCGGCCTATCGCCTGTACCGCAACTACGACGGCAAGCACGACACGTTCGGCGACACCGCGGTCACCGCCACGCCGGCCGACCAGGCCAAGGCGTCGATCTACGCGGCGACCGACAGCAAGCACAAGGGGACGCTGACGATCCTGGTGATCAACAAGGAGCTGCGCTCGATCTTCAATGGCAAGATCGCCATCAAGGGCGGCAAGTACGCCAAGGCCCAGGTCTACACGCTGGACGGGTCGAGCGCCGAGGTGAAGCCGCAGGCGGCGGTCGACATCAAGAACGGGCAGATCGAGTACAAGCTGCAGCCGATGTCGGCGACGCTGTTCGTCGTCAACTGACCGGCGGGGCGACCACGGGGACGGTGAACCAGAACGTCGCGCCGGCCGTCCGGCCGTCGATGCCGATCTCGCCGCCGTGGGCCTGGACGACGCCCTTGGCGATGAACAGGCCGAGGCCGGACCCGCCCGCGGGGCTGCCCGGCACGCGGAAGAACTTCTCGAACAGGCCCGCCTGGTGCTCGGGCGCGATGCCGAGGCCCTGATCGGCCACCTCGAAGCGGATCCGCGTCGGCGCCGGGGCGCGGTGCGATCCGGCCTCCGAGACCGCGGCCTCGGGGCGGGCGCGGACGACGATCTCGCTGTCGCGCGGCGCGAAGCGGATCGCGTTCGTCAGCAGGTTCGAGAACACCAGCTGCATGCGATCGGAGTCGACGAACACCTCGGGCAGCCCCGGCAGCGCCTCGGTCCGGATGCTGACCTGCGCCTGCTCGGCGGCGGCGCGGTGCGGCTCGACGGCCATGTCGATCAACCCCGCCGGGTCGGTCCGGCGGCGATGCAGCTCGATCGTCCCCGATTCGATGCGCGACAGGTTCAGCAGCTCGTCGACGATGATCTGCAGCCGCTCGCAGTCCTCGCGCGCCGCGAACAGCAGGTCGGCCTGCTTGGGCGTCAGCGGCCCGACCGTCTCCTCGGTCACCAGGTGCAGCGCCATGCGCAGCGACGTCAGCGGCGTGCGGAACTCGTGCGCCACCGTGGCGACGAGATCGTTCTTCAGCTCGTCGAAGCGGAACAGGCGGGTGATGTCCTGCAGCACGATGGCCGCACCGCCGACCGTTCCGTCCTCGCCGTAGATCGGCGTGCCGCGCGGGAGCAGCACCCGCTCGCCGTCCGCCTGCGACGGGACGCGTACCGCCTCCTCGAAACCCTTCGGGACGTAGGCGCCCTTCCCCACCAGCACGTGCCCGCGCAGGCGGTCGACCAGCGCCCGGATGCCCGGGTCCAGGCCGGCGAACGGGTCGCCGCCCTCGCGCTCGCTGTTGATCCCGAGCATCGTCGACGCGGCGGTGTTCGCGCCCTGCAGCTTGCCCGTCCCGTCGAGCAGCAGCACCGGATCGGCGAGGCCGTCGATGGCCGCCTGGGCCGCCTGCTGCGCCTGCAGCAGCTCGCCCAGCGAGCTCTTGCGGTAGCGCTCCAGCCGATCCGCCATGCTGTTGAACTCCGTGGCCACCGCCGCGATCTCGTCGCCGCCGCGCAGGTCCGCGCGGGCCTTCAGATCGCCTTCGCCGAAGCGGCGCACCGCCGCGCTGACCACGCGCAGCGGCCGCAGCACGCGCGCGATCAGCCAGGTGGCCGCCAGCAGCCCGACGATCGAGACCAGCACCACCGCGACGCTGACGATCTGCTCCAGCAGGTGGGCTCGGTCGGCGACCCGGTCGCTCTTGCGCACCATGGCGTCCTGGTTCAGCGCCAGGATGTCGTCGGCGCGCTGCTTGATCTGGAAGAACGTCGGCAGCAGCACCCGGAAGTAACGATCCTCGCGCTCAGCCCGGGCCGCGAGGGCCATGAACGCGTCCAGCTCTCGCGCGTACGCGTTCCACGACGCGCGCAGGGCCCGCGTCGCCTCCCCTTCACCGACCTCGGTGATGTTGCCCTCCTCCACCTGCAGCTCGTGCTCGAAGGCGCGCCGGTGAGAAGCGATCGTGTCGGCGGTGCCGGTCTCGTGTCCGGCCACCCGATACATCGCGTTGCTGTCGATGCGCTCGAGCGACTCCTTCATCCGCTGCGCGGCCAGCACGCTGCGGTAGTTGTCGGCCAGGATCAGGCGCGACTGGCCGGCCAGGCGGGTGGTCACCGCCGCCGACAGCACGCCCACCAGCGCCAGCGCGATCGCCAGCGGGGCCTGGGCCAGCAGCACCTTCCCGCGCAAGGTCACGCCGGGCCCTCCTCTTCCATGGCGACGACGTGCACGTCCAGGCCGTGCGCCTCGCGGATCAAGCGCATCGCGACGGAGCGTCCCAGCAGCTGCTTCCACATCGGCTGGTGCGAGCGCCCGACCACCACGTGGCCGACGCCGTGCGAGCGCGCGAACTCCAGGATCGCGTCGACGGGATCGCGCGCGCGCAGGCGCACGACCTCGGCGCCCAGCTCGCGGGCCAGGTCGGTGTTCGCCAGCAGGTGGCGCTGCGCCTCGGCGTCGATCTGCTCGGGCGACTCCCGCGGCGTCTCCACGAACACCACGAACCAGTCGGTGCTGAGCCGGCCCGCCAGACGCGACCCCTTGCGCACCAGCGCTCCCCCCCGGGGCGAGGCGGACGACAGGCAGACCATCACGCGGCTGCGCGAGCCGGCCGCGGCGACGTCCTCCGCCGACCGCACCGTCCCCGCCACCACCGGCCGGGCGCTCGCGCGCTCGATGCTCTCCGCCACCTCGCGCAGGGCCAGCTCGCGCAGGTGGGCCAGGTTCTGCTCCTTGAAGAAGTGCTCCAGCGCCCAGGGGATCTTCTCGGGCGCGTAGATCTTGCCGCTGCGCAGCCGCTCCTGCAGATCCTCGACGGCGAGATCCAGGTTGACCACCTGGTCCGCCTGCTTGAGGAAGCTGTCCGGGATCGTCTCGCGCACGCCGACGCCGGTGGCGCGCTCGACGACGTCGTTGAGGCTCTCCAGGTGCTGGACGTTGACGGCCCCGATGACGTTGATGCCCGCGTCGAGCAGCTCGATCACGTCCTGGTACCGCTTCTTGTTGTGGCTGCCGGGGACGTTCGTGTGCGCGATCTCGTCGACCAGCGCCAGCGCGGGGTTCCGGCGCAGGATGTTGTTCAGGCTCATCTCCTCGATGGTGACGCCCCGGTATTCGATCTGCCGCCTCGGGATCACCTCCAATCCGTCGATGAGCGCGGCGGTCTCCTTGCGCCCGTGCGTCTCGACGAAGCCGACCACCACGTCGACGCCGCGCTTCTTCAGGGCGTGTGCCTCCTCCAGCATGCGATAGGTCTTGCCGACGCCCGCGGCGAAGCCGATGTAGAGCTTGAGGCGGCCGCGCTTTCCCTTCTGGACCAGCTCCAGGAAGTCCTCGGGACGCGGTCGATTTGCGCTCTGATCCGGCATCAGCCTCGTCGGGACAGTAAGTCCCGCGTTGGGCCTACATCAAGGCGCGTGCCGTCCCGCCCGGCGGCGCGAAGCGGGAAGCGGGAGCTCATCTCGCAGCCGCCGTCGACGCCGTGGGCGCGATCGGCGCCGGCTTGCCGAACTGCTGATCGAGCGCGCGGTTCACGTTCAGGACGTTCACGCGCGGCTCGCCGAGCACGCCGAGATCGCGGCCCTGCACCCTGCTCTCGATCACCTGCGCGATGCGCGCGGGCGCGACCTGGCGCGCGCGGGCGATGCGCGCCGCCTGCCAGAGCGCCGCCGGCGGCGACAGCTCGGGATCGAGGCCGCTGGCCGACGCCGTCACCAGCTCCGCCGGGATCGGCAGCGGCGCGTCCGGATTCTCCTTGCGCAGCCGTTCGACGTCGCCCGCGACGCGGTCGCGCAGCTTCTTCGACGTCGGCCCCAGGTTGGATCCCGACGACGCGGTCGGGTCGTAACCGTTCTGGCCCGCCGCCGACGGACGCCCCTGCAGATAGGCCGGATTGGCGAACGCCTGCCCGATCAGCTCCGACCCCACCACGGTCCCCTTCTCGTCGTGCACCAGGCTGCCGTTGGCGCGGTCGTGAAACAGCACCTGCGCGACCCCGGTCATGGCCAGCGGATAGATGAGCCCGGTCAGGCTCAGCGTGACGACCGTGGCGCGAAGGGCGATCAGGATGTCTCGACGCATGGGATTCCTCGGTTCGTTTCAGACGATGCGAAGGCTTGCCAGGACCAGATCGATCAGCTTGATGCCGACGAACGGCGCGACGACGCCGCCCACCCCGTAGATCAGCAGCGAGCGCCGCAGGATCACCGCCGCGCCGAGCGGGCGGTACTTCACGCCCCGCAGGGCCAGCGGGATCAGCAGGATGATTATGATCGCGTTGAAGATCACCGCCGACAGGATGGCGGAGAACGGCGACGCCAGCCGCATCACGTTCAGCGGCGCGATCTCCGGGAACACGCCCATGAACATGGCGGGCAGGATCGCGAAGTACTTGGCGACATCGTTGGCGATCGAGAACGTCGTCAACGTCCCGCGCGTCATCAGCAGCTGCTTGCCGACCTCCACGATCTCCAGCAGCTTGGTCGGGTTCGAATCGAGGTCGACCATGTTGCCGGCCTCCTTGGCGGCCTGCGTGCCGCTGTTCATCGCCACGCCGACGTCGGCCTGAGCCAGCGCGGGCGCGTCGTTGGTCCCGTCGCCGGTCATCGCCACCAGCTTCCCCTTCGCCTGCTCCTCCTTGATGAGGCGCATCTTGGTCTCGGGCGTCGCCTCGGCCAGGAAGTCGTCGACCCCCGCCTCCCTGGCGATGGCTGCCGCCGTGCGCGGGTTGTCGCCCGTGATCATGATGGTCTTGATCCCCATCGCGCGGAAACGGGCGAAGCGCTCGGCGATGCCGGTCTTGACGATGTCCTTGAGGTGAACGATGCCGAGCACGCGCGCGCCGTCGGACACGGCCAGCGGCGTGCCGCCGCCGTCGCCGATGCGGTCGGCGACGGCGCGGAGCTCCTCCGGAACCGCGCCGCCCAGCGCGCGCACGTGCGCAGCGACCGCGTCGACCGCGCCCTTCCGGATCGCGCGCCCGGCCGGGAGATCGATCCCGCTCATGCGCGTCTGAGCGGTGAACGGGACGAACGCGCCGCCGTGGGCGACGGGGGCGGAGATCTTCAGCTTCTCGGCGATCAGGGTGACGATCGATCGCCCCTCGGGCGTCTCGTCGGCCAGGCTGGCGAGCTGGGCCGCGACGGCCAGGTCTTCCATGCGCACCGTGGCCAGCGGGATCAGCACGGTCGCCGCCCGGTTGCCGTGGGTGATGGTGCCGGTCTTGTCGAGCAGCAAGGTGTCGACGTCGCCCGACGCCTCGACCGCCCGGCCGCTCATCGCGATCACGTTCTTCTGCAGCAGGCGGTCCATGCCCGCGATCCCGATCGCCGACAGCAGGCCGCCGATGGTGGTCGGGATCAGGCAGACCAGCAGCGCGACGATCATCGTCGCCGACAGCGCCAGGGTGGAGTACCTGGCGAGCGGCACCAGCGTCACGCAGGCGAACAGGAACACCAGCGTCAACCCGACCAGCAGGATGTGCAGCGCGATCTCGTTGGGCGTCTTCTGGCGCGCCGCGCCCTCGACCAGGCCGATCATCCGGTCCAGGAACGACTCGCCCGGGTCGACGCCGATGCGGATCACGATCCGATCCGACAGCACCTTGGTGCCGCCGGTGACGGCCGAGCGATCGCCGCCGCTCTCCCGGATCACGGGGGCCGACTCGCCGGTGATCGCCGACTCGTCGACCGAGGCGATCCCTTCGATGATCTCGCCGTCGCCGGGGATCAGCTCGCCCGCCGACACCACCACGACGTCGCCCTTCCGCAAGGACGACGACGGGACGCTCTCCTCCTGGCCCGTGACCAGCCCCCCCGCCAGGCGCCGGGCCATCGTCTCCTTGCGCATCCGGCGCAGCGTGTCCGCCTGGGCCTTGCCGCGCCCCTCCGCGACGGCCTCGGCGACGTTCGCGAACACCACCGTGAACCAGAGCCAGAGCGACACCGCCCCCGTGAACCAGAGCGGCGCCGTCGCCGACGCGCGGTGGGCAAGGTCGCGGAAGAAGATCAGCGTCGTCAGCAGGCTGGCGATCTCGACCACGAACATCACCGGGTTCCTGGCGACGTGCTGGGGCACGAGCTTGCGGAACGAGTCGACGGTCGCGCGGCGGATGATGTCGCGATCGAACAGCGACAGCGCCTGGGCTTTGGGGCGGAACATGGCTAGAACACCTTTCCGTCGAGGCCGGCGAAGTGCTCGACGATGTTGCCGAGCGACAGCGCCGGGAAGAAGGTCAGCGCACCGACGATCACGACCACCGCCACCAGCAGCACCGCGAACGTGCCCCCATTGGTGGGGAAGGTCCCGGCGCTGGGCGGAACCACCTTCTTGCCGACCATCGATCCCGCGATGGCGAGCGCCGGGAGGATCATCAGGAAGCGCCCCGCCAGCATGTCGAAGGCCAGCGACAGGTTGTACCAGGGGGTGTTGGCGTTCAGGCCCGCGTAGGCGGAGCCGTTGTTGGCGGCGCCGCTGGAGTAGGCGTACAGGATCTCCGTCAGCCCGCGCGGACCGGCGTTGTTCAGCGACGACACCCCGTAAGGCGCGACGGCGCTCCAGGCCGAGAAGCCGAGGACGACGAGGGGAAAGATCAGGACGTACAGCATCGCCAGCTTCATCTCGCGCGACTCGATCTTCTTGCCGAGGTATTCGGGCGTGCGCCCGACCATCAGGCCGGCGATGAACACGGTCAGCACGACGTAGATCAGCATCCCGTAGAGCCCCGCCCCGACGCCGCCGAACACGACCTCACCGAGCTGCATGTTCGCGAGCGGCACCAGGCCGCCCAGCGGCGTGAAGCTGTCGTGCATCGCGTTCACGGCCCCGCACGAGGCGTCGGTCGTGACCGTCGCGTAGAGCGCCGACGCGGCGACGCCGAAGCGCGCCTCCTTGCCCTCCATGTTGCCCATCGACTGATCGACGGGCAGGCCGGCCAGCGCGGGGTTCGGCTGGGCTTCGAAGTGGTAACAAGCGACGACGCCGGCAAGGAACAGGATCGACATCGCGCCCCAGATCGCCCAGCCGTGGCGCTGATCGCGCGCCATCCGCCCGTACGTGTAGGTCAGCGCCGACGGGACGGCGAAGATCATGAACAGCGAGAGGAAGTTCGTGAACGGCGTCGGGCTCTCGAACGGGTGGGCGGCGTTGGCGTTGAAGAAGCCGCCGCCGTTGGTGCCGAGCTGCTTGATCGCCTCCTGCGAGGCGACGGGCCCCATGGCGATCGTCTGCTTGACGCCCTCCATCGTGGTGGCGTCGGCGTAAGGGGACAGGTTCTGGATCGCGCCCTGCCAGACCAGCGCCAGGCCGAACACGACGCTGAGCGGGAGGAAGACGTAGACGATGCCGCGGATCATGTCGACCCAGAAGTTGCCCAGCGTCTTGGCGCCGTCGGGGCCGGGCCGCCGCGTGAACCCGCGGGCGAGCGCCAGCGCCACGCCAACGCCGACGGCGGCCGACGTGAAGTTGTGCCAGGCCAGACCCGCCATCTGGGTCAAGTAGCTCATCGTCGATTCGCCCGCGTAGCCCTGCCAGTTCGTGTTGGTGGTGAAGCTGACGGCGGTGCTGAACGCGGACGTCGGCTCGACGGCGCCGAGGTGCTGCGGGTTGAACGGCAGCACGTGCTGAACGCGCTGGATCACGTAGGTGACGACGAGGCCGAAGACGCTGAACGCCAGCATCCCGAACGTGTACTGCTTCCAGTTCTGCTCCTGTTTCGGATCGACGCCGGACAGCCGGCAACAGAGCCGCTCCAGCCCGCCGAACAGGCGCGGCAGCGGCTGCCGGTCGCCTTCGAACACGCGGACCATGTAGACGCCGAGCGGCTTCGTCACCGCGACGATCGCGGCAAAGAACACCAGGATCTGCAGCCAACCGATGGCGGTCATGCGGGCCTCTCCTCAGAACCTTTCCGGACGGATGAGCGCGTAGGCGAGATAGACGGTGAGCGCGAGCGACAGGATCAGTCCGATGCCGTAGTCGAGCGTCATGGCTGGGATCTCCTCCGCGAGCAGCTAGAGGTGGTCGAACGATCGGGCATAGGCCCAGGTGAGCGCGAAGAACGCAACCGCGACGGCGATGAGCAGGACGTCTTTCATTTGTCCGAGGGGAACAGCATCCGCCGTGCCACGCCGGTCGACCACGAAGGCGCCCGCCATTCAGTCTTCGCCGGACGGCGGCATTGCAGTTTGCAGGCAACGTCGCGCGGCGCATTGCAGGCTGAGATCCATGATTCGGCTACACTCTCGCGATGGCGCGCTTCTCGGTTCTCATCGTCGACGACGAAAAGAACATCCGGCACGCGCTGCGCGTCTGCCTCGAGACCATGGAGACGACGGTGGTCGAGGCGGCGTCGGCGCAGGCGGCGCTCGACGCGATGGCGCGGTCGGCGTTCGACCTCGTGTTCCTGGATCTGCGCCTCGGGCAGGAGAGCGGCCTCGACCTGATCCCGCGGCTGCTCGGAGAGAATCCCAACGTCGTCATCGTCGTGGTCACGGCCTACGCGACGATCGAGACCGCGGTCGAGGCGATCCGGCGCGGCGCGTGGGACTACCTGCCGAAGCCGTTCACGCCGGCGCAGATCGGCCACCTGGTCGCGCGGGCCAAGGCGCAGCGGGCGACGTCCGCCAAGCTGGTCGACCTCGAGGATCGCCTGCAGTCGGAGGCGCCCGAGATCGATCTCGACTCACGCGCGCCCGCGATGCGTTCGGTCATGGAGATCGTGCACCGCGCGTCCCAGGCCGACGTGTCGGTGCTGTTCCGCGGGCGAAGCGGCACCGGCAAGGGCGTGCTCGCGCGCGCGATGCACCTCGAGAGCAAGCGGCGCGATCGCCCGTTCGTCACCATCAACTGCCCGACGCTGACCGAGGACCTGCTGGCGAGCGAGCTGTTCGGGCACAGCAAGGGCGCGTTCACCGGCGCGATCCGCGATCAGCCCGGGCGGGTCGAGGCCGCCGAGGGCGGCACGTTGTTCCTCGACGAGATAGGCGAGCTGCCCGGCGGACTGCAGGCCAAGCTGCTGCGCTTCCTGCAAGAACGCCAGTTCGAACGCCTGGGCGAGACCCGCACGCGCAAGGCGGACGTCCGCGTCGTCGCCGCGACGAACCGCGATCTCGAGGCCGACGTGAAGAGCGGCCACTTTCGCGAGGATCTCCTGTTTCGCCTCAACGTGATCGAGGTGGCGGTGCCGGCCCTGCGCGAGCGCCCGGAGGACATCGTCCCGCTGGCGCGCCGCTTCCTGGCGTTCTTCGCGCGCGCGGTCGGGCGCACCCTGCCCGGCTTCTCGCCCGCCGCCGAGGCCGCCCTCGCCCGCTACGAGTGGCCCGGCAACGTGCGCGAGCTGCGCAACGCCATCGAACGCGCCGTGATCTTGTGGCCGTCGCCGATCATCGAGCCGCAGGCGTTCCCGGAGCGGATCGCCGAGGCCGCCGGCCGCGGCCCCGCCCTGGCGGTCGGCGCCGACGTCTCGCTGGACGACCTCGAGCGGGCCCACATCACCGCCGTCGTGTCGCGCTGCCGCACGATGGATGACGCGGCGGAGATCCTCGGCATCGACGTGTCGACGCTGTGGCGCAAGCGCAAGCGCTACGAGGGCGGTGGGGACCCTTGATCCCTCCCTTGATGGTCTAGAATGGACCGCGCATGAGCGCGCCCGGGCCCCTGGTTCTGGTGGTCGAGGACGAGCCGCAGATGCGGCGGTTCCTGCGCGCCTCGCTGGGATCGCACGGCTATGACCTGTGCGAGGCGACCTCGGCGACCGAGGCGATCGCGATGGCGACCAGCCGCGGGCCGGAGCTGGTGCTGCTGGATCTCGGGCTCCCCGACGAGGACGGCATCGCGGTGACGCGCCGGCTGCGCGAGTGGTCGCGCGTCCCGATCATCGTCATCTCCGCGCGCGGGCGCGAGGCCGACAAGGTCGGCGTGCTGGACGCGGGCGCCGACGACTACCTGACCAAGCCGTTCGGCGTCGGCGAGCTGCTGGCGCGGATGCGGGTGGCGCTGCGGCACGCCCAGGCGGCAGCCGGCGCACCCGAGCCGATCATCCAGATCGGGCCCCTGCGCATCGACTTCGCGCGCCGCGAGGTCAGGCTGAACGACGTCGAGGTCCACCTGACGCCGCTCGAGTACCGCCTGCTGTCGCTGCTGGCGCAGAACGCGGGCCGCGTCCTGACACACACCCAGATCCTGAAAGAGGTGTGGGGCCCCGGCCACGCCAGCGAGACGCACTACCTGCGCGTCTACATGGCTCAGCTGCGGCGCAAGATCGAGGTCGAACCGGCCCGGCCGCGGCTGCTGCAGACCGAGCCCGGCGTCGGCTACAGGCTGCGCGAAGCGACCTCCTGATCTTCTGAACGAGAGGGCCTTCCCCGGCGCGTCCGCACCGTCGCAATTTCCGGCGGCGTGGGCTATCTATGCAGCCATGGGCGACTTGCAGCTTCCCGTGCCTGGCGAGGTCCCGGCCGCGACGCCGACCCCTCCCGCGCCCGCGACGCCCGGGCCGTTGACGGCGCTGCGCGAGCGGCTGGCGCTCGTCCCCTGGCGCAAGGTGCTGGAACAGCTGATGCCGGCGATCGCGCTCGGCCTCGGCATCCTGTCGCAGACCTACGCGAAGCACACCGTCGCGTTCGCGCCCAAGGCCGTCGCGCTGCTGGTGGTCGCCTGGGCGCTGGCGGCCGGCATCGGCGAGTGGCTGCCCGAGGTGAAGCCCGAGGAGCGGTACGCGCGCCTGCGCAACTTCCTGCGCAAGGCGGCGGCCACCGTGACCGTCGGTATGTTCCGGAACGTGCTGTTCTTCCTGGTCCCGATCTGGTTCGGGTCGTCGACGCTCGGGTCGTTCAACATGCTGGCGCCGATCGTGCTGGCGGCGGTGGCGCTGTTCGCCTGCTTCCCGAACAAGTTCCGGCAGACCATGCTCGAGCGCCCGCACATCCGGACCCTCTACTGCTCGTCGGTGCTGTTCGTCGCGCTGGTGCCGGCGGCGGCCGTCGAGATCGGCGCGTCGCCGCGGCTGTCGGCGGCGCTGGCGGCCGGCGTGGCCTGGCTGGCGTCCAGCCTGGCCACGTCGCGCGTGCCGCTCACGACGCGCGTCGGCCGCATCGAGCTGGGCGGCGGCACGCTGGTGGCGGCGCTGCTGTGCGCCTTCGCGGCGCCGATCCTGCCGCCCGTGCCGGTGGCCTGCACCGAGGCGGCGATCGGGACCGGCTTGCACAACCGCGAGATCGAGGGCGTGGCCGAGCGGTTCCCGGCGGGGACCAAGCGCATCTACGCCTGGTTCGCGGTGCACGTGCCGAGCCGCTACCGCCAGGGTATCCGCTTCGAGTGGTACCGCGACGGCGAGCGCGTCGGCAACGTCTCCGCCCGCGAGATCATCGGCGGCCGCGAGCACGGCTACCGGACGTCGTCGTCCATGCCGTCGCCCAAGCCGGGCTCGTGGCGGGTGGATCTGCTCACGGACGCCTCGCAGCTGATCGCGAGGAAGAGCTTCATCGTCGAGTAACTTTCGTGTCCGCCGTGACCGCTGACGAAGAGACACTCACCCCCGTCGCCGACCCGATCGCGCTGGTCCGGCGCGCCTTCGGCGATCCGGCGCCGCTCGCCGCCGACCGCGTCTGGCAGAAGCCGTTCGACTACGACACCACCCACCTGCGCCGGCTGGCCACGCTGCCGCCCGAGAAGGCGGCCGAGGCGGACGATCTGGTCGCCTACGCGCTCGACTTCAAGTACGAGAAGATCCAGAAGGACCTGTTCCTGCACGCGCTGCCGTTCTGCCTGCGCGCGTGGCACGAGGATCTGCTGTCGCCGTTCGGCCGCTACGAGACGTTCGTCGACGAGTTCTATCCGGCGCTGCTGCGCGGCGGCGTGTTCGACGGCGAGCTGACGCCCAACGAGGCGGCCGCGGTGGGCGACTTCATGCGCGGCGCGATCCTGGCCCAGATCGACAGCCAGCAGGCGCTGTCGTTCAAGGGTTCGAAGGCGACCGTCTATGCCTGGTTCCACGCGCTGTCGACCTACGGCCTGCTGCGCCCCGACCTCGAGCGATTGTGGTCGAAGTGGTGGGCGGTCGAGACGCAGGGGCGGGCCATCGCGGCCGCGCAGTACGTGTCGTGCCTGATCTACGACGAGACCGCCAACCCGGTCTTCGACGCCTGGACCCGCGAGCACGGCGGCGGCCCGCCCTGCCTCTGGCACTACCGCGGCCACGTCCTGGAGGAGCGGTGGCGCGCCGAGAACCTCGCGATGCTCGAGCGCGTGCTGACCCCCGACGGCGTGCGCGGCGTCCTCGATCGCGCGCTGGCGCGCCTCGCGTCGCACCCGCTCCGCGACAAGGTCAATTCGATCCGCTTCCGCCTGGAGGCGCGCACCGAGACGCTCACCCGCCGCTGCGAGGACGTCCGCCGCTATCTCGCGACGCCCAACGAAGCCGAGTACAGCTTCCAGTGGAGCATGTGACCGCCTCTCCTCCCCGCGGACGCTTCTCCCTCTCCCCGCGGAGCGGGGAGAGGGTCGGGGTGAGGGACGGCGTTCACCGGCGCCGCGCCCGGCGCGCTCTCACCTCGCGCTGACGAACTGCCAGCCCGAGCTGTCCGGGAAATCGAGGTACGAGTCGAAGGTCGCGTGGTCGACACGCCCGAACCCGTTCATGTACCAGACCTCGACCAATCCCGTGGCGCCATTGCGAACGACAATGTCCGGCCGCCCATCGAAGCTGACGTCGTTGGTGCTGATGATCGTCCATCCCGCGGCGTCAGGAAAGTTGAACCTGTAGTCGAGGCTGCCGATGCTGACGCGCGTCGTTCCGTTCATGTACCAGACGGAGAACGCGCCGCTGGCTCCGTTGTGCCAGACCAGATCGAAATTGCCATCCTGATTGAAGTCGCCGGTTCCGACGAGATGCCACCCCGTGCTATCCGAGATGTTCAGGGACGGATCCAGATCGGCGTAGCCCGTTCGCGCCCCACCGTTCATGTACCAGATCTCGGTGCCGCCGCTGGCCCCGTTGTGGATGATCACGTCGCCGGTCCCGTCATGATTCAGGTCGGCAATTCCGACGACGCTCCAGCCCGTGCTGTCCGGGAGATTCAGGTACGAGTCAAAATCGGCCCAGCCGGTCCGCGTCGCGCCGTTCATGTACCAGATCTCGAACGCGCCGGTGTTGACGTTGTGGATGAGAATGTCCGACTGCCCATCCTGGTTGAAATCGCCGGCGCCGACGAACCGCCAGTTGCTGCTGTCCGGAAGATTGAGGTATCCGGCCAGGTCGGCATAGCTGACACGGCTGGTGCCGCGCATCGTCCACACCTGCGTCGCGCCGGTGCTGCCGTTGTGAAGGAACAGGTTGGTCGTCGCGATCGTGCTCTGGCCGGCGCGGACCGACTGCATCTGCACCATGTGACGTCCGTGGCTGAGCTGGTAGTCGAACCCTGCGGCGAACTGAGAGAGACCTTCGGCGAAGACGTGGGTCTGGGCGGTCGTCGAGGTCTCCCAGACGCCGTCATAGAGGATCAGCCCGTTGCCGACGTCGTATGGTTGAAAACGCACCAGCCGCTTTCCTTCATTCAGCAGCTCGTTGTTGCGCGACGCGAAGTCGTTGAATGCCCAGGCAATCGCGAACTGGGTGCCGTTGTCGCCGCTGTCCCACACCCCATCCCATCGGATCTGGCCACCACCGATGTCATACGCCTGCGTGTGAACGACATGCTTCCCCGCGGCGATCTCCTGCGAGAACCGCGTCTCGAAGTCAACGAACGCGAATCCGATCGCGCGGGTCGTCCCCTGGCTTCCGCTGTCCCAGACGCCGTCGTAGCGGATCTGGCCGCCGCCGGTGTCGTAGGCCTGCATGTGCACCAGGTGCTGTCCGGCCGCGATCTCCTGGTCGAAGCGGGTCGCGAAGTCGGCGAGCGTCCAGCCGATGGCGCGGGTCGTCCCGCGCGCGCCGTCCTCCCAGACACCGTCATAACGGATCTGGCCGCCGCCGAGATCGTACGCCTGCATGTGCACCAGATGCCGGCCGGCCGCGATCTCCTGGTTGAACCGCGTCGCGAAGTCAGTGAGCGTCCACCCGAACGCGCGCGTGGTGCCGCGGCTTCCCGTGTCCCAGACGCCGTCCCAGAGCAGTCCGCCTCCGGCGTCGTATGCCTGCATGTGCGCCAGATGGCGGCCGGCCGCGATCTCCTGGTCGAAGCGGCTCACGAAGTCGCTGAACGCCCAGCCGATGGCCCGCGTCTCTCCGCTGTCGCCGGGCTCGAACACCGCCGAATACTGCTGCCGCGCATCGAGGAGCTGCGTGCGGTTCTCCGCGTCGACGGCGGTGCGAACCGCGCGGACCTGATCGACGGAGATGTCGGCGATGCCGCCCCGACACGTCTTGTTCCAGTAGTCCATGACGTCCTCGCGATCGGGCGTGAACGAGTACGTGTACGGACCGTCGGAAAAGTTCACCGTGAGGGACAAAGTTCCCTGGGCGGCGTTGCACGGGTCTAGCCCGGCCGCGACGAACATGTCGGCCGTCGGATCGGGAGGCGTCGAGGCCAGCATGTCACCGTCGAAGAGCAGGTAAGCGTCTTCTTTGGCGTGGCCGTCGATCTCCACGGACTTCACGATCTGATCCTGCGCCTGTTGCAAGATGGTCCCGGGCTTGGTGGGGTCGTAGCCAAAGCCCATCGTGTGATCCAGGTGGAGGTAGTGGCCGATCTCGTGCGCCAGCGAGTCGCTCGGGTGAACGCCCGCGCCGCACGTATCACATCCCACCATCAATACGAACGAGAACTGGCGGCCGGACCAATTGGGCCCGCCCTGTCCATAGTGCCAGTTGCCGTTCATGTCTTTGCTCGCTGACTGGTCGGCGGCGTAAAAGACGACGAGCTTGCCCGGGTAGGTCTGTGCGACTCGATTGCGTTCCGCGATGTTTGGCGCGTCGACACAAGCGTCTCCCGTGACGGTGCAGTGGCGCGAGAGCAGCGTACTTTTCACCGTGGTGTTCAGCTCTGGAGGCGGAAAAACGTCGGTCGCGGGATCGAACTCGAACCGGATGTTCGCGGGCGCGAAGATCTGCGAGGCCAGCTCCAGATCCTCCCTGACCATCTCCGGCGTGACCGTCGGGGCCAGCGATCCGTCGTCCATCGAGACGAAGATGGCCTGCACGCGAATCGGATCGACCCGCCCGGGGATGAGCAGCGGCGATTTCGCTGTCTCCGCGCTTGTCGTGTCGTCGGATTTGGCCGCGCAGCCGGCGGCGATCGCCGCGCACAACACGCCGAGGATGCCCCATCGCCTGTCAATGCGGGCAAACCTTCCGACATCCAGCCTCTTCTCGTCCTTGGTCATGATTCCAACTCCTTTGCGGGACACCCCAACCGAACGACTCCTCGACTCCGAGCCGTTCCGATCGAGAGACCTGGCGACTCGCGACTGGTCGCACGGACAACTTTCTGGCGAACGACGATTTGGGCGCATCGGCCCCGGTCCCATGACGAACTCCCGGTGTCCTCGAAAAAGCTGCCAATTCGTCCGCGACTATTCCGAAATGGCCGGTCCTTGGATCGAAGAGATCGAGACTTTGATGGACCCCCATCGCCGACCGGA
>DATBHU010000050.1:0-5217 GCA_036557265.1 Polyangia bacterium
GCGACGACTTCCGCTGGCGCACCGAGCCGTACGAGTTCGTCGCGGATCGGCCGGCCATCGACCTCCTGACCGGCAGCGCCGACGTGCGCCGGGCGATCGACGCGGGGGCGTCGATGCGTGACATCGAGGCGAAGTTCGCGCCGTTCGAGGCTGCGTTCGCCGAGCTGCGTGGGCCCGCGCTGCTGCCGGACTACGCGTAGGGGCCGGGCGGATGCGCGTCGCGCTGTTCGGGGGCAGCTTCAACCCGCCCCACGTCGCGCACCAGCTGGTCGCGCTCTACGTGCTCGAGACCGCGCCCGTCGACGAGCTGTGGCTGGTGCCGGCGTACGAGCACGCGTTCGGCAAGCCGCTGGCCGCGTTCGACGATCGGCTGGCGATGTGCGAGCTGGCGGCGGCGGCGCTGGGGCCGCGGGCGCGGGTCAGCGACGTGGAGCGCGCCATCGGCGGCCGCAGCCTGACGCTGCGGACCGTGCGGCGGCTGGCCGAGCTGCACCCGGAGCATTCGTTCTCGCTGGTGATCGGCAGCGATCTGGTGCGCGAGGTCGCGAGCTGGTACGGCGGCGACGAGCTGGCGCGCACGATCCCGTTCATCGTCGTCGGCCGCTCGGGCGCCGGCGAGACCGTGTCGGGCGTGGCCATGCCCGAGGTCAGCTCGACCGCGGTGCGCGCCGCGCTGGCGGCGGGAAAGCCGGCCGACGGGCTCGTGCCGCGCGCGGTTCTCGACTACATATATCGAAAAGGTCTATACAAGGAACCCGCATGAGCTACATGTCCGAAGCCGAGGTGAACGCCCGCGTGCTGGCGGAGGGGCCGGCCGAGCCGACGCCGGCGGTCTTCATCATGGGCGCCGGCGTCGTCGGGACCGCGCTGGCCGCGCGCCTGGTGCGCGCCAGCGTCCCCGTCATCGGCCTGCACGGCCGCCAGGTCGAGCTTTCGGACGCGGCGCGCGCCATCTCGGGCGTGGTCGCGTCGACGGGCGACATCCCCGACATCATCCGCGAGTCGGACGTCGTGATCATCTCGGTGCGCGACGAGCGCGTGCCCGAGGTGGCGGAGCGGCTGGCGCGCGAGGGGCGGCTGCGCGCGAACCAGATCGTGCTGCACACGTCGGGCGCCAACCCGGCCCGCACCATCCTCGCGCCGGCGGTGCCGCACGTGCGCGCCGTCGGCACGCTGCACCCGCTGGTGTCGCTGGCCGATCCGCGCGTGGCGGTGGAGGCCTTGAAAGAGGTCGCCTTCGGCATCGAGGGCGACGAGCCGGCGCGCGCGACGGCGAAGCGGATCGTGCGGGCGCTCGGGGCGCGGGCGGTGTTCCTGGAGGCCGAGAACCTCGCCCTCTACCACGCGGGCGCGGTGATGGCGTCGAACTACGTCGTGGCGCTGGCCGACACGGCGCAGACGCTGCTGGTGCGGGCGGGCGTGCCGCCCGAGCAGGCGCTGCCGGCGCTGATCCCGCTGCTGACCAGCGTGGTTCACAATCTGGCCCAGTTGGGACTGCCCGGCGCGCTGACCGGGCCGGTCGAGCGCGGCGACGTCTCGTCGGTGGAGCGGCACCTCCAGTCGCTGGAGGCGCGCGCCCCGGAGCTGCTGGCGCTCTATCGACTGGTGGGGCGCGACGTGCTGCGGCTGGCGCGCGAGAAGGCGAAGATCGATCCGGCGGGCGCCGCCAAGATCGACGCCCTGTTCGCGGAAGGCCGCGGCAACAACGGCAAGGCGACGTAGGGTCGGAACCCTGAGAGGGTTCCCGAGCCCTCCGGCGATGAGGCGCGGCGCGCGGAGCTCGCCGGCGCCGAACGCGCTTCAGCCCCAGCAGCGGTCGTCGTCGCGGGCCGCGGGTGCGATGGTCGCGCCGGGCGGCGGAAAAGGCGTGCGGACGCCGAACGCGAACGGCGTCGGGCCGTGCGCGCGCAGGTGCCGGAGGCGCTCCTCGGCCTCGGCGATGGTCGGCGCGTGGCCGCGCGGCACCCACCAGAGCGCCAGGTAGGCCTCGACGATCGGGATCGCGAACTCGCGCCGTCGGCGCATGATGCCGCTGTGGGCGCTGCGGTAGGCGTAGTCGGTCAGCGCCTCCAGCGAGCGCCACGTCGACATGTTCACGATCAGGGTCGGGTCGTCGAAGATGCGGAGGGAGGTGGAGTTGCCGTCGGCGGCCTCGAGCCGCCAGACGAACCCGGGGGCCTGCTCGGCGAGGGCGTTCACGGGGTCGAGGGCGGCGACGAACGGCGCCAGCTCGGGCGAGTCGAGCGCGGCCCGCAGCCGCATGATGTTCACCTGGGCGAGATCGTGCGCCGCGTCCATGCGCCTGAGGCTAGCGCTCGACGGGCGGCCGGACCAGCCGCGCGCTCCGGATCTTCTTGCGCGGCACCCCCCGGGCTGGCCTAAGATGGGGCGCTTCGCCGACGGCTAAAGGAGTCTTCATGCACAAGCGAATCGGTTTCGGTCTTTGCCTGGCGTTCCTGATGCTGGCGTTCGCGCGCCCGAGCGAGGCGGCGAAACCCGAGGATGTCTTCAAGGGCAAGATCATCATCACCAAGAACCGGTTGCCGATGAAGTTCTCGTCGCAGGGGGCGTTCATCTCCGCGCTCCAGAAGGGGAAGATCGACAAGATCCAGCCGACCGAGGAGAAGGGCGAGACCGGCAAGTGGAACATCGAGTACATCGCGTTCTTCGCCCAGCCGCTGGAC
Organism: Polyangia bacterium; assembly: GCA_036557265.1. Taxonomy (GTDB): domain Bacteria; phylum Myxococcota_A; class Polyangia; order Fen-1088; family Fen-1088; genus JADGRB01. The sequence continues at coordinate 2,685 of DATBHU010000050.1, forward strand.
GACAGCGAGATCCAGGTGAAGTTCTACGACATCACCGGCGGCGAGAAGAAGTACGTCGCGGGCGATCCCCAGATGACGCGTGAGCGCGGCTCGCGCATCTTCGGCGCCAGCATCGAGCTGGCCAAGCCGGAGTTCGACGTGCGCAAGCACTACATGATGAACATCGAGAGCCGGGGCCGCACGCTGGCGACGACGACCTTTTGGCTGCTCGGCAAGGGCGCCAACTACAGCGGCAAGGTCGAGTTCAGCGACGCCGATGCCAAGGCGAAGTGACCGGCTGGCGCCGGGGGCGCGTTGAGCGCGCGCGCGTCGTGTCGGTGAGGGCCGTTGGAGCGACCGTCGCGCTGGCGTTCGCGCTGGGCGCGGGCGGCGCGCGCGCGGCCGGCGAGCCGAAGGCCGCCGACCCGAAGCCGGGCGCGACGAAGCCGGCCGACGCCAAGGCGGGCGACGCGACGAAGCCGGCGAAGTCGAAGGCGTCGTCGAAGGGGTCGTCGAAGACCAAGCCCGTCGCGGAGGCCGGCAAGCGCACGCTGCCGGCCGCGCGCCTGGACGAGGCGCGCGTCGCGCTCGCCGGTGAAGACGACGCCGCCGCGATCGCGGCCGCCGAAGCGCTGGGCGCGTCGGGCGCCGGCAACGCGGCCGAGCCGCTGATCGAGCTGCTCGCGGCGGGGGCCGCGCCCGGGCGGACCGAGGCGGCGCTGGACGCGCTCGCCAAGCTGGGCGACGCGGGCGGCCTGACGGCGGCGCGCGGGTTCGAGGTCCTCGATCTCTACGCCGGGCACCACGCGCCCGAGGTGCGCCTGCGCGCCGTGAAGGCGCTGGGCACGATCCGCGAGCCGCGCGTGGTTCCGACGCTGCTGGCGCGGCTCGGCGACGCGGCGCCCGGCGTGCGCGCGGCGGCCGGGGAGGCGCTGGCGGCGCGGCGCGAGCACGCCGGGGTGGCGCGGCTGTTCGCGCTGGTCAAGCGGGGCGACGCGGGCGCGGCCGCGCCGCTGGCCGCGCTGGCGACGCCCGATCTGATCCCGCAGGTCGCCGAGCTGGCCGGCACCGTCGACGACGGCGTGCTGGCGACCATGCTCGGCGAGTATGCCCAGCGCAGCGACGTCCCCGACCGGCTGCGCCTCGACGTCGTCCGCACCATCGCGCGGCTCGCGGGCGCCGCGGCGACGACCGCCCTGGTCGAGTACGTGGCGTCGGTGCCCGCCAAGGACGACCGCCCCTCGAAGCGCGAGGCGCAGAAGCTGCTCGACGCGCGGGAGAGCGCCCGATGAGCGGGCGCGCGACGCGTCCGGGCGCGGGGCTGGCCGCGGCCGCCCTCGCGCTGGCGGCGGCGCTGTCGGCGTGCGCGACCAGCCCGTACCGGCGGGCGGGCAACGCCGGCGAGGTCGCGTCCGCGCTGGCGCGGTCGCAGGTGCCGGCGCCGTCGCCGCGCAGCCTGGTGTTCCTGGTTCTCGACGGTCCGGGCGGCGCGCGGCTGGCCGCCTACGATCTCGGGGCGTCGCGCCTGGTCTGGACGCAGCCGGGTCACGTGACCACGCGGATCGAGGTGGGCGCCGACATCATCGTCCACGGCGAGAGCACCCCGCTCCGCAACAATTCTGGCGCACCGGGCGGCGGCGCGATAGTGGTCGCGCGCGACATCGGCAACGGCGCGGTGCTGTGGAAACACGTCCTCGGCGACAACGAGAAGCTGGCCGGCTACGACGTCGACGCGCACGCCGTCTACGTCGTGCTCCAGACCCTCGGCGCCGGCAAGCGCGGCAAGGACGGAACGGCGGGCAGCGTCGTCGCGCTCGATCCGCGCGCCGGGACGGTGCGCTGGCGGCACGAGCTGCCGACCGGGCGGGTGGCCGGGCCGGCGGTGCGCGGCGGCCTGCTGGCGGTGCCGGTCGACTCGCAGTACGTGATCCTGCTCGACGGCGCCACGGGCGCCGAGCTGGCCCAGGTGCTGTCGACGGCAGAGGCCGCCACCTTCGTGCGCGCGCTGGCCGAGGGGATGTTCTACGGATCGCGCGGGGTGTTCCTGCTGTCTCCGTCGACGGCGCGCGGCGCGCGGCAGTCGCCCGGCTACCTGATGGCGACGCTGCCCGCCTTCGTGCGTCCGTTCTACTGGTACGACCTCTACCGGCCGGAGCAGACGCAGTACTCCGCCATCGATCGCAACCACATCCTTTGGCGCGTGGCGGTGGAGGGCGACCGCGCCCGCTTCCGCGACGACGTCGTCGCCGTTCACGACTACCGCTTCCTGTTCGGCTTCGACGCCGGCTCGGGCGCCCTGCGCTGGGCCTACAGCCATCCGTCCGACGCCGTAGCGTCGACCGACACCGGCAGCGTGATCGCCTTCGTCAGCAGCGACGGCGACATCGGCGCGCTCGATCGCGTGACCGGCGTGCGGCGCTACGAGGCGCACCTCGGCGGCGAGGTGGTGCGCGCGGCGACGTTCGACGCGGACGGCTTCGCGCCCGCGCCCGGCGGAACGTCGACGCCGGCGGGGGCCGCGGCGGCGCCCGACCTGGTGGCGACACTGGGCGCG
>DATBHU010000051.1:0-2885 GCA_036557265.1 Polyangia bacterium
CGAGCGCGACCTGCAGGGCCACGTCCTGAGAGGCGGCGCGCACGCCCGCGTCGGCGGCCTCCGCCAGATCGCGGGCGCTGCGGTATCCCTGGATCGAAAGCCCCCAGTCCCAGGCGGTCCAGGTCAGGCCTACGTCCATGAACCAGAAGCTCTGCGGCCGCCAGACGTTCGGCGGCGGCGCGACCGGCTCGCAGCTTCCCACCCCGGGCGTCCGACAGGTCACGACGACCGGGTTGCCGGACGCGTCGATCACGGTGTCACGCCCGGCCGTCCCGAGCACCACGCGCGCCTCGGCGGGCGAGACGATCAGGTTCGGCGTCGTCGGCTGGTAGGTCACGCCGCCCTGGACGAAGGGCAGCAGGCGCGCGAAGGCCTGCTGCTTGCGGCCGTACGTCGCGGTCGCGGCGCCGCTCGCCGCCTCGACGTTCGGGTGGTGCGCCCGGGCGATCTGGATCGCCTCCTTCAGCGTCAGCGGCGTCGGCGTCTGCGCGGCGGCCGTCCCCGCCCAGGCCACGCAGATCGCGAACGCGATGCGGGCGGCGGCGCGCATCGTCAGCCTCCCGAGGCGCCCGCCGGCGGCGCGGATTTCGTGGCGCTGCCCGACGCGCACGGCGGATCGCCCGCCGGCTTCGCCGCGCCGGCGCCCTCCCGATTCTCCCGTTCGACCGGTTGCACGACGTCGTTCTCCGCGAGCTCCGAGGGTGGCGCGAGGAGCACCTGCTCACCCTGCCGCAGCCCCTCGACGATCTGGACCGTCTTTCCGTCGTCCAGCCCCGGCCGCACCGGCACGAAGTGGACCCGCGTGTCGCGCACCACCGCGACGTTCGGCTTGTTCTTGCGCAGCACCAGCGCGCCTGAATCGACGACCGGCGCGCGCGACGCCTCGAGCCGGAACCTCACGTGCACGAAGGTGCCCGGGTAGAGCCGGTGTTCGTTCTCGAGCCAGATCTCGCAGAGCATCGTGCGCGTCCGCGGATCGAGCGCGCTCGCGCAGCGATTCACGGGCGCCGCGATGCAGACGTCCGGCTGCTGGTCGACCCGGATCTCGACCACATCGCCGGCGTGCACGAAGGCCGCCGCGTCCTGCTCGACGAACACGAGCACGCGCAGCCGCCGCAGATCCGAGATCTCGACGAGTGGCAGCGCACTCTCGGTCGATCCGGTCGCCGCCGGAATCAGCGCGCCCGGATCGACGTAGCGTGCCGTCACGACGCCGGCGAACGGGGCGCGCAGCGTCAAGTAGGTCAGCAGCGCGCGCGTCTGCTTCAGCGTCGCGACCGCGACCTCGTAGAGTCCGCGCACGGTCTCGAAGTCCTGGACGGAGACGAAGTCCTTCTTGACGAGCTGCTGATAGCGTTCGAACGTGCGACGCTTGACGGCCAGGTCGGCCTGGGCGGCCCGCACCTGCTGCTCGACCTCGGGCGATTCGAGCAGCCCCAGCACCTGCCCCTCCCCGACGCGGTCGCCCCTGTCGACGCGCACCGACTTCACATAGCCGGCGACCTTGGCGTAGACGGTCGACTGCAGGAACCCCCGGACGTCGCCCGGCAGCGTCAGCGTGCGCGCTGCGGGCGCCGCGCGCACCTCGGTCACGAACACCCGCGGCCCGCGATCCACCGCCTGCTGGCGGCGGGTCGCCTCGCGGCCGAGGGCCCGGTCGTGGCGCCAGAACAGCAGCCCGACCATGATCGCCGCCGCCAGCAGCGCCAGCCCGCCGCCCCAGACGAAACCGTTCGAGCCGCGGTTCGCCATCAGAACCCCACCCCGGCGCCGGCGGTCGCGCCCCGCGACTCGCGCGCGAATCGCGCGTCCAGCTCGTGCGCCGTCGGCGGCTTCCGTCGCAAGATGACGTATATCGTCGGCACCACCAGCAGCGTCACGACCGTCGCCATCACCAGCCCGCCGATGACGGCGCGCCCGAGAGGCGCGTTCTGCTCGCCGCCCTCGCCGAGGGCCAGCGCGATCGGCAGCATGCCGAGGATCATGGCGAGCGCCGTCATCAGCACCGGCCGCAGCCGCGTCGACGCCGCGTTCAGGGCGGCGTCGAGCGCGGAGAGCCTGGGATCCTCGGCGCGCGACTGGTTGGCGAAGCTGACCAGCAGGATCGAGTTCGACACCGCGATCCCGATCGCCATGATCGCGCCCATGAACGACTCGACGTTCAACGTCGTTCCGGTGACCGCCAGCATCCAGGCGATGCCGACGAACGCGCCCACCACCGCCACCATGATGATCAGGGGATCGCGCAGCGACTGGAACAGGATGATGAGCAGCAGGTAGACCAGCACGATCGCGACGATCAACCCCAGCCCGAAGCTGGTGAACGACTCGCGCATGCTCTGGGCCTGACCGCGGATCGTGATGCGCGGGGCGGCCGGCGACTTGGCCGCGTCGACGATCTTCTGGATGTCGCTGGTGACGCCGCCCAGATCGCGGCCGTGGACGGACGCCTGCAAGTCGACGATCGGCTGCACGGTGTAGTGGCTGATCGACGCGCGATCCTGGCTGGGCACCAGACGCGCGATGCCGCTCAGGATGGGCGCCCCCGTCGCCGTGGGGCCGAACGTGCTGGTCCCGGCCGTCGACGGATTGGGGTCCGGCGCCGTCGTGGGGCCGGTGGCGCTCGCGTCGACCAGGCCGCTCGCGGGCGTCACCGCCGTCCCGAGCAGGTCGTCGATGCTGGCCATCTGCAGGATCGGCGTCTGCGCCGCGACGATGTAGTTGACGCCGTTCTGCGGGTTGACCCAGAAGTTCGGGCTCGACAGCTGCGACGAGCTGAGCGACGTCAGCACGCTGTTCGCGACGTCGCGAAACCCGATATTGCGCTGCAGCGCCTTCTGGCGATCGACCTCGAGCCGCAACGCCGGGTGATCGAACACCTGGTT
>DATBHU010000052.1:0-8488 GCA_036557265.1 Polyangia bacterium
CGCCGTGGCGGGCGGGGCGGCGGTCCGCTTCGTGACGCCCGCGGGCGTGCGCGTGCTGGTGCTGGGCGACGGCAGCGCGCCGCTGGTCTCGGTCCAGGCGGCCTGGGTCGCGCGTGGCGACGAAGCGGACGGCGCCGGCGACGAAGCGGCGCCGGTGCTGGCGGCGCTGCTCGCGCGCGGCACCCGCACCCGATCGGGCGCCGACGTCGCCGCCGAGGCGCGCGCGATCGGCGGCACGCTGAGGGGATTCGCCGCGCCCGGTACGCTCGGGCTGCGCGCCGACTTCCTGCCCCAGCACCTGGGGCGGGGGCTGGCGCTGATCGCGGATTGTCTGGCTCACCCGGCGTTCGCCGAGGCGGAGGTCGATGTCGCCGAGCGCGCGCGCTCCGTGCGCGCGCGTGACGAGGGGCGCCGGACCGACGCCGGCGCGGCGGCGGCGCTGCGGCTGCTGCGCGAGACGCTGTGGCCTGACGCCGCGCGGCCTGCCGACGCGACGGCCGCGCCCGCGCCCGGCCGGTTCGCGCTGCTCGACCGTTACCGCCGCCGCTACCCGCCGTCCCGGCTGATCGTCGCCGTGGTGGGTGACGTCGATCCGCGCGCCGTCGCCGCCGCGTTCGCAGGCGCGTTCCCCGGATCGCCTGCGCAGGGAGAGAGCAGGGGCGAAGGGCAGTCACCCAGGCCCCAGCCGGCTTCCCTCCCCGCCGCGCCAGCACCTTCCCCGCCTGCCGCCCCGCGGGCAGAGGGTCAACCTCTTTCCCCTCTCCCCCCATTGCGGGGAGAGGGCCAGGGTGAGGGGGCTCCGGCGCAGCCGATCACGGTGTTCCGCGGGTCGACCGGCGCCGAGGCGACCGCCGCCGTCGGCTACCCGACGTTCCCCGCGGGCGATCCCAACCGTCCGGCGCTGGACGTCCTCGCGGAGATCCTGGCGGGCGAGGACGGCCGCCTCGCCGCCGCCATCGCCCGCGAACAGACGCTCGCCTGCCGGGCGGGCGCGCAGAGCGCGGCCGCGACCGCGCCCGGTTACCTGGCCGTGACCGTCAGCTGCCCGCCCGCGCAGCTCGACGCGGCGGTCGCGGCGGCGCGGGCCGCGCTGGCACGCCTGGCGGCCGACGGGGTGACGCCCGAGGAGGTGGCGCGCGCCGCCCGCCGGCTGGCCGGCGCGCGCGCGGCGGCGCTGCGCACACAGATGTCGGTCGCCGACGCCCTGGTCCGCGACGAGGGCGACGGCCTCCCGATCCTCTCGTACCGGCGCGCCTCGGCCGCGCTCGCACGCGTCGCGGCCGCCGACGTCTCGCGCGCGGCGCGCGCGGCGCTGGATCCCCGCCGCGAGGTCGTCGCGGTGGTCCGTCCCGCGGCCGCCGCGCCCGCGCTGGCGAAGACCGCCGCCAAGCCCGGCAAGGCGGAGTCGGAGCGCTGACGATGTCGAGCTGCGGGGGATGCGCCGCCGAGGTCCAGCTGGAGGACACGTTCTGTCCGCGCTGCGGCGCGCCCGTCATCGATCCGCTCATCGGCACCGTCGTCGGCGAGCGCTATCGCATCGTCAGCCGCATCGGCATCGGCGGCATGGGCGCTGTCTACCGCGTCGAGCACACGATGATGCGCCGCGATCTCGCGATCAAGGTGCTGCTACCCGAGCTGGGCGGCAAGGAAGAGTTCTCGCGCCGCTTCGAGCGCGAGGCCGAATCGGCCAGCCGGCTCACCCACCCGAACATCATCTCGGTCACCGACTTCGGCCACACGCCCGAGGGCTCGCTGTTCCTGGTGATGGAGTTCCTCGCCGGCCAGTCGCTGTCCGAGGCGATCGCGGCGGGGTCGATGCCGACCGCGCGGGCGCTGTCGATCATCCGCCAGATCCTGCGCGGGCTCGAGCACGCCCACGCGGCCGGCGTGGTCCACCGCGACCTCAAGCCCGAGAACATCATGCTGGTCGAGCGCGACGGGCAGCCCGACGTGGTGAAGATCCTCGACTTCGGCATCGCGAAGGTGACGCAGCCGCAGTCGGGCGGTGAGGCGCTCACGCAGGCGGGCGTCATCTTCGGGACGCCGGAGTACCTGTCGCCCGAGCAGGCGCTGGGCGAGGCGGTCGACGCGCGCGCCGACATCTACGCGGCCGGCGTGATCCTGTACGAGATGCTGGCGGGGCGGCGGCCGTTCGAGAACGAGGACAAGGTGAAGATCATCTCGATGCACCTGTCCCACGCGCCGCCGCGCCTCCGCGACGCCAACCCGAGCGTCGATGTTCCGCTGCCGCTCGAGCAGGCGATCATGCAGTCGATGGAGAAGTCGCGCGAGCACCGCTTCGCGACGGCGACCGCGTTTCTGCAGGCGCTCGACGACGCGGAGGGGCCGCTCGAAGAGGCGAGCGGCGGCTTCCCGCTCGCCGCTCCGGGGGGCGAGGTCGGCGCGGCGAGCGTCCTCGGCCGCCTGACCGGCGCGCGGGCCGGGCGGCTGGTGGCGGCGGTGGCGGGGCTGGCGCTGCTGGTGGGGGGCGTCGCCTTCATCAAACGTCACGGCGGGCACGCGGCGGCGCTGGTCGCATCGCCGCCCAAGCCGGCCCCCGCGCCGCCCGACATGGCGGACCGCTACAAGAAGGTGGAGGGCTGGCTCGAGGACGGCAACCTCGCCTCCGCGCGCCGCGCCCTGGAGCAGGCGCTCGAGGACCGCCCGAAGGACGGGCGCGTGCGCTACATGCTGGGCCGCGTCGCCTACGCCGACGACAAGCACCAGGAGGCCCTGGTGCACTATCGGGAAGCGATCACGCTCGACGCCGGTTTCCGGGGTGATCCCGTGCTGATCTCACACGTCGACACGATGCTCGGGGAAGCCCGCCAGGCCGATGACGCGCTCGATCTCGTGATCGACAAGATCGGCGCGCCCGCTGCCGATCTGCTGGAGAAGGTCGCCAACGACGGCACGGACCTGACGCGCCGGCAGCGCGCCGCCGCCGCGCTGGACGAGATCGGCGAGGGCAAGCGCGTCGATCAGGTGTCGCTGGCGATCCTCGAGCTCAAGAAGGCCGGCAGCTGCGAGGAGAAGAAGGTGGTCGTGGCCAAGCTGAAGGACCTGGGCGACGTGCGCGCGCTGCCGGCCCTGCGCGCGCTGGGCGGCCGCCGGCTCGGCCCGCTGCGCTTCGGCGGCGCCGACACGCGCTGCATGAAGACCGAGCTCGCCGAGGCGATCGCCAAGCTGGACGACAAGGAAGGTGGGCCGCCGCCCACCACCGCCAAGAAGCGACGGGGGCACGGGCGATGAAAGCGCTGCGCTACGATCCGAAGAACCTGCTGACCAGCCTGGTGCTGGTGTTTCCGCTGTTTCTCGTCTACCAGGTCGGCGTGCTGTTCACGCTGCCGATGCTGAACGGCGCCGATTTCCTGACCGTCTTCCTGTTTCACAACGTCGGGCTCAGCACGGGCGCGTACCTCGGCTGGACCGCGGCGGTGGCGGTCGCGTTCGTCGTCGCGGTCGCGATGCTGCGGGGGAAACAGCGCTTCGATGCGCGCCTGATCGTGCCCGTCTTCGTGGAGAGCGCGATCTACGCCCTGACGATGGGCTCGCTGATCGTCTTCGTCATGACCCGGCTGCTGCACGTGTCGCCGCGGCTGGCGGGCGGCATCGCTGGACAGAGCCTGGGCACGCGCTTCGTGATGTCGCTGGGCGCCGGGGTCTGGGAGGAGACCATCTTCCGCCTCGGCATCATGACCGGGACGGCGGTGCTGCTCGAGCGCGTGCTCGGCCTCAGTCGCTGGATCGCGGTGACGGTCGCGCTGCTCGTCTCGTCCGTGCTGTTCTCGGCGATGCACCACATCCCGCCCTACGGCGACCCGCTCCAGCTGGGTGTCTTCGTCTTCCGCGTGCTGGCCGGCTGCTTCTTCGGCCTCGTCTTCTGGTCCCGCGGCTTCGCCATCGCCGTCTACACCCACGCCCTCTACGACATCTACGTCCTCTTGGTGCGCTGAGGGTACGTCCTCTTGGTGCGCTGAGGGCGCGGAGAGCGCTAGGCGAAATCCGGTCCCCTCGCCCCGCGAAGCGGGGAGAGGGTTAGGGAGAGGAGCCGGGTTTGGAGGGCGGTCGCGGCGCCTACTTCTTGCGCTTGGCGACCTTCACGGGCTTCTTGGCCACCTTCGCCGCCCGCTTCCCGGACGCCACCCGCACCGAGCGCGCCGGTTTGGCCGTCCGCGCCGAAACCTTGGCCGCGGGCGCCTGCGCCCGCACGACCGGCTTCTTGGTCGCCGCAGCCGAGGCCTTGGCTTCCTTCTTCAGCTTCTTGCCGATCTTCGAGTTCGGCGCGATGCCGTCGCCCTCGGCCGCCAGCGGCAGCCCGGGCATATTCTTGCGGTTGTGCACCAGCACCCGCTTGGTGTCCTTGAACGTCACCTCGACCTTGCTGTCCGACACGATCTCGGACACGAAGCCTTTCCCGAACTTCGGGTGGGTGACGATCGCGTTCTCGTGGTAGTGCTCACGGAACTCGTAGGGCTTGGCGTTCTTCTCGCCGTGCTTGGCGAAGAACTCCTCCCACGTCGGCTTCTTCATCATCGCCCGCTTCTTGGCAGCGATGGGTTCAGGTACGTCTTCCTCTACGTCGCCTCTCGGCTTCCGGAACGAGTGCACGTCCCCGCAAGGGTTGCATTGCACACGTCGGATCTCATCCTCGTATTTCGAGATGACGACGTGCGTGGTATCGCCCTTGCATTTGGGGCAATATGCCTCGACGTCGGAGCCGACCTCGTCGACCTCGTCTTCGAACATGAAGTCCATTAGGAGTGTGGACCTTTGCAGCCGGCTACTAACACAGGTCCTTTAGGTCTGCAAGATTAAGAGAGAAATCCGACAAAGTTCGCGGTACAAAGACCGCGAACAGGATGCGCTACTTCCAGGCCAAGGTCGCGGAAAATCGGGCACTTGGGGGCGGTTATTTCGTTTTGCGCCTCGCGGGCTGTGCTTCGCTGGTAGCCGCAAAACCTGGACAATTCGTAATGATTCGAGGGGCTTGGGGGCGTGACCCGCTGCTGCCGCGCGCATTTTCTCTGATGTCGGTCGCGCCGGCCGCCGGAACGGCCGACGTGCTGGCAAAAACGGTCGGGCGGGGGACGGCTCTGCTCGAGCGTTCGCTGCCCGGAGCCGAGCTCGACGTGCTCGGGCCGCTCGGGACGACGTTCCCCGCGCCGGACGCCGACAGCGTCGATCTGCTGGTGGCCGGCGGGGTCGGGCTGCCCCCGATGTACATGCAGGGCGAGCTGGCGGCGGCACACAAGCTGGTGGCGCGCTCGGAGATGCTCTACGGCGGACGCGGCGCGAAGGATCTGGTCCTGCTGCGCGAGATGGAGGCGATGGGCATCACGCTGCACCTGACCACCGAGGACGGCAGCGTCGGGACGAAGGGTCTGGTGACCCGCGTGCTCGAGGCGCGGCTCGACGCCCACCGCGGCAAGCGCGTGCGCGTGATGGGCTGCGGACCGAACGCGATGCTGTGGGCGATCGCACGGCTGGCGCGCGAGCGGGAGATCCCGTGCTTCATCTCGCTCGAGGAACAGATGGCGTGCGGTATCGGCGTCTGCCTGGGCTGCGCGATCCCGGCGCGCTCGCGCCCGTATCGCTACGTCTGCAGCAACGGCCCGGTGTTCGACGCCGCCGACGTGCTCGAAGTCAATTCGAAGTCTGCCGCCGGTTCGCCGCCGCCCAGCGAGTGCCCGGCGTGAGCGCTGCGCTGGATCCCGCCTCCGTGAAGCTGGCGATCGAGACCGGCGGCGTCGCGTTTCGCAACCCGGTGCTGACCGCCTCGGGCACCTTCGGCTACGGCCGCGAGTTCGAGGGGCTGACCGATCTGCGCACGCTCGGCGGCCTGGTGACGAAAGGGATCTCGCCCGCGCCCCGCTTCGGCAACGCCACCCCGCGCATCTGCGAGACTGCGTCGGGCATGCTGAACTCGATCGGCCTCGAGAACGTCGGCGTCGAGGGCTTCGAGCGCGACAAGCTGCCGTACCTGCGCCAGTGCGGCACGCGCGTGCTGGTGAACTTCTTCGGCGCGACGTTCGACGAGTACGTCGCCTGCGGCGCCGGTCTCGATCGCCTCGACGGCGTCGACGCGCTGGAGATGAACGTCTCGTGTCCCAACATCAAGGCGGGCGGCATCGAGTTCGGCACCGACCCGCGCGTGCTCCTCGACCTGGTGCGCGCCTGCCGCGCCGTCATCAAGAAGCCGCTCTGGATCAAGCTGACCCCCAACACGTCGGACATCGTCGCGCTGGCGCGCGCGTGCGCCGACGGCGGCGCCGACGGGCTCTCGATCATCAACACGATCACCGGGATGGCGATCGACGCGCGCACGCGCCGCCCCAAGATCGCGACCATCTTCGGCGGGCTGTCGGGCCCCGCGATCAAGCCGATCGCGCTGCGCATGGTCTACCAGGTGCATCGCGCCGGCGTGCCGCTGCCGATCTCCGGCATCGGCGGCATCCAGGACGCGACCGACGCGATCGAGTTCTTCCTGGCGGGCGCGACCACGGTGCAGGTCGGCACGCAGAGCTTCGTCGACCCCGATGCGTCCGGCCACATCGTGCGCGAGCTGCAGACGCGCCTCGCCGCCGACGGCATCAGCGACGTGCGCGAGGTCATCGGCGCGCTGCGCGTCTGACCCGAAAAACGGCGTGGGTTACGTCGATTTAACTGCTACGAAACTGCCTGGAAACATGGGAAAGGTAGCTTTAGGTCACCGCAAATGAAGAAGGTCGAAGCCATCATCAAGCCGTTCAAGTTGGACGACGTGAAAGATCGGCTGCGCGAAGTTGGCGTTCAGGGTATGACCGTCTACGAGGTCAAAGGGTTCGGGCGCACCGGTGGGAAAAAAGAGGTCTATCGCGGCTCGGCGTACGTCGTCGACTTCGTCCCGAAAGTCCGCATCGAAATCGTCGTCAAGGACGACATCGTCCGTGACGTCGTCGAAGCGATTACCGCGGTCGCCCGCACCGGGCGCATCGGCGACGGAAAAATTTTCGTCACTCCGGTCGAGGAAGCCATCCGCATCCGGACCGGCGAAACCGCAGAAGACGCGCTCTAGCGCGCAGGCGCAGTCAAAAATTGGTTCGAGTAACCCAACAACACAACATCGCAACAGGGGAACGTCCATGACTCCAGCTGAGGTCCTGAAGCTTGCAGAGAAAAACGGCGCGAAGATGGTCGACTTCAAGTTCATCGACCTTCTCGGCATCTGGCAGCACACCACGATGCCGATCGCGAAGCTCGAAGTGGGCACGTTCAAGGACGGCTACTTCTTTGACGGCAGCTCGATCCGCGGCTGGCAGCCGATCCACGCCTCCGACATGATCTTCATCCCGGACGCGGATACGGCGGTCATCGATCCGTTCCTGTCGACGCCCACGCTGTCGCTCACCTGCGACATCGTCGACGCGATCACCAAGCAGCCGTACGCGAAGGACCCGCGCACGATCGCCGCCAAGGCCGAGGCGTACCTGAAGTCGACCGGCATCGGCGACACGTCGTACTTCGGTCCCGAGCCCGAGTTCTTCATCTTCGACGAGGTCCGCTACTCGGAAGGCCCGAACCGCGCCAGCTACCTGGTCGACTCGGTCGAGGGCAACTGGAACAGCGACCGCGAAGAAAGCCCGAACCTCGGCTACAAGCCGGCGAAGAAGGGCGGCTACTTCCCCGTTCCGCCGACGGACACGCTGACCGACATCCGCACGGAGATGGCGCTGACGATGGAAGCGGTCGGCATCCCCGTCGAGGTGTTCCACCACGAGGTGGCGAGCGGTGGTCAGTGCGAGCTGTCCATGCGGTTCAACACGCTCAAGGCGATGGCCGACTGGACCATGTGGTACAAGTACATCGTCAAGAACGTCGCCCGCAAGCACGGCAAGACGGCGACGTTCATGCCGAAGCCGATCTTCGGCGACAACGGCTCGGGCATGCACTGCCACCAGTCGATCTGGAAGGACGAGAAGAACCTGTTCGCTGGCGACAAGTACGCCGGGCTCTCGGACATGGCCCTCCACTACATCGGCGGCATCCTCAAGCACGCGCCGGCGATCTGCGCGTTCACGAACCCGGGCACGAACAGCTACAAGCGCCTGGTGCCGGGCTACGAGGCGCCGGTGTACGTGGCGTGGTCGCGGCGCAACCGCTCGGCGCTCGTCCGCGTGCCGCTCTACCACCCCGGCAAGGAGAACGCCACGCGGATGGAGCTGCGCTGCCCGGACCCGGCGTGCAATCCCGACCTGACCTTCGCCGCGCTGCTGCAGGCGGGGCTCGAGGGCATCGAGAAGGGCTACGAGCTGCCCGAGCCGATGGAGAAGAACCTCTACCACCTGGCGCCCGACGATCGAAAGCGGCTCGGCATCGAGCAGCTGCCCGAGACGCTCGGCGAGGCGATCGAGCTGACCGCCGAGTCCGAGCTCGTCCTGCGCACGCTCGGCGAGCACATGTTCAACCGCTTCGTCGAGATCAAGCGCCAGGAGTGGGAGGACTACCG
>DATBHU010000053.1:0-1835 GCA_036557265.1 Polyangia bacterium
TTCCAGGAGATTGTCTTGAACTCGGTCCATTCGGTGCCGCCGCTCCCGCTCGTCGGGCGCGTCGCACAATGGGTGGTCACCGCGTTTGAGCACGCCGGCGCGGAAGCCGATATGGGCCTCAAGCTGGATGCCACATTTCGCGCGGCGGGCTTGCAGCCGCCGGAGTGCCATGCCGCGGCCCGCCCTGTCGCCGGTGCCGATTCGGCGGCCTACGCAGTGTTCACGGCGGTGGTTCGCGCGCTGCTCCCGGCGATCGAGAAGTTCGGAATTGCCACGGTTGCCGAGGTCGATATCGACACGCTCGCACAGCGCCTCAGGGAGGAGACCGTCGCGGCCAATGCGTGCTGGCTGTCGCCGGTACTGGTCGGCGCCTGGACTCGGGTCGGAGCCTGAGCTGAGCGGTCAAATGCGGGATCGGTTACCGCAGCCAGAACGCGGCCGAAAGCACCTTTCCTCGGCGGCACGTCGCGTCGCCCACGCCGCCGCCATCCTGCGCTTTCGCCCAGGCTCCGCAGGAACTTTCCCACGCGACCCGTTCGACGGTCGGCCCAGCACTCACGCTCGAGCCTTCGATAGCTGTGCCAGCGCTTGCCCCCGCCAGCGATGCCGCGTTCGCAGGTTGCGTGATTTGTCGTCGTGGGTGCTTCTTTGCTAAGTGAGAGCGTGCGTGCCAGCTGCACTTGGCGAGCAAATCGCGATGCCCCGGCGAGCCAGCCTGCCCATCTTGTTTCTCGCGCTCTGCGCAGTGGCGGTGCCAGCCATTGCCCAACTGCGCGGGCATGGCGGCCCGGTGCGCGCCGTCGCCGTCTCCCCCGACGGGGGTCGCGCCATTACGGCCAGCTTCGACGCGACGGCGATCCTCTGGTCTCTCTCCTCCGCCACCGCCGAGCGCGTGCTGCGGTTTCACGACAGCGCGGTGAATGCGGTCGCGTTCATTGACGATGGACGCATCGCAACCGCCGGCGAGGATGCCAGCATTGCCGTCTGGCGGCGTGGTGCGGCCAAGCCCGAGCTGGTCCTGAAGGGGCACACGGCCCCTGTCGTCGCTCTCGCCGTATCGCCGGACCGCAGAACGCTGGCGTCCGCATCCTGGGACGGTACGGCGCGGCTGTGGTCGCTCGCGGACGGCGCCGCGGTGCGCGTTCTCGAAGGCCACCGACAGAACGTCAACGGTGTGGCATTCGCGCCCGACGGTCGCTCGCTCGTGACGGCCGGATACGATCTTACGCTGCGCATCTGGCCCCTGGCCGGAAGCGCGCCGCCCACAGTGGTGAACCTGCCGGCACCGCTCAATGCGGTCGCCATCGCTCCGGGAGGCGAGATCGTCGCGGCGGGTGCCTCCGGCAAGCTCTACGTGCTGTCCGCCGCGGGCGCCTTGCAGGACGAAATCGACGCAGCGGGGGCGCCCGTCATCGCGGTTGCGGTTTCCCGCGACGGCAAGCTCGTGGCGGCGTCGAGCGTGCGTGGCACGGTGGCCATCATCGACCTTGCCCGCCGCACGCTGCTGCACACCCTGGTCGGTTCCGGGTTGCCGGTCTGGTCGGTGGCATTCCTGCCCGACAACCGCACGCTCCTCACCGGCGGCAGCGACAACCTCGTGCGACGTTGGGATGCCCTGACGGGCGAGCGGATCGGAGAGGTGGTCGCCGGCTCGCCCGCGGATCCCCTCGCGGCCTACGGGAGCGATCCGGGCGCGAGGGTGTTCCGAGCCTGCGTGGCGTGCCACACGCTGAAAGCCGACGACCGCCCGCGCGCGGGACCTACGCTCGCCGGCATCTTCGGGCGCAGGATCGCGACCCAGCCCGGCTACGATTTCTCGCCGGCGCTGAAGAAGC
>DATBHU010000054.1:0-1639 GCA_036557265.1 Polyangia bacterium
ACGATGTAGAGGTAGAACCAGTGCGTGACGCCGAGCTGCAGGGCGATGAGGACGGCCGCGCTGAGCGCCGACAGGCCGATGACGTCGCGGCGCCGCGGGATGAAGGCCACCGCGACGGCGAAGATGGCCGCCGCGATCTGCACGGCGGTCTGCGCCGCGGACCAGCCGTACAGCCCCCAGACGGAGAACGGTGAGCCGCGCGAGGCCTGGAAGCCGAGCGTGCGGTCATAGAAGTCGTGCGGGCCGCCGTAGGCCAGGATCAGCACGACGCAGGGCACGAACACCGCCGCCATGCCCAGCGCGAAGCGCAGCGCGCCTCCCCGCGTGTGCGTGGCGAACAGCGGCGCGAGCCCGAGCGGCGCGAACTTCGCCATCCCGGCCAGCCCGATCAGCGCCCCTCGACCCCATGGCGACGCCGCGGCAGCGATCGCCCCGAGGACGAGCCCGCCGACCAAGGCGTCGTTGACGTTGCAGTCCATCGCGTAGAGCGTGAACGGGTTGGCCGCCCAGGCGTACGCGAGGACGACGCCGAGCGGCGGGCCGCGCAGGCCCAGGCCGATGAGGAAGATCAGGCCGAGGCAGAGCAGGTCGAAGGCGATCGCGGCGGCGTGCGCGGCGGGCAGGTCGTCCCAGCTCCCGCTCCACGGGAAGATCCGCTCGAACGGGATGTAGGCGGCGTAGTTGACCGGCCCGTAGGTGTCGCCGTGCTCGTTGTCCTTGGGGAAGTTGCCCCACAGCTGCTCGCCGTGGGCGATGCGGTTGGCGCCGATCACGCCCGCGTAGCCGACGTCGATCACGTTGGAGTCGGCGACGTTGAGCCCGATCCGGAAGCCGATCAGGAACAGCAGGCCGACGAGCAGCCACGAGGTCGGCACGAGCGTGCGCAGCACGTCCGGCCGCCGGCCGCGGCCCAGGCCGATCCACAGCATGCGCCCCAGCAGGTAGAGCAGGAACGGGTAGGCGAGCGGGACCGAGACGTCGATGTTGGCGTCGTTGAAGAAGGCGACGCTGACGCTGAAGCCGACGAGCGCGAGCAGGTCGAGGTGACGGATGCGAAACGGGCGGCGCGGATCGACGAACGGGACGATGAACAGCAGGGTCAGCGGGATCCACACCCACGGCGAGTTGACCTTGCGCCCGAACGCGCCGGCGTAGCCGCGGGCCATCGTCCACGCGACCTGCGGCCCCGTCCACGCCTCGGTGATCTTCCCGGTGAGATCGGAGACGTAGACCTGCCCGATCTCCTTGTTGGAGCCGCGCTCGTAGTAGCTGACCTGCCAGCGCTGGCCGGACTTCTGGAAGACGTTGGGGAACGTCCCCGGGTGCTCGCGCTTGAGCTTGACGATCTTCGGCGCGCGGTCGGCGATCGCCTGCGCCTGGTTGCCGGTCAGCCGGTAGCCCGCCGGCGGCTTGTCGAGCGTCGCCGGGCGCACGACGTCGTCGGCCCGCGCGGGCGCGGCCGTGAGCAGGACGAGCGCTGCGACCGCGTAAGCGGCCGCGATGCGGGCGGCGCGCGCCATCGAAGCCAGCGTAACCAGTGTCGGGTCAGGTGGTGTCCGGTCGGTCCGTGGCGGCGCGATTCGCCGTGGCTGACAAGGACGCAGGACGAAGCCTTTGCCGGTGGCAAAGGCAAGTCCGA
>DATBHU010000055.1:0-3777 GCA_036557265.1 Polyangia bacterium
TGGTCTCGCAGCGGCGCGAGCTGGAAGCGTCGACCGAGCTGGCGTTCGTGACGACGCGCGGACCGATGGAGAGCGTCCCCCAGCTCTACTTCACGGACCTCGAGCTGTGGCGCGTGCACGCCGCGATCACGCCGCTCGGGGGTCTGCGGATCGACGCGTCGGCGACCTTCTTGCCCAAGCAACCGGCCACGCTGGACGAGCCGTTCTGGCAGGCGGCCGCGCTGGGCGGGCGCATCGCGCTCGGCGACTGGGCGGCGCTCGGCGTCGACGCCTCGTTCGGAAAGCTGATGCGCGACCTCGGCTCTCACGGCTCCTCCGCGCTCAGCTTCCAGGCGCGCACCCTGATGAACCGCTACTTCATCTGGGAAGGGAGCGTCGGCCTGATCGGCACGCGCCTCTGGCCGTCGCCCGCCACCGGCACCGCGTTCTGGTTCGCGGAGGCCGGCGCCTCGGGTCAGTTCCAGCTCTGCTGGAACCAGTGCGACGAACACCGCGGCGCCACCTGGCTGGGGATCGATCTCGCGGTCCCCATCTACCATCACCCCGGCGCCGTCGACCCCTCCGACCCGGTCCCGATCGATCCGCGCACGCGCCTCGGGCTGACGCTGGGCTCGTTCTTCAACGTCAACAAGACCTGGGACTTCTACGCGACGGTCTCCTGGATCGATCGCGGCGACCCCGACGTCCCGAACACGCAGCTGCCGATCGTCGACGGCGGCTTCGACCAGATCCAGGTCGCCTTCGGCGTCATCGCCCACTGGTGGCTCGAGCCGTCCGTCGTCAGCCCGTACCCGGAGGACTAGCCTCCCCGCGGGCGTATAGTCGCGGCATGGCGGGCCGACACCTCGTCGCGATCGTCGGGTGGGCCGCCGCCTGCGCCGCCTGCAGCGAGAGATCGTTCGCGGCGCCGGGCGGGGTGGCCACCACCTGCCAGCCGGTCGACGCCGATCGCGGCCAGTGCCGGACGCCGCTGGACCGGAGCTTGTGCGCGGGCGTCTGGGAAGCGCGCCCGACGCCGCCCTGCGGGCTGCGCGTCTACGAAGGTCCCGGCGCCGGCTATCTCCTGCAGTACGTCAGCTACGCCGACATCCCACCGGTCGGCGGACCGTCGTGGATGTGTGTCTACGACGACGCGACCCACGACCTGGTCGGCGCCTGGGCGCTCGACCACTACCCGCGCTGGTGCTGCGGATCGTCGTTCGACATGTTCCAGGGCGTCGGCAGCGACGAGATCGCCGCCGTCGCGGTGTCGATGGCGACCCATCCGCCCTGCCCCGACGCGGGGCCGTGAAGCGCCGCCCCGCCGCGCCTCACCCGAAGCGGCCGGTGATGTAGCGCTCGGTCCGTTCGTCGCGCGGGTTCGAGAAGATCCTGCTCGTGTAGTCGTATTCGACCAGCGTGCCGGTGCGAAGCCCGAACGTCGGGTCGACCTCGGTGGTGAAGAAGGCGGTGCGATCGCTCACCCGCGCCGCCTGCTGCATGTTGTGGGTGACGATGATGATCGTGAAGCGGCTCTTGAGCTCGCGCATCAGCTCCTCGATGCGGGCGGTGGCCACCGGATCCAGCGCGCTGCACGGCTCGTCCATCAGCACCACCTCGGGGCCGACGGCGATCGTCCGCGCGATGCAGAGCCGCTGCTGCTGTCCGCCCGACAGCCCGAGCGCCGACGCGCGCAGGCGGTCCTTCACCTCGTCCCACAGCGCGGCGCTGCGCAGCGACTTCTCGACCAGCTCGTCGACCTCCCGCCTGTCGCGCACCCCGTTGGCGCGCGGGCCGAACGCGACGTTGTCGTAGACGCTCTTCGGAAAGGGATTGGGGCGCTGGAACACCATGCCGATGCGCCGGCGCACCTCGGTGGCCGACACGTCCGGCGCGTAGAGCTCCGCCTGCCGGTAGCGCAAGGTCCCCCCCACCCGCGCCCCCGGCGTCACGTCGTGCATGCGGTTGAAGCAGCGCAACACCGTGGTCTTGCCGCACCCCGAGGGGCCGATGAACGCCGTGATCTCGTTGTTGAAGACGTTCATGGTGACGTCGCGGACGGCGCGGAAGGCGCCGTAGTGCACCTCGAGCCGGTCGAGCTCGAACACGATGGCGCTGTCCGGCTGCACGCCCGCCTGTCCGGGCTGGAAGTCAGGCGTCGGGGGCGGCGGAAGCCGTATCTCCGGATGCTGGTTCGGCCCCTGGGCACCCACTTCGCGAGCCATCGTTGCTCACCTCCCGCGTGCGAAGCGCGCGGTCACCACCCGCGCGACCAACGTGATGACGAACGTCAGCAGCACCAGCGTCAGCGCGGCGCCCCAGGCCCGGTCCTGCGCGGCGACGAAGGATGACGTGGCGTTGGCGAAGATCTGGATCGACAGCGCGGTGTTCGCCTCCCGGAACAGATCGGGGTTGTAGGCGGTCGCCGCCCCGATCGCGAACAGCAGCGGCGCCGTCTCGCCGGCGGCGCGCGCGACCGCGAGCAGCGAACCGGACACGATGCCCGGCAGCGCGGCCGGCAGCACCACCGTCAGGATGGTCCGGCTCTTCGAGGCGCCCACCGCGTACGACGCCTCGCGCAGGTGGTCGGGCACCAGCTTCAACATCTGCTCGCTGGCGCCGATGACCACCGGCAGCATCAGGCAGGCCAGCGCCAGCGCGGCCCCGAAGGCGGAGTAGCCGAACTGGAGCGTCCAGGTGACGTAGACGAACAGCCCCATCACGATCGACGGAACGCCGGTCATGACGTTGGACATGAAGCGGACCAGGCGCGCGAAGCGGCGCTTGCCGCCGTACTCGTGCAGGTAGATCGCGCCCAGCACGCCGAGCGGCACCGCGATCAGCGTGGCGGCGCCGGTCGCCATCAGCGTCCCCAGGATCGCCGGCCCCATGCCCGGCCCGGGCCGCCGCGCCACGATCGGGATCTCCTTCACGAAGAAGTCCGGGAAGCCCGCCAGCGAGACGCGCAGGCCGCGCGAAAAGACCGCGCCCAGCACCGCCACCAGCGGCAACGCGACGATCAGCACGGCCGCCACCATGAGGCCGGTCATGATCGTGCTCTTGGCCGACCGCCAGCTCCGCCGCGCGCGCAGATCCGGCACGGCCCCCGCGCCCGACGCGATCTCGGCGGTGCTCATGCCCCCCGCCCCCGCTTCACCGCGTGCTGAACCACCGCCGCCGCGATCAGGTTGACGACGATCGTGATCGCGAACAGCGTCACCGCCAGCGCGATCAAGGCCGACTTGTGCAGCTCCTGGGCCTCGCCCCATTCGTTGGCGATCACCGCCGGCATCGAGTTGCCGGGCGCGAACGGGTCGAGCGTCAGCTGGCCGAGCGCCGATCCGATCACCAGCGCCGCCGCGATGGTCTCCCCCATCGCGCGTCCGAGGCCGAGCATCACCGCCCCCACCAGCCCGGCCCGGCTGTGCGGCAGCACGGTCGCGGCGATCATCTCCCAGCGGGTCGCGCCCATCGCCAGCGCGCCCTCCTTGTCGCCGGTGGGCGTCGTGTCCATCACCTCGCGCGCCAGCGAGGTGATGATCGGGATGATCATGATCGCCAGGATGATGCCGGCGGTCAGGAACGAGCGCCCCAGGCCGAAGTGCTCCGACAGCACCAGCACCCCCCACAGGCCGAACACGACCGAGGGGACGCCGGCCAGGAGGTCGATCAGGTAGATGAGCGGCCGCGCCAGCCGGGGCGGCGCCACCTGCGTCATGAAAAGCGCCACGCCGAGGCTGATCGGCACGGCGATCACGATGGCGAGCGCCGCCGTGAAGAACGTCCCCCAGATGAACG
>DATBHU010000056.1:0-7319 GCA_036557265.1 Polyangia bacterium
CGGCCAGCGGCGCCATGCAGATCAGCGGCCCGCCGATCTCGGCGGCGGCGCAGATGTTGCCGTCCGCGCAGCGCTGCCCCGCCGAGCAGTCGCCGCCGGGCGGGGCGGGCGGCGGGTTCGTGACGCAGACTCCCGGGCAGCACTGCATGAAATCGGTGCAGCTGACGTCGTTCGGCTGGCACAAGGCGCCGCCCGCGCACTCCTCGGACAGGAAACACGCGCCGCCGGGAGCGACAGTTCCCGTGAACATGCCGGTGCAGACGGTGTCGAGCGTGTCGCCGGCCGAGGCCTGCGCGCTGCGCGTGCAGGCTATGCCGTAGGTGCTCTCGAGCCGATCGAGGCACGCCGCGGCCTTGACCGCGTCGTACATGACCCTGCCAAACGAGATGTCGCGCTCGAGCGTCGCCTGGTAGCCGGGCCACCGCGCGATCGCCAGGCACGTCGCCATGTCCGGGATCTCCCCGCACGCGACGTGGTACGTGCAGCTCGCCGTGGCAACCCGATCCAGGAACGCGCGCAGGTCGACCGAACGCGAGCTGGAGCCGCAGCCCGCGGCGGCGCTCCCCAGCGCCCAGAGCGTGAGCGCGATCGACGCGCGGGAGGATCGAGTCATCCGCGCGATTGTATCCCGGCTGGGCTTCGCGGTTTCACATGCAGGCGCCGTCCACGGCGGGCGGCGGCATGCACGTGTAGCCCGGCGCGGGGCAGAGCAGGCCCGCGATGCAGCCGATCCCGGTCGCGGCCCCGCACGTCTGCCCCAGCGCGGCCGATGCGACGCACGTCGTCCCGTCGCACGACGCGTAGCCGACGCAGCTCTGCCCGTACGCGCACGGCGCGCCGGCCGCGATCCGGCGCGTGCAGATCGCGGTCGTCTGATCGCAGTCGTCGCGCAGGTCGTCGCACGACATGCCGCCGACGGCGACGTTGCACGGCCCGCCCGTGGCGGCCGGGCGCCGGCAGGTTCCCACGCCCGTCGCCGGATCGACATCGCAGTACGTCGGCGCGGCGCACGCGGTCGTCGATGTGCAAGCGGCGCCTTCGGCCAGCGGCGTCGTGCAGGTCGCCGTCGCGCCGGACGTCGCGGCGTAGCAGACGTTGTCGCCGCCGCAGCTCTGCCCTTCCGAGCAGCCGCCGCCAGCCGCGATCGGCGGCGGCTCCGCCACGCAGGTTCCCGGGCAGCACTGCACGAACCTGAGGCAAGCCGAATCGTCCGGCTGGCAAAAACCGCTGTCCCTGCACTCCTCGGAGAAGAAGCAGGCGCCGCCGGGCGCGACCGTTCCGGCGAGCACGCTGTCACAGGTCGTGCCGAGGTTGTGGCGGGCCGGGGCCTGCGCGCTGTGCGTACAGCCGGCACCGTAGAGACCTTCGAGCAGCGCGATGCACGCGCCGGCTCTGTTCGCGTCGTACTTGATCTTGCCGGACGCGATGTCTTGCTCGAGGGTCGCCTGGTAGCCAGGTATCTGCACGATCGCCCGGCAGGTCGCCATGTCCGGGAGGTCGGAGCAGGCCACCTGATACTTGCAGATCGCCGCGTAGTCCCGGTTCAGCAGCTCGCCCAGATCGACCGGGTGCGAGCTCGACCCGCCACAACCGGCGCCCGCGGCCAGCGCGCAGAGGGCGAGCGCGGTGAACGCGCGGGATGGTCGAACCACCCCGCGATTCTATCGCGGCCGAGCTCGGGCCGCTTACACGGGCGCGCGCCGCAACGGCAGGCGCAGGCGCCGCTCGAGGCTGTACGGCCACGGCCGCGGCACGGCCAGGAACATCAGCGACGACCCGAGCAGCGCCGTGTTCTTTGTGAAGTTGATGAAGTCGTTCATGCGCAGCATCGGGTCGCGATCGGCCCAGAACGAATGCATCACCAGCGTCACCGGCACCAGGAAGACGACCACGGCGGCGACGCCCAGCCGCGGGAAGATGCCGAGCAGGAACGACAGCCCGGCCACGAGCAGCAGCACGCCCGCGCCCAGCACGGCGACCTCGGGCGCCGGCACGCCGTGCGCCGCCACGTGGGGCGCCATCTGCCGGAACTGCGTGAAGTGGTGGAAGGCGTTCATCAAGAAGTAGCAGCCGACCAGGATGCGGCCGACCAGGAATGCTCCAGCCATAATCCACCTCCTTACATCACAGGGTGGAAGCTAACCGCGGGCCCTCGCGCCGCAAGCGGGCGCCGGCGTGGCGGCCGGCCCAGCCTCGTCCGGCCGCGCGCGGCGCCGGCGCGGCGCGGCGCCGCTCGGCCGGCGCTTTCGACCGCTCGGCGCGGTCGGCGCCCGGCGTGCCCCGGCATTCGCGACCATGACGCCATGACCACACGACGTCCCCGCTGGGCCTGGCTGCTGTTCCCCCACCTGTCGCTGATCGTCACGGCCAGCGTCCTCGCCGCGTGCGGCCGGCTGCCGGCGCTGGCGCTGCGCGGCGGCCTCGACAAGGTCGGCCACTTCGTGACGCTGGGTGGGCTGTCCTACCTGGCCGTCGGCTTCTTCGGCCGCGCCCGCTGGCTGCGCGTGGTGGGCATCCTCGCGGTGCTGTCGGCGCTCGAGGAGGCGTCCCAGGCCTGGTTCCCGGCGCGCACGGTGGACGCCGCCGACCTGGCCGCGAACCTCCTCGGCATCGCGCTGGGCGGGATCGCCGCCGTCATTCATACGCGGCCCGCGCATACGCGGCCCACGCGCGATCGCGCGTGAGCTATGCTGCGGGCGCCGCCGGGGCGCCGGAAGACAGGCGACAAATTCCGGCGGCGGCCGATAACCCGCGCACGATGACCAGCCCACCGCCGAACGCGCCACTGTCCCTGCCCCTCCCCTTGCCGGATACCGACGCCGCCGTGGCCGCCCGCGCGCTGGCCGCCCGCTGGCAGGGCGGCGATCCCGAGGACCCCGCGCTGTACGCCAGCTGCATCCAGGAGCTGGCGCGCCTGCGCGCGCTCTGGCGGCGCCAGCCCGGCGCGTTCGACGCCGCGACGGTGGCCCTGCTGCGCGACACCGCGGCGGCGCTCGCGGCGCCGTCGCGGGCGGCGGCGCTCGCGGTGCTGCGCGAGGTGTTCGGCTACGATTCGTTTCGCCCCGGGCAGCAGGAGATCATCGACGCCCTGCTGGCGGGGCGCGACTGCGTCGGCGTGATGCCGACCGGCGCGGGCAAGTCGATCACCTACCAGATCCCGGCGCGCGTCCTGGGCGGCACGACCCTGGTGATCTCCCCGCTGGTCGCCCTGATGAAAGATCAGGTCGACGCGATGACGGAGGTCGGGGTGCGTGCCACCTACCTGAGCGCGACGCTCGATCTCGAGGAGCGGCGGCGGCGAACGCGCGATCTGGCGGCGGGCCGCTACGAGCTCTGCTACGCGGCGCCCGAGGGGATCGAGGCGTCGGTCGGCCGCCTGCTGCCCGACCTCGATCTGCGGCTGATCGCCGTCGACGAAGCGCACTGCATCAGCCAGTGGGGGCACGACTTCCGTCCCGCCTATCGCAACCTGGCGGGGCTGAAACGCAACCACGGCGGCGTCCCGGTGCTGGCGCTGACGGCCACCGCCACGCAGGAGGTGATCGCCGACATCGTCGCGCAGCTCGGGATGCGCAACCCCGCCCAGGTGCGGGGCAGCTTCTTTCGCCCCAACCTCCGCCTGTCGGCCTATCGCAAGGGCGGCGAGGAAGGCGCCGGCGGCGCAAACGGCAAGCCGCGCGAGCGCGCCGCCGGGCCGAAGGGCGCGCGCGCCGCGATCGTGAACCTGGTGAGCGCGCGGCGCGGACAGAGCGGGATCATCTACGCGATCTCGCGCAAGGCGTGCGAGTCGCTGGCCGAGGTGCTGCGGGCGCGCGGCTTGCGGGCCGCCGCCTACCACGCCGGGATGGAGCCGGCGGCGCGCAGCGCGGTCCAGGACGGCTTCGCGCGCGACGAGATCGAGGTGGTGATCGCCACCATCGCGTTCGGCATGGGCATCGACAAGTCGAACGTGCGTTACGTGATCCACCGCGACATGCCGCGTTCGATCGAGAGCTACTACCAGGAGGTGGGGCGCGCCGGGCGCGACGGGCTGCCCAGCGACTGCGTGCTGTTCTACTCGTGGGCGGACGTGCTCGCCTGCGATCGCTTCACGGCGGAGCTCGAGCCCGACGAGGCGGCGCGCCAGCAGGTCCAGATCCGACGCATGCACCGGCTGGCGGCGGCGGGCGAGTGCCGCCATCGTCTGATCGCCCGCCACCTGGGCGAGGCGATGGCCGTGTGCGAGACGTCGTGCGACGTCTGCGCCGGCTTCGACGTCCTGCGCGACGCCGGCACGGCCGATCCGCGCGGCCGGCGGGCGGCGGGGACGGCGGCCCCGTCGTCGGCGGAGCCGACCCCGGAGGTCGACGAGCTCTACGCGCGGCTCAAGCTGCTGCGCAAGCAGCTCGCCACGGCCCGCAAGGTCCCGGCCTACGTCGTGTTCAACGACGCGACGCTGCTGCGCATCGCCGAGCAGCGCCCGACCTCGGACCAGGCGCTGCTCGCGATCCCCGGCATCGGCCCCGCCAAGCTCCAGCTCTACGGACGCGTCCTGCTCGACACCGTGGCCGGCGCGCCGGCGTCCGCGTCCGCGTCGCCGTCGGCATCGGCATCGGCATCGGATTGACGGCGGCGTCCCGCGCGCGCGCTCGTCGCGTCGGCGCCGCCCCGCGGTGATGAGAGTCACCGCGACCGGATTGCGGCTTCGCGGCCCATCTCCCGTCGGTTATGCTGCGGGTATGGCCGCGCCCCGCGCGCCGGCGGTCCTCGTCTCCCTCCTCTCCGTCCTCATCTCGGCGTCGGGATTGTTGCGCGCGGGCGTCGCGCGCGCCGACCCGGGGGAGGAAGCGGCCGCGCCCAGCGAGGACGAGGCGGCCGCCGCCGTCGAGTTCCCGGACCAGCGCTTCGGCCCCCGCTACATCATCGACGAGGTCCTGATCCGCGGGAACCACAAGACGCAGAAGTCGATCATCGCCGCCGAGGTCGCGGCGCTGGGCCTGGTGCAGGGCGCCGCCGTCGACGCGTCCGATCCGCGCGTCGAGGCCGTCCGCTATCGCCTGCTCGCGCTCGGTTACTTCCTGGACGTGCGGCTGTCGGTGACGCGCGGCGCGAGCCGCGGCGGCGTCGTGCTGGTGGTCGACGTCGAGGAGCGCGGCACCCTCGTCATCAACGAGCTGTTCCCGAGCACCAGCGCCGCGACGGCGTTCTGGGGCGGCGCGGACGTGTCGGAGACCAACTTCCTCGGGCGCGGCATCAACCTGGGCGCCGGCTTCGTCGCGTCGACGACGCCGGTGGTGCCGGGCGCGCACGCCGGCCTGGGGCTGCGGCTGCGCGCCGTGGTGCCGCCGATCGGCGGGCCCTACGGCCTGAGCCTGTCGGCGACCGGCCTCTACAACGACGGCAGCGAGTTCTATCGGGTGTCGGGCGCGGACGACGATCCGAATCCGCAGCACTTCATCGCCTCGCGCGTGAAGCGCGCGGGCGGCGTGCTGGGCGTCGGCAAGGACTTCCGTTCGCGCATCCACGTCGGCCTCGACTTCCGCGAGGAGGCGCTGACCACCGACCTGCCCAACGTGCCGTCGGTCGACTTCATGGTCAAGGACGGCGCCAGCCGGCTCGGCACCGTGACCGGATCCATCGATCTCGACACCCGTTCGGACCCCATCCTCCCTCGCTCCGGGATGCGCCTCGCGCTCGGGATGGAGGTGGCGACCGGCCTGCTCGGCTCCAGCTACCACTACGTCAAGACCACCGTCGAGGCGTCGTTCTATCACCCGATGCCGCGCGGCCACGCGCTGGGGTTTCACCTGTTCGCGGGCGCCATCGCGGGCGATCCGCCCTACTTCGATCGCTACTTCATCGGCGACCTGAACCTGCTGCTGCCGCGGCGGGCGCTGGGCATCAACTTCTCGACGCTGCCGTCGCGCGACCTGCTGGACACCAGCATCGCGCACCATCGCTACGACCACTACGCGGGGCGCGTGCTGATCGAGTACGCGGTCCCGATCTGGCGGCGGCGCGGCTTCATCTACGGCGGCGACGCCTTCCTGGCCGTGGGCCTGCTGGGGATGGCATCGATGGGCGACTTCATCCCGCCCGGTGAATCGGGCATCGGCGCGCTGCCCATCGATCTGACCGGCGATCTCGGGATTCGCCTGGACACCTACGTCGGCATCTTCACGATCTCGATCGCCAACGCGCTCAGCCGCACGTCGTTCTGATGCGCGCGCCCATGATCCGCCCGCGCATCGCGTTCGCCGCCGTGATGGCGTGGGCGGCCGTGACCGCCGCCGCGCCGCGACCGGCCCGCGCCGCCGATCCGCTGCCGCAGCGGGCGACCGGCCTGGTGGTCAAGAACGGCCAGCTTCAGATCAGCGTCGGCCTGCAGGATCTGTTCGGCCCGGCCGAGCGCCAGCACCTGACGTCGGGGTTCTCGACCCGGATCCTGATCCGCGTGGCCCTGCAGGACGCCGGCGACGCCGAGGGCGAGCCGCTGGCGCTGGCCGTCCAGCGCGCCGAGATCGTCTACGACATCTGGGACGAGAAGTTCAGCGTGCGCGTCACCCGCGGCCTGGGCGCCGAGCTGCGCGCCATCGCGCCCACCGCCGAGGAGGCGATCTGGCGGGCCACGGCGCTGTGGCAGTTCCCGATCGCGGAGACGAAGCGGCTGCGCCCGGGCGGCCGCTACATGGTGCTGGTGCGCGGGGACCTCAATCCGATCTCGGAGGATCTGCTGGCCGACGTCCGCCGCTGGCTGGTGCAGCCGGCGCGCGGCCAGCGCCGGCTGGGCGCGGGAGACAGCTTCTTCGGGTCGTTCGTCAGCATCTTCGTCAACCCGCGCATCGAGGACAGCGAACGCCAGGTCCGCTTCGTCTCGCAGTCGTTCATGCTGCCGAGCCCGCTGCCGCCGTCACCGATCCCGCCGCCGTCGCCGGCGCGGGGCGGCGCCGTCGGCGGCCGGCCCGCAGGAAAGGGACCGCCGCCGTGAAGTTCGTACGTATGCCGGGCCGGTTCGAGTGGAAGATCCTGGCCGCGCTGTTCATCGTCGCGTCGCTGCCGCTGGGCGCGGCGGCCTACCTGATGTCGGTCTACATCGGGCGGGTCCAGGTGATCACCGACATGCACCAGGACGCGGTCCGGCGGTCGCTGGGCGGCGCGGTGGACGTCTACCGATCGTACTTCGCCCAGATGAAGGAGAACTTCCGCGATCGCGGCAACGAGATCGCCGCCGCGCACATCACCCGCGCGTCCGAGCTGGCCGACGTGCCGGACCTGCTGCGGGCGCGCATCCTGGAAGGCGGCCGCGTCGTCGACGAGTGGGCGCAGCCGGCCGACGTGCA
>DATBHU010000057.1:0-2853 GCA_036557265.1 Polyangia bacterium
TGGTCGCGGTCGTCACCAACGGCACGGCGGTGCTGGGCCTCGGCAACATCGGGCCGCTCGCCGGCAAGCCCGTCATGGAGGGCAAGGCCTGCCTGTTCAAGAAGTTCGCCGACATCGACGTCTACGACCTGGAGGTCGACGCGCGCGACTCGCAGCGCTTCATCGACACCGTCGCGGCGCTGGAGCCGACCTTCGGCGGCATCAACCTGGAGGACCTCAAGGCGCCCGAGTGCTTCGAGATCGAGGCCGGCCTGCGCGCGCGCATGCAGATCCCGGTGTTTCACGACGACCAGCACGGCACCGCGATCATCTCGGGCGCGGCGCTGATGAACGGCGCCGAGCTGGCAGGGAAGAAGCTGGCCGACATGAAGGTGGTCGTGTCGGGCGCGGGCGCGTCCGCGATCGCGTGCGCGAACTTCTACATCGAGCTGGGCGTGCGGCTCGAGAACGTGACGCTGGTCGATTCGCTGGGCGTCATCTACGAGGGCCGCAGCGAGGGGATGAACGTCTACAAGGCGCGCTTCGCGCGCAAGGACGACGGCGCCCGCACGCGCGCCGACGCGATCCGCGGCGCGGACGTGTTCCTGGGGCTGTCGAAGGCGGGGCTGTGCACGGCCGAGATGCTGAAGACGATGGCGAAGAAGCCGCTCATCTTCGCGCTCGCCAACCCCGATCCTGAGATCAGCTACCCCGACGCCAAGGCGGCGCGCCCCGACGCGATCGTCGCCACCGGGCGCAGCGACTTCCCCAACCAGGTCAACAACGTGCTCGGGTTCCCGTATATCTTCCGGGGCGCGCTGGACGTGCGCGCCAAGGACATCGACGAGTCGATGAAGATCGCGGCGGCGCGCGCGCTGGCCGAGCTGGCGCACGAGCCGGTGCCGGACAGCGTGGCCGAGGCGTACGGCGTTCACGGCTTCCGCTTCGGCCCGGACTACATCATCCCCAAGCCGTTCGACACGCGCGTCCTGTGGTGGTGCGCCCCGGCCGTGGCCGAGGCGGCGATGAAGTCGGGGGCGGCGCGGCTGACCCTGGACATCAACGAATACCGCGAGCGGCTCAAGCGCCGCACCGGCGGCACCCAGTACACGATCATGAGCCGGATCGTCCAGCGGGCGAAGAATTCGCCCAAGCGCGTGGTGTTTCCCGACGGCGACAACATCAAGGTGCTGCGCGCGTGCCAGATCGTGCTCGACGAGAAGATCGCGCATCCGATCCTGCTCGGCTCGGAGAAGAGGATTCGCCAGCGCGCCGCGGAGCTGGATCTGGATCTGGAGGGCGCCGAGATCCTGAACCCGGCCGAGTCGCTCAAGCACTCCGCCTACGCGCACGAGTACCTGGACCTGCGCTGCCGCAAGGGCGTCACCGCGGCCAGCGCCGCGCGCTACATGAACCGGCGCACCCACTACGGGATGATGATGGTGAGGCGGGGCGACGCGGACGGGCTGGTGGCGGGGTTGACCGCGCCCTACCCGGACACCATCCGCCCGGCGCTGCAGATCCTCGGCATCCGCCCCGACGTGCGGCGC
The DNA here is from genome assembly GCA_036557265.1 of Polyangia bacterium. GTDB lineage: Bacteria > Myxococcota_A > Polyangia > Fen-1088 > Fen-1088 > JADGRB01. The sequence continues at coordinate 1,530 of DATBHU010000057.1, forward strand.
GCCACCGGCATGTACATGATGCTGCTGAAGAACGACGTGAAGTTCTTCGCCGACGCGACGATGAACATCGATCCGGACGCCGAGACGCTGGCCGACACGGCCATCCAGGCGGCCGACGCCGCGCGCGCGTTCGAGGTGGTGCCGCGCATCGCGATGATCTCGTTCTCCAACTTCGGCTCGGCGCCCCACCCGGAGTCGAAGAAGGTCGCCGACGCGGTCGACATCGTGCGCCGGCGGCGCCCCGATCTGGAGGTCGACGGCGAGGTGCAGGCCGACATCGCGGTCGAACCGGAGAAGCTGCACGAGCTGTTCCCGTTCACGCGCCTGACCGACGAGGCGAACGTGCTGGTGTTCCCGTCGCTGGCGGCGGGCAACGCCGCCTACAAGGTGCTGGCCGCGCTGGGCGGCGCCACCGCCATCGGTCCGATCCTGCTCGGGGTCAACAAGCCGGTGACGGTGCTGCCGCGCGACGCCAACGTCGACACCATCGTCAGCATGACCGCCTACACCGTCGCGCGCGGCGGCGGCTGACCGGGCTCCGCTCGCCTGTGGGGCCCCCGACGAAGAAAAGCCGGACGGAGCGCGCTACTTGAGCAGCTTGTCGGTGTCGAGCGGGTCGCCGGTGCCGTGCTTGCGGGTCGTCGAGCTGGAGAAGTTGATCGTCGAGCTGTCGAGCGCGAAGAACGCCTTCTTGGCGGAGCCGGGCGATACGCCCGCCAGCGTCACCTCGAACGGCTGCGCGATCCCGGGCGGCACCTTGACGAGCGCGAACGTCGCGCGGTGCTCGTCGATGCGCACCGAGAACTGGGCGGTCTCGTGCGTGACCGAGGTCGGGTTCACGATCTTGCCGGCGATGCGCATCCCCTTGTCCGTCGGCGACACCGAGATGTCGACGACGTAGAAGCCGCCCGCGATCGGCTGCCAGCCCGCCGCGCCGAGGTCGACCTCCTGGAACACCGTGGTCGACAGCTGCTTGCCGACGTCGCGCACGGCCGACTTGAACTGATCGAAGCGGGGCCCGATCGCGGCCACCTCGGCGGCGAGCGCGGCGCGCGCCGCCTGCTCGCGCCGCAGCTGTCCGTAGAGGTACGCGGACGACGCGAGCGCAGCCGCGACGAGCACGAACATGATGAGGCCCCACAAGCGCGCGAGCAGCGATCGCCGTGGCGGTGATGCGTCAGCCATGCCGCATTCTTTAGCACGCCGGCCCGCGCCGCGAACCTCAGCGCTGGGGTTGTAAGGCGGGGGCTGATGCTTAGCTTGCCGGGGAGAGAGAGGGGGGCAGGGGAATGAGAGCACTTCGAACGGTTGTGGTGGCGGTGAT
>DATBHU010000058.1:0-4979 GCA_036557265.1 Polyangia bacterium
GCCATGCCGCCGAAGCCGCCGGTCGGGAAGCTGATCTGGAAGCTGTGCTCGAACTCGGGCGTCTGCGCGAACGCCTTGCCGACCAGCGACGAGTACGTCGTCACCTGCTCCAGCGTCGCGTTGGCGGGGACGTCGATGGCGCCGAACACGAAGCTCTGGTCCTCGTGCGGCGCCAGCTCGCCGGGCGAGAACATGTACATCGGCACCAGCAGCAGCGCGAGCACGATCCAGACCGCGTAGACCGCCGGGCGGTAGTTGAGCGTCCCCGCCAGCAGCCGCGTGTAGCGCCGGCGGACCGCGTCGAACCCGGCCTCGACCTTGCGCGCGAACCAGCGGTGCTGGTGCTCCGAGCGCAGCAGCCGCGACGACATCACCGGCGACAGCGTCAGCGCGACGATGCCCGAGATGAACACCGCCCCCGCCAGCGTGAACGCGAACTCGCGGAAGAGCGCGCCCGTCAGCCCGCCCTGGATGCCGATCGGGACGTAGACCGCCGCCAGCGTGATGGTCATGGCGATGACCGGCCCGACCAGCTCGCGCGCGCCGATCAGCGCGGCGTGGTACGGCGTGCGGCCCTCGCGGATGTGGCGCTCGACGTTCTCGACGACGACGATGGCGTCGTCGACCACCAGGCCGACGGACAGCACGATCGCCAGCAGCGTCAGCAGGTTCAGCGTGAAGCCGAACGCCTGCATCAGGAACACGCCGCCGATCAGCGACACCGGGATGGCCACCACCGGCACCAGCGCCGACCGGAACGATCCGAGGAAGAGGAAGATCACGATCATGACGATCACGACCGTCTCGCTCAGCGTCTTCACCACCTCGTGGATCGCGTCCTTGATGTAGGCGGTCGAATCGTAGGCGACGTTGGCCTGCATCCCCGTGGGCAGCTCGGCGGTGATGCGCTTGATCTCCTCGTTGACGTCGCCGATCACGTCCAGGGCGCTCGCGCTCGGCAGCACCCACACCCCCATGAACACCGCCTTCTGCCCCGAGAAGCGCACGTCCTGGTCGTACTCGTCGGCGCCCAGCTCGACGTCCGCGACGTCCTCCAGCCGCACCAGCGCGCCGTTCTGCTCGCGGATCACCAGCCGCTTGAACCCGTCCAGCGAGCGCAGGTCGGTCGACGCCGCGATGTTCAGCTGCGTCAGCCCGCCCTTGGTGGTGCCGGCCGCCGTCAGGTAATTGTTGGCGGCCAGCGCCCGCCGCAGCTGCGACGGCGTGACGTTCAGCGCCGCCATGCGATCGGGCTTCAACCACGCCCGCAGCGCGAACGTGCGCGCCCCCAGGATCTCGGCGCGCTGCACGCCGCCGATCGCCGACAGCCGCGGCTGCACCACCCGGATCAGGTAGTCGGTCACCTGGTTCTGCTCCAGCACGTCCGACGTGAAGCTGAGGTACATCGCCGCCACCTGCGCGTCGGACGGTTCCACCTGGATGGCCGGCACCTGCGCCTCCGGCGGCAGATCGGCGCGGACTTGATTGACGCGCGAGCTGATGTCGGCCAGCGCCTCGGCGGCGTTGAAGTTCAGCTTCAGCCGGACGTTGATCGTCGACAGGCCGAGGACGCTCTGCGACTCGATGTAATCGATGCCGTCGGCGGCGGCGATGGCGCGCTCGAGCGGCGTGGTGATGAAGCCGCGCACCAGGTCGGCGCTGGCGCCCACGTACACCGTCCGCACCGTCACCGTCGCGCTCTCCAGCTTCGGATACTGGCGTACGTTCAGGGTGCGGATCGCCTGCAGCCCGGCGACGATGATCAGCACGCTGACCACGATCGCCAGCACCGGCCGGCGCAGGAAGAGGTCGGTGAGCTTCATGACGTCACCGGTTCGGGGGCGTCGGCGCCAGCTCCGGCTTCGCCTGCACGCTGTTGTCGACGACGATGGGCGCGTTGTTGCGCAGCTTGAACGCGCCCGCGGTCACCACCTGCTGGCCGGCCGTGACGCCCTTGGTGATCGCCACGAAGTCGCCGCGCGCCGCGCCCGTGCGGACGAACTGCTGGCGCGCGACCTTGACCGTCTTGCCGTCGGGCGTCTTCTCCATGCCCGGCGAGCCCGGCTTCTTGTCCTCGATGACGAACACCGAATCACCGAACGACGCGTGAATGATCGCGGTCCCCGGCACCGCCACCACCTTCGCCTCCGTCGGCTTGATCACCTCGACGGTGACGAACATGCCGACGCGCGGGTTGCCGGGCACGTCGGGGATCTCGGCGCGAATCTTCAGGTTGCGCGTGGCCGGGTCGACCGTCGGATCGATGGCGCTGATCTTCCCGGTCAGCGCCTCCTTCGCGCCCTCGATCGTCACGCGCACGGGCAGCCCCACGGCGACGCTCGACAGCTCTTCCTGCGGCAGCGAGAAGTCGACGAACGTCCCGCCCATCGCGTCCAGCGTCGTCACGGTGGTGCCGGGCGTCAGGTACTGGCCGACGTTCACGGCGCGAATGCCGAGCCGCCCGCGGAACGGCGCCCGGATGATCTTGCGCTCGACCTGCGCGCGCAGGGCCGCCGCGTCGGTGGTGGTGGACTTGAGCTGCGCCTCGACGTCGTCCAGCTGCGCCTTGCTGATGACGTTGCCGGCGGCCAGCTTCCTGGAACGCTCGGCGGTCTTGCTGGCCAGGTCGCGCCGCGCGTCCACCGACGCCATCTGGGCGCGCTCGACCTCGGCGTCCAGCTCGACGAGCACCTGGCCCTCCTTCGCGATCTGCCCCGACTCGAAGCGGATCTTGCTGACCGTCCCCGGGACCTCGTTGCTGACCGCGACGCTCTTCAGGCTGGAGATGCTGCCGATCGCCGAGACGCCGGTCTCCCAGCTCTCGGCCTGCGCGGTCGCGGAGCCGACTGCCTCCGGGGGCGGACCCATCGCCTGGAACTGCTTGCCCATGCCGATCAGCTTGCCGATCTGGGCGCCCTTGACGCCGCCGAGCAGGCCGACGACGACCACCAGGCCGGCCACGACGAGCCCGTACCGTTTCCAACGTCCTTGTGTCGCCACGGGCCGGAAGTCTAAGGCGCTCCGGCTGGGCCGCCAGGTCTTAGTTCAAGGAGCCTCGGTCAGTCCCAGCCCGTGCTGCTGCAGGCGCCGAGGATGGCGTGCACCGCGTACACCATCCCGCCGTACATCTTGAAGAAGTGCATGTCGCAGTTGCCCATGAAGTTGTCGAAGCCGACGCCGATGCCCGTGTCGACGTCGGCGAAGATGATGTGCGACTTCAGGACCGGCGTGCCCGAGCCGGAGCCGGCGCTGCAGCTGGCGCCGGCGCTGCACGAGAACGAGCCGCCTCCGTTCTCCAGCCGCTTGCAGGTGCTGGCGGTGTTGCAGACGCCGGCCGGGAAGAGCCGGAAGTACTTGTCCATCCACGCGTTGATCTGCGGGGCGGTGTTCTGCTGCGCCGCCGGGATCGCCGTCTCCCAGTGCAGCGACGTGTCGCTCATGATGATGGCGCCGGTGTCCGACGCGAAGCTGGACCCGCTCACCTTGTAGTCGCCGGGACGCACGGCGATGGTCTCGATCTCCGTGATCTGCTGGGCGACGACCTTCAGGCGCAGCGCGAACGGGATGTCCATGCTCCCGTCGGGGACCACCGCCTCGCTGGCGGTGTTGCAGCCGTCGGTGTCGTAGGCGGTGACGGCGAACTTCTTCGTGCCGGCGGTCTTCCACAGGCCGGCCTGGCCGACGTCCTGCACCTTGCCGTTCTCGGTGAATTTCACGTTGCTCGCCAGCGGCAGCGTCGACGCCGCGTGAGCGGCGAGGGCCGTGAAGTACGCGTCGACCGTCGCCTTCAAGAAGTCGCGCGTGCAGCCCACGCCGCCCCCGCCCCCGCCCCCGCCCGTGGCGGCGCCGCCGGCGCCGACCGACCCACCTTTGCCTCCAACACCGACGCCGGCGACGCCGCCAGAACCCACCCCTCCACCAGAACCTGCTGAACCTGCTGAACCCGCCGAACCCGCGGCGCCGCTCGAACCGCTGTTTCCGCCCGAACCCGTGACCCCGCTCGAGCCGCCCGAGCCGACGGTGCTGGAGCCGGCGCTTCCGCGCGCGGCGCCGCCCGCGCCGGTCGTTCCGCCCGACGACGTCGCCCCGCCCGCGCCGGTCGTTCCACCGGACGACGTGGTTCCGCCGGCGCCGCCCGCGCCGGGCGTACCGCCGCTCGGGCCCGAGCCCGAGCAGCCGGCAGCAGCGGTCAGAAGGATGGTCATCGCAATGAAAAATCGCGCGGGCACGACGATTCCTCTCCTCCTCGAACGCCCGACGGGGTCACGGCGAGCGCGCCGATATATGGTCGCCCGGCGAACATTCCTTCACCGGATCGATTGGCGGCCGACGGCGCTGTAAGCTGCGCAGCACAACAGCCATGCTTCGTTTCGTCTGCGGCAACCTGAACTACTCCTCCTGGAGCGTCCGCCCGTGGCTCGCGCTCAAGCACAGCGGCCTCGAATTCCGCGCCCACGACATCGGCCTCCGCACCGAGGCGGGCTGGAAGGAGCGGATCCTGTCCTTCTCGGGCGCCGGGCAGGTGCCGGTGCTGGTGGACGGCGCGCTCAGCATCCACGAATCGCTCGCCATCTGCGAGTACGTCGCCGAGCTGGCGCCCGCGGCGCGCCTGTGGCCCGAGGATCGCCAGCTGCGCGCGCGCGGCCGCGCCATCTCGTGCGAGATGCACAGCGGCTTTGCGCACCTGCGCAACGCCATGGACATGAACCTGCGCGCGCGCGCCCGCCGCACCCCGCAGAGCCCGCAGATCGACGCCGACATCGCGCGCGTGCTCGACATCTGGCGCGCCTCGCTGTCGAGCACCGGCGGCCCCTTCCTGCTCGGCGCCTTCAGCATCGCCGACTGCATGTTCTTCCCGGTCGCCACCCGCTTCCGCACCTACGGCGTCGCGCTGCCCGACTTCGCGCAGGCGTATTCGGCCGCCCTGTTCGCGCTGCCGTTCGTGCAGGAGCTGGAGCAGCACGCGCTGACGACGCCCG
>DATBHU010000059.1:0-7207 GCA_036557265.1 Polyangia bacterium
GTTGTAGGGGATGTGGTACTCGGTCGTGTCACTGGCGGCGAACTTGCCGATCGAGATGCCGTTGCCGGCGATGTCGGTGACGACGTTACCGATGACCATGTCGTCGTGTGTCCCGGAGACGAAGTCGAGCCCGGTCGCGCCCATCTGCGTGAAGATGTTTCGCTCGAAGTGGACGTGGTTGGCGTTGGTGACGCTGACGCCGGCCGGCGGGCGGCCGATGGTCTGCTTGTTGTCGCTCGTCCCCGTCAGGTTGTACTGGCCGGCCTGCGCGTCGCAGAACCCGGACTGGCTCGGGCGCACGAACGTCGAGTGGGCGAACGTGATCCCCTGAAACCACAGGTAGCCGGCCTGGTCCGAGGTGCTGGTGCCGCTGATGCTCATGACGGTCTCCAGCTGCGGCGCGACCACCGTCGCCTTTGTCATGTCCTCGCCCGAGCGCGGCTTGTAGTAGAGGACCTTCTGCGCCTCGTCGAGGTACCACTCGCCCGGCTGGTCGAGGAGCTCGAGCGCGTTCTCGAAGTAGTAGACGTGCTTCTGGAAGGTGTTGAACTGCCCGCCCAGGTGGGGATAGGGCCGCACGAACACGATGCCCGCCTCCGGGCTCTGAATCTTCAGAGTCGCCGTGCCGCCCGAGGTGGTGAACGACGCCAGGCGCAAGGTGTTGTCGCCCCAACCGATCATGATGTGCATCTCGACCTTGGTGAGGTTGTTCCAGCTGGCCACTTCAGACGCGGCGATCTGAATGTTCTGCGCCATGTTGTCGGCGCCGGTGATCCGGTTGAACGCGAATGCGCCGTTCGTCCCGAGGTTCGGGCTGCGCGCGCGGATCGCCTTGACGCCGTTGACGTAGAGCTGGCGGAAAGGCGTTGTCACGCCGCTCGCCGAGTAGATGCCGTTGCCCGCGCTGGACGTCGTCCAGCCGGTGATCGGTTTCCCGCCCGTGATGATCGGCTGCTCGCTCGGATACGCCACGTACTTCACGTAGAAGCCATTCTTGCCCGAGTCCGCGTTGGCGAAGGTGAGCGTGCTCGTCTGCGAATAGGTGCCGCCGCGCAGGGTGACGGTGATGTCGGCGGTCATGTTCGCGATCATGCCGCGCACGACGTCGCGCGCCCTGGCCACCGTCTTGAGCGGTTGTGCCATCGTGCCGGGGTTCGCGTCGTCGCCGTTCGGCGCCACGAAGATGGTGCCGCTCACCGTGCCGCCGCCGGTTCCGGCGCCGCCTGCGGCTCCCGCCGCTCCGCCGCCACCCGACGTGCCGCCTCTGCCAGCGGCGCCCGTCGTGCCCCCAGCTCCGCCGGTGCCCGCCGCACCCCCGCGGCCGCCGCTGCCCGTTCCGGCGTCGCCTGTCGTTCCAGCGCCGCCTGCCGAGCCGGCGCTCGCGCCGGCGCCGCCGCTTCCACTCGTGATCGTGCCGCCGCTTCCGCTCGTGCCGCCGCTTCCGCCGCCGCCCTGTGCTGAGGTCCCCGCCGTGCCGGCCGCTCCGCTGACGCCTCCCGTCCCGGCTCGACCTCCGGTGCCGGGCGTGGTCTCGGTTGTCGCGCCCGCTCCGCAGCCGGCGGACGCACCGATGAGGCAGGCAATCGCGGCGGCGCCCAGGGCGGCGCGCGAACCGCGGCCGATGATGCGTCGTGGTGGCTGGAAATGCGCCAGGGAGGTCAACCTCCTGGATTGGCCTGTCGCGGTCTGCGTTGTCAGAAAAGTCGGCGGCGTTCACCGTCATCGTTGCGCGAGCAGAACGGCGGCAAGCCATGCGCACGTCGAGAGCGCGATCGCTTCACCGCGCGGCGGCGAATACCCAGCATGGCGGCCAGCAACAGCAGAGAGCCGATCTCGCCGCCGCAGTTCGCGGCGCCGACGTCGCAGGCGCACCCGCCGCCACCTCCGGTCTGCCCTGTCGATCCGGCCTGGCCCGGCCCGCCGGCCGTTCCGCCGCTCCCGGTCGTGCTCTGGCCGGCCGCTCCGCTGCTCCCGGCGGCTCCGCTGCTCCCGGCCACGCCAGTCATGCCGGTGCCGGCGGCTCCTGCCGACGCGCCGCCTGCCCCACTTCCGGCGGTTCCTGCCGACGCGCCGCCCGCGCCGCTTCCGGTGGCCCCTGCGGCGCCGTTCCCGCCACCGCCGGTCGAGGACGTTCCACCGCTGCCTGTCGCGGCGCTGCCTCCCGAGCCGCCGCGGCCCGCGCCGCCAGCGGTCCCACCGGCGCCGCCGCGTCCGGCAGCCCCTGTGCCCGCGCCGCCGGCGCCGCCGCCTCCCGTCCCCGCGGCGCCGCCGGTTCCGGACGCGCCGCCGGCGCCCGACGAATCCGCAGGAGGTGTTCCCGAGTACCCGGTGGCGTTGTCAGCGGTCATCGACAGAACGGCGATGCCGTTCGCGAAGCCGACGTTGGCCGGATTGTGCGTCGACAGATTGAACGGCGATGACCAGTTGCCGACCGCCCAGCCGCTCGGGAGCGTCGAACCGTTGAACTCCTCGCGCCATTGCTGCTGAAACGCGCCGTTCGCGTACGACGAGTACTGCACCCAGCTTATGAACTGGCGCACGGGTAGGGTCGAAGCGCCGAGCGTCCCTCCGAAGCTCGCGTCACCCGCCCAAATGTTGAAGTGGATGGTCATGCCCTGCGACGCATTCTGGGTGTACTCGGTCACGCTGGCGCCGGTCACCTTCCGGATCTGAGCGCCGTCGATCAGCCAGGCGATGTAGTCCGGCGTCCACTCGAACGCGTACGTGTGGTAGTCGGCGCAGATGTCGAACGTCGGCGTGTTGATCAACGTGCTCTGCGTCCCCTTGCCGGTCCAGATGTTGGTCTGGAGGTGGCAGGTGGAGTTGATCTTTTCATAGTCGAGCTCGTTCCAGGACGTCGTCGACGACGAGCCGTCCTTCCACAGAAAGAACGAGCTGACCACGCCCTCGCCGGGAGCGAATCGGACGCGCGCCTCGAACCGGCCGTAGAAGTACGCTTGGCTGCGGTAGAGCTCGGCGCTCTGCACGGCGGACGCGACGCTGGGCGCGAGCATCGCCGCGAGCAGCGTCGCGCAGGTCAGGAAGCGACTGGTCAAGATGGGCTCCTTGTTTGACGGCTGGGCTCTCACCGGGGAGGAGTCGCGACGAAAGATCGGCAGACCACTTTCCCGATCGGGGCGATCAACCGCTCGTCGTCGTGCAATGAGCTGAAGCAAACCAGAGTGATTGGCCCGGTGATCTCGCCTTTGTCATAAAATCAACGGGCAGGCTCGTTCCCGGTCAAAGATTTCTGAACCACTTTTCGCCAGCGCCGCGACTGCGTTTCGAACGGATTTGCGCGCCAAGGCGATCACGATGCGCATCGTCATTGCGAGAGGTCTGACTGCGAGACGGGCACGATTGTGTGACAACCGGCGCTCTGCCTCGCCAAAGGACCTGTTGTGAGCACACACGCGCGCAATTGTGCGGCGCCCGGGCGATCGCCGGGTGCTGCGGCGGCGCAAGCAACCGACACGGGTCACGCGCGCGTGCGCTCGCTCGTCGACCAGCACACCCGCTTCGTCACGCGTACGCTCAGGAGGGCGGGCGTTCCCCGCAACGAGATCGACGACGAGGTGCAACGGACGTTCATCGCCGCTGCGGGCCGGATCGACGACATGCTGCCGGGGGCGGAGCGAAGCTTCCTCTTCCAGGTCGCTCGCAACACGGCCGCGCACACGCGCCGCTCGCTGGCGCGCCGCCGGGAATTGCCGAGCGAACGGGTGCCGGAGCGCATCGAGCCGCTCGGAACGCCCGAGGATCTCGCCCTGCGCAAGCAGACGAGCAAGCTGCTCGACGCGGCCCTGGCGGCCATGAGCAAGAGCCTCCGTTCCGTCATCGTGCTTTACGAGATCGAGGAGCTGGACACCCACGAGATCGCTTCGATCCTCCGCGTGCCGCGAGGGACGGTGGCATCGCGGCTTCGGCGCGCTCGCGACCAGCTGCGGCGAAACCTCGCCGCGATCGAGCTGGCGCTGGACCTCGACTTCGTGGGCAGGACGCCCGTCGAAGAACCCGCGTTGCTGCGACGAGAAAGGGTAGGGGCGCTCGCGCGGGCCCTCCTCGGCGCCGGGGCGGCCACGCCCGCGTCGAGCGCGATGCGCGCCAGGACGCTGGCATTGTGTCTCGCCGATCCGTTCTGATCAGAACTGGCTGAAGAAGGTCCAGACGTTCTGATATTCCCAGCTGTTGCCGGACTGTCCGTTGTCCGGATCCGGTGTGTGGTCACCGTTGAACGAGCAGAACTCCACCGGGTAACCCGGCATGCAGCCGGTCAGGTTGGAGCAGACGTGGGCGCCGCCCGTGACCATGGTCGGCGTCATCCACGTGCAGCCGTTGGCCGTGGCGAAGTTCTGGGCCATGGTCACGCCCCCGCTGTATTGCAGGACCGAATCGTGCGTCCCGTGGGACGCATAGTAGGCGACCGGCTTGCTGGGGGGACAGGGGCCCATGGTGATCTGAGCGGACCCGGAGTAGACGGCGATGGCGCGGATATACCCGCTCCCGCCCCCGCTCAGGGGCCTGCCGCACGCGGTCTCGTAGGACATCGCTCCGCCATAGCTCCAGCCGTTCGCGAAGATCCGATTCGTGTCGACACAGAAATTCTGCTCGACCTGCGCAACGACGGCGTCGGCCAGCGCGAAGTCCGAATTGTTCGGGTTCGGCCAGCCGCAATTCGACTCGCCGTTCCCGGTGCCGGTACAACCGGCGCCGTTCACCTGCCCGTTGGGCGCGACGAAGATCGCGCTGTTCGTCGCGAGATTGAGCAGGTGGTAGTACTGGTTCTGGTACATCTGAACGTCGTTTCCGTTCAGCTCGTGAAACGCGATGATGAGCCTGTACGGGTGGGTGTTGTCGTAGTTGGTCGGCACGTTGAGAATGTAGCGGCGCTGCATGTTGCCGGCCGTGATCGCGATGCGGCTGCCGTTATTGTACATGCCGCTCGGGATGCCGGGCGCCTTGCCGCAGCCCGCGGACATGCCGGGTGTGCCGGAGCCTCCGATACCGGTGCCTGCGCCGCCACCCGTGCCGGTTCCCGCGGCACCTCCGGTGGAACCGCCGGTGCCACCCCTCCCGCCAGCGTTGCCCGCGCTACCGCCGCGTCCTCCGCTGCCTGCGTTACCGCTGCCTGCGCTGCCGCCGCCACGCCCCCCTCTAGCTGCGCTGCCGCCGCCCGCGCCGCCGCTGCCGCCCGCGCCGCCGCCGCTCCCCCCGCTGGAGCCGGCCGCGCCCGTCGAGCCCGCGCTGCCGTTCCCTGCCGCGCCCATCGAGCCCGCGCTGCCGTTCCCGCCCGTGCCGGTGCCACCCGCGCCGCTGCCACTGGTTCCGGCAGCGCTGCCGCCGGCGCCGGCCTGGCTGCTGCCCGCCTGTCCGGTTCCGCCGCCTCCGGTCGTACCTCCACTGCCGGTCGTGCCGCCGCTGCCGTTGCTGCCGGCGCTGCCGCTGCCGTTGCTGCCCGCCGTGCCGGGCTCTCTGCCGCCGGAGCTGCTCCCGCAGCCGACGGCGCAGACGGCGAGCGACACCACGGCGGCGCCGAGCGGCGCGAAGAAGGCGAACGGGCTGGAGAAACGAGAAGTCGCGATGCGTGCCGATGACGACATTGACTCTGCCTTTCATGTTGTCGGCGTCGCCTCTACCTCGCGCGCGACGCTCGACGTGGCTCGCAGGTCTGTATTCCCGCGAGCGCGCCATCTGTTCCGTCTGCGCGCAGTGGAAGATTCAGTCACAAGATCGCCGGTTCAGGGCCAATCAACAGCGGCGGCTCATGCTCCGGGCGATGAATCTTTTGCCGAGGGATCTCAGGCCCGACGGCGGGGAATAGACGTGTGTCGGCTCGACGACTGTGCCAAATCCTCAATCCGATGCGCGGCCTTCGCGGGCCGGGCGCCGCACGAGCGCCAGCGACGCTGATCTCGCCCGCGGACTCGTGGCGAACGAGGGCTGGGCAGTCGCCGAGATGTGGCATCGTTTCTCGCCGATGGTTCTCTGGATCGGCCAGCGCATCCTCGGATCGAGAACCGACGCGGAGGACGTTGCGCAGGACACCTTTTGCTGCGTGCTCGAAAGGATTGCGACCCTTCGCGCGCCCGACAGTTTGCGCGGCTTCGTCTACGGGATCGCCAATCACGAGCTCAAGGACGCTTTGCGCCGCCGGAGGCGTCAGCGCTCGTTCGTTCCTTTGTCCCTCGGAGCGGAAGAGCCTTTGGACTGGCAGGGCGCGGACGTCGAGTGGCGCGACATCTGGCGGCGGTTCGATGCGCTACTGAGTCGCCTCAGTCCACGCCATCGCCTGATCTTCGTCTTGAGACGCGTCGAAGCGCTGACGACCGAGGAGGTCGCCGCCGCCGCTCGCGTCTCGATGGCTACCGTCAAGCGGGCGGTAGCGTACGCGTGCCGCCGGTTGTCGTGCTGGATCGGTGCCGATCCCGAGCTCGCCGCCGTGCTCGATCCCGCACGTCCGCGGGCGCGACTCTGCGATGTCATCGGCTTCAATCGCGCCCGGCCGGAGCATCATGCCCAAACGAACACGATGCCCTTCGTTCGTCGGCAACCCGCAATCGCCCGCGGCGCGATCGGTTTGTGACCGCGTTCAGCGTCGATTGCGGCTTCGGCGGTTCCGTCGCCTGGCTGTCAGCATTCCAAGCGCGCCCAGCAACAGACCCGGCACCGGCGTGCCGCCGCGCGACGCCGCGCCCAGCGCGCAGCTGCAACCGGAAGAGCCGTGTTCGCCCGGGATGGACGTGGAGCCGCCACTGCCGCCACTGCCGCCGGCGCCGCTGGACGACGAGCCACCAGCGCCGACGCCTCCCGCGCCCGAAGCGCCGCTGGAGGCCGAGCCGCCGTCTCCACCACGACCGCCGGAGGCCGAGCTGCCGCTCCCGCCACCCGTCGGAGACGTGCCGCCTCCGCCGGCGGTCGCCGTCGCTCCGCCGGTCGCGCCGCCGCCAGAGGCACCGCCGCCTCCCGCAGCGCCCGTCGTGCCACCACGCCCCGCGCCGCCGCCGTTGCCTCCCGTCGCGCCCGCGCTGCCGCCACGTCCACCGCCGCCGGCGCTGCCCGCCGTGCCGCCCGTGCTGCCGCCCCTGCCGCCCGCGCTTCCGCCCGCTCCGCTGCCGCCGCCCGCTCCCGCGGCGCCGCCGGCGCCAGTGCTGCCGCCGGTTCCGCCGGCGCCGACGGCGCCGAAATCGGTGTCGAACGCCACGCCGTC
>DATBHU010000060.1:0-13161 GCA_036557265.1 Polyangia bacterium
GCCACCACCAGCAGCGCGCGCTGCCAGTTCACGGACAGCGTCGCGCGCCGCTTGTCGCGGGCGTGCTCGCGCTCGGAGGACGCGATCAGCGCGCCGTCGGCCGGCCGATCGAGCTTGTTGCGACGATCGTCCTTGTCCGCAGCGTCCGCCTTGGGCTTGGCCGCCGGGTCTGCGCGTCGGTCGGTCCGTCGATCGGCCCGCTTCTCGGCCTGCGGGTCCGCTTTGCCCCGCGGGGCCCCCTTGCCGTCGGCCGGCTCGCTGCGATCTTCCTGGCCCGCGAGCAAGCGGAACGTGCGGGCGAACTCGGCGCGGTCGCCGGCGCGGGCCGCCGCCACCGAGGCGCGCGCCAGCGCCTGCAGCTTGCGGTTCGCGTCCTGATCGTTCTCGTAAAGCCACACGAAGGTCGCCATCGCCGAGCGGAACGCCCCCGCCTCCAGCGCGGCCTGGGCGAACGCCTCGGCGCGCCCCAGCCGCTCGCGCGGTGGGCCGAGCGACTCCAGCACCTCGAGCGTCGCGTCCGAGACCGGCGATGCGAGCAGCGCCCGCAGCGCGATGTCCATGATCGCGGTCGAGGTCGCGTCGTCCTCGACCTCCTGGTGGGGGCGCCGCGCCAGCACCTCGCGCGCCTCCGCCAGCAGCAGCGCGAACCGGCCCGCGCGCGCGTGCACCTCCATCTGCTTGAAGGCGATGTAGCGTCCGACGGCGTCGTCACCGTGCGGCGGCGGTCCCAGCAGCGCCGACGCATCGTCCGCGCGTCCCGCCGCCGCGAGCCGCTGCGCCAGCAGCAACGACAGCGCTCGCCGGGCCGGCGGGCTGATCTTGAGCGCCAGCGCGGCGTGTCCGCGCACCAGCAGCGTGTCGGGCTTGGCCGCCGGATCGGCGAGCGCGGCCAGCGCGTTCGCCAGCACGACCCGGTCGCGCTCGCCGGGCGTCAGCCCCGGGGGCGCCATCTGTTCGAGCCGCGCCAGCGGCACGAGCGCCGCGCTGGGATCGCCGCGGCTGATGTCGAGCACCGCCGCCTGCACCAGCAGCAGCGGCGTCGCCGGGTGCCCGGCGGGGAGCAAGCCGGCCGCGGACGACACCAGCGCCAACTCGGGAGCGGTGGCGGCGCCGGTGGCGGGCGGGGGCGCATCAGCGCCGTCGGCGCCTCCGGCCTGTCCCGGTTGAAGCGCCGCGCAGCGGCTGACCAGGGCCGGCATCGGCTGCTCGTCGGACCACAGCTCGTGCTCGACCGGCCAGACCAGCTCCGTGTCGGTGTAGCCGGTCTTGAGGTGGCCGCCCAGCGGGGTCGCGGTGGCGGGCGCCTCGCGCGCCAGGCGCACCCGTTCGATCTGAGCGAGGCGGCGCAGGCCGTCCCAGGGATCGGACAGCGCGCGATCGTGGCCGCTGGTTCGCGGCACGTGCGCGAGCGGCTCGCAGCGCAGCAGGGCCAGCAGCTCCGACCAGTAATCGAGCGCGCTGTCGGCCATGCCGTGCTCGCGATCGGCCAGCCGGGTCAGCGTGGCGTGGGCGGCCGCCAGATCGCCGCGCCACACGGCGTCGCCGGTCGCGACGAGCAGCTCGTCGCGCGTCTCGGGCACGGGCGCGCCCGCGCCGAGCACCGGCCCGCGCGAAGGCCCGTGACCGCAGCCGGCCGCCATCCCGATCGCCGCGGCGATCCAGGTTCGCTTCACAGGGTCCCCCCGACGCCGATCGCCGGGAGCGTCCCCCACACGGCGACGGATTGCCCGGAGCGGTCCTCGCGCTCGTAGACGACGGCGGCGTCGATGCGCGCGAACATCTTCGGCGTCAGGTAGACGAGCAGGCCCAGCCCGAAGTCGCCCGACGGTCCGACGTCGCCGTCGTAGGCGTGCATGCCGCCGTGCACGAACGCCTGCGGCTCGAAGTGGATCGCGCCGCCCAGGCCGCCGACCATCAGCTTGCCGTAGCCGATCGAGTAACGGCCGCCCGCCAGGAACATCCAGGCCGGGGCGTGGCTGTCGGGCAGCGCGCCGAGCGTGGTCTTGACCCGCTCGGCCTCGGCGTTCAGCGAGCTCCAGAAGTGCGACACCTGCAGCTCGAAGCCGAGCGGTTCGAACGGGTAGTACGTCGCCCCGACGCGCGCGCCCGGGCTGTTGTAGAAGTCGCCGCGCGACAGGTACTGGGCCGCCCCGAACAGCTGCGCGGTCCTCACCTTCACCGCGAAGCGCGACTGCACGCGCACGTCGGTGGTGGGGCGCGGCGCCGGCTCCCGGATCGCGCCCGTTCGCACGGCGCCCGAGGCCGCGGTGGTGGGCCGCGGCGCGAGAGGACGGACCGGCGCCGGCGCGGCGGCCGGCGTGGACGCGGCGGCGGGCGTGGACGCGGCGGCCGGCGTGGGCGCAGCGGCAGCTCCGGACGCGGACGGCGACGCCGACACGGACGCCGGCGTCGCCGTGACGGGCGACGGCAGAGCGGCGGCGACCTTCGGCTCCGCCGCCTGCGCCGTCGGTGCAGCCGCGGGCGGTGAAGCGACGGTCCTGGCGGGCGGGGCCGCCGGGGGAGCGGCGGCCGCCGCGGGCCCGGCGCCCAGCAACAGCATCATCAAGGTGAGGGCGGACGGCGCGCGCATCAGTTGTCCTTGCTCGCGCACGCGTAGGTCTCCGACCACGAGTCCTGGCCGTAGCCGGTCGTGTCGACGAATCCGTGGCCCGTGCAGTAGCGGGTGCAGATCTGGTAGTTCACGATCGCGCTCTGCTCGACGAACTGGCCGGCGGCGACGACCTCTTGCTGGTTGAGCATCACGAGATAAGACGGTGGATCCGCGCTGCTGATCGGCCAGCTGGGGGTGGCGATCGGTTGCAGAGGCGGGTCGTTCGAGACCGGCTGGACCCCCGGGCTGGACGTGCAGATCTTGATCAGATCAGTCTCGTAGGCCGCCACGTCCGTGGGCGAAAGCAGCTGGACCGGATCGTAGTACTTGTGCATCTGGCTGGTGTAGGGCAGCGAGCGCCGGCCGTAGTCCTGCAGCATCATCGCGAACATGTCGTCGGCGGTCTTCCACGGCCAGTACGCCCACCAGCGCAGGACCGACGAGGTCTGCACGTAGGCGACGCCCGGGTTGAAGATCCAGGAGTAGAGCCCCACCTTGTAACCGGCCGGTGACTGGGCCAGCGCGTCGAACAGCGACTGCATCGACGTGACCAGCGGGCCCGGCAGCGGAGCATCCAGGTTGTTGAAGTACATGAAGTGGTACTGCTGGTGCTCTCCCGTCAGCGTCGTGATCGCCTGCTTCACCTGATCGGCGACGTCGGCCGCCGCGACGGTGCGCTCGTTTGTCTGCGCGCACTGGGACGATCCGTTCGCGGCCAGGTTGATCGTCGGCAGCTTCACGACCGGCGCGCCGCCGCCGACCATGTACCGGTTGGTCAGGCTCTCGATCTTCTGGATGACGTCGGCGCAGCGATCGGGGACCGGGATCTCGAGATCGAGCACGATCTGATAAACGATCGGCGACCGCTCGACGGGCGGATCGAAGATCTGCGTGCCCGATATCAGCTCGGGGAGCGTCGCAATCCGGACCTGCACCATGGTCGCGTCGCCGCCGTCCGCCGGGATCGGCCGGGTGGCGACGCAATATGTTCCGGTGTCGGTCAGCGGCAGGGGCGGCGGCAAGCCGCCCGACGCATCCAGCGGTGAAAAGCTGACGTCGTCCGGGGGGACCTCCGACACGCACAGCCCGGTGGTCGGCCACATCGTCCGTTCGTACGACCGCGGGTACTTGTAAGGGCCTTCGCCCGCGACCGGGTCGGTGATGTTCAGGTAGACCATGTCGTTGTGCGCGTGAAAAAATGACGCGAGAGACAGCGTTGGTTGCACTGTCCGGAACGTGGGAATCACGCCCGGGAGGACGCCGTAAACGTCATGCACCGCCTGGATCGGGTGAGCGCTGGCCGGCACCGTGTACTGGCCGCGGACCACGTACTGCGCGCAGGTGCCGTATCCGTCGCCGCACGGTTCGAGCCCGCCCGTGTACACCGACTGCGAGAAGTCGATCGGGCTGTAGCCGCCGCTCTGGGGATCGAGCAGCTCGAACCGCGTCTCCGTCAGAGGCGTCGCCGAGACGCGCCAGCGCATCACCGTAATGAGTTCCTGAGGGCTATAAATCAGCTCGACATCTTGCGGTGTGAAGGGCGAAGGAATGAAATGCACGTCGCCGCAGCCGGCGAGCAGCGCGAGCAGCAACAATGCGCGGCAACCCGCGCGCGAGCCGCTCTGGCTCGGTCGGGCGACACGTTGGCTGGCTCTTTGCTGCGAGGAGGACGGATGCACGGGGCTCTCAAATGGATTAGTGGCGCGAGGGGTGGTCAGACGGCGCAAAAACCCAAGCAAGAACCATGCTTGGGGTCTATGCTATTTGTGCGGTACGTAGTCCCCGATCTTTGGCGATTGTCCCTCAATTTGGGGAAACTATGATCAGAATGTCGCAGGCTGTTAGTCGGTTCGGTTGGGCGATCTGTCTGCTGGTTGTCGCGATCGCGGGTTGTTGCGGGGGTGGGAACGGTGGCTCCCATAAGTGCGATTTCACCCCGCCGAACCAACCACAAAACGACGGGGGCATGGACGGTCCGATGCTGTGCGGGACGGCGGTGTGCGACATGGGCCAGGTCTGCTGCTACAAGAAGGCCCCGCCGCTGGCGATCTGTATCAACCCGGCCGACTTCGTCACGTTCATGTGCGAGAAGATGGACCTCCCCTGCTTCCAGCCGACGGACTGTCCGGAGGGGACGGCGTGTTGCTTGAACATCATGGATTTCAACAACCTGACGGTCAGCTGCAAGCCTCAGCTGCTCTGCCCGGGGGACGGGGTCGCGACGCTGCTCGCGTGCGGATCGGAGATGGACTGCCCGACCCACGCGCCGGCCTGCCAGGTGCTCGGCTCGGCCATGGGAAAGGACTTCAAGGTGTGCGAGCCGACCTCCTCGCCGCCGCCGCCGACGTCGACCACGACGCCGTGAGGTTTCGCGCCTCGGCGCCGTAAGGTTTCGGCGTCTCGGCGCACTCAAGGCGGGGCAATGTCAACGCTGTTGGCGTCGCGGGTGGCTCGCCGGGTCGGCTGGATCGTCGGTCTGATCGTCGGCACCATTGCCGGTTGCTGCGGCGGCCAGTCGACGCTGCTCTGCCAGGCGAACGGCACGGGGACGCGCTGGGCGTGCGGGGCGTCCGCCGACTGTCCGCGCAACGCGCAGGACTGCGCCAGCGTCGCGCGCCTCGACGACGGCAGGGACTTCAACGTCTGCGTGCCGGCGGCGGCGCCATGACCGGCGCGCACCGCGCGGCGCTCGCCGCCGCGCTGCTCGCTCTGCTGCCCGCCGCGGCGTCGGCTCACGGGGGAAAGGTCGAGCCGCTGCCTTATCTCGAGATCGTCACCGGCGGCGCGTCCGCCGACGCCGCGCTGCCGCTGATCATCGCGCTGCACGGGCGGGGCGACACCGCCGAGGGGTTCGCGCAGCTGTTCCGTGCGCTGCCCGTTCCCGTCCGCGTCGCGATCCTGCGGCCGCCCCACCCGTGGGGCAGCGGCCAGGCCTGGTTCATGGAGGCGCAGGCGCACCTGGAGAACCGTCCCGCCACCGCGGTCGAGCTGCTGCACCTCGCGCATCGCGTGGCCGCCACCGCGGACGAGATCCGCGCGGCGCGGCCGACGCGCGGGCGGCCGATCGTCATCGGGTTCTCGCAGGGCGGCATGCTCGCCTGGGCGGTCGCGGTCGCGCATCCCCGGGCGATCGCGGCGGCGTTCCCGATCGCCGGGTTCCTGTTCCCGGAGGTGCTGCCGCAGATACGGCTCGACGCCCGCGCCATGCCGCCGATCGTCGCGTTCCACGGCGACGCCGACCCGCTGGTCCCCCTCGGGGAGGATCGCAAAGGGATCCAGGCGCTGGCGAAGCGCGGCGTTCACGCCGAGCTCATCGTCTTCCCCGGCGTCCGGCACGAGATCCCGCCTGAGATGCGCGACAAGCTCTTCATGCTCGTGCGGGCGCTGCCGCGCTGAGCTCAGCCTCGATCGAAGCGCGCGCGACGGAGCGCGCGTGGTGCAAAGCGCGCGCGACAGAGCGCGCGTAATGATAGAAAAGCCGGCGCGACATCTCCGTCGCGGTGAACGTCTTCGATGAGCATGGATGCCCCCCCGCAAGCGCCTGATCCCGCTCCCCCGGCGGCTGGTACGGACGATGCACTCCGGCCGCGCGCCGGCATGATGACGAGACGCTTCCCGCGGATGGATCGAATCTACGAGGCGATCAGGCGGATCTATCTGACCGCCGATCTGCGCAGCCTGTCCGCCGGTCGGATCGCGCTGGCGCTGGTGCTGCTGCGCGATCTGATCGGGCGCTGGCTGGAGCTCGGCATCTGGTACACGAACGACGGCATCATCCCCAACCACACGCTGCTGTGGCGGCCGTCGTGGGACCACGTCTTTTCGCTGTTCTACCTCTGCTCGTACTGGTACGAGGCGGCGTTCGGGTTCGTCATCTGCTTGATCGTCTACCTGGCGCTGCTGGTCGGCTTCCGGACCAAGCTGGCGCAGGTCCTGGCGTGGATCTGCATGCTGAGCCTGCACGGCCGGACGCTGCTGTTCGACAACGGCGGCGACGTCGTGCTCGGCCTGCTGACGACGTGGACGATGTTCCTCCCGACCGGCCGGCACTGGTCGGTCGACGCGGTGCTGGCACGCCGGCGCGCGCGCCTCACGTCGCCCCAGGAGGCCAGCCTGGCGCTCGCGCCGGCCGTGCCGCCTGCCGGCGCCAGCGCGAGCGGCAGCGGCAAGACGTTCACCTCGCTCGGTGTCCTCGCGGTGACGATGCAGCTGGCGATCATCTACACCTTCAACGCGATTCACAAGCAGGGGCGGAGCTGGCTGCACGACGGCAGCGCCGTTCACTACGCGATCCATCTCGACCGGCTGGCGACCTGGTTCGCGGTCTGGCTGCGCCACTGGATGTCGCCGACGTTCGCCAAGGGGCTGACCTGGAGCGCGCTCGCCACCGAGGCGACGCTGCCCGTGCTGCTGCTGTCGCCGATCGCGGTGCGCGGCAGCCGCCGCCTGGCGATCTTGATGGTGTTCGGCCTGCACATGGGCTTCGCGGCCTGTCTGAACCTCGGCAACTTCGTCCCGGCGATGATCGCCTTCGCGCCGAACTTCCTGCGCGGCGAGGACTGGGACGCGCTGGAGCGCTGGTGGGCGCGCAGCGGCGGGCGCGTCGCGCTGGCGGCGCGCATCCGGGGCCGCCTGACCGCGATCATCGAGCGGGCCGCGGCGCTGCTGACGCCCGGGCGCTGGGTGCGCGTAGCCGGACCCGGGCGGATCATGGCCGGGCTAGCGCGCCGCCTGCCCGCGGCGCGCGAGGTCACCGTCGTCATGCTGATGGGCGTGGCCGGCAGCCAGGTGCTGGACGAGAACTGGGCGGCCCACCGCGTGATCGATCACCACAACGCGCCGCCGGTCGCCGCGGCGGTCAGCTACCTGGACCTGTTCCAGGGGTGGTCGATGTTCGCGCCCGAGGCGCCGATGACGGACTTCAACCTGATGGTGGACGCGGTGACGTCGGACGGCCGCCACGTCGATCCGTACAACGAGATCGCGAACCCGAAGCATCCGCACCCGGGGTTCACCATCCCGGTGTCGCTGGGACCGAGCTGGCTGTTCTACGGCTACGGCAACCACATCCCCAACCGCGGCGCCTACCACCAGGCGCTGCTGGAGTGGATCCTTCGCTACCCGCAGCGGACCGGAAACCCGAAGGATCAGATCGTCTCGTTCAAGCTGTACAAGGTCGAGGACGACAGCCCGGCGCTCGGGCAGCAGCGGCCGACGAACCTGCGCTGGAACGTGATGCTCAGCTACCCGTAGACGTGGAGCGGGCGCGGCTAGATCCAGAAGCGGATGACGGCGATCGTGCCGCCGTAACCGACGGTCTGGTTCCGCCCCCAGCCGGCGATCGGCACGTCGGTGAACAACGTCGCCTGCAGGCGCCAGGTCTGCCAGAACGGCAGCGCCGCCGCGCCGCCCGCCGTCACCAGCCCGGTGGCGCTGTTCGCGATGGGGCCGTTCGGGTCGCTGTTGTCGCCCTGGCGCAGGGCGGACGCGAACGCGCCGACGGTGACGTCGTGTCCGAAGGTGTAGCCGCCCGACAGCAGCCCCGACAGGCGCAGCGCGAACGTCTGCTCGACGCCGTTCGCGCTGCGCGCGCTGCGCTTCGCCGCAAAGCCGGCCAGCGACACGAAGCCCTGGCCGATGATCTCCTCGAACGCGACGCCCAGGCTCCCCTCGAACGAGCCGGTGCCGGTGCCGGAGGTGGAGAGCAGATCATCCGCGCCGCCCTCGTCGAGCGGCTGGCCGGTCGGGAGGGAGAGGGCGCCGAGCACGGCCACGCCGGGCCAGCGGCCGTGCGTGCCGGCGTCGATCGCGTCGAAGCGCGCGTTGAGCGCGACGTCGCCGAGGCCGCCGCCGAAGCCCGACAGGTTGCCCTGCTGGCGCGAGGTCTGGACGAACGGCGCCCACAGCCCGACCTGCACGCGCGAGCCGAGGCGCAGGGCGGCGAACAGGTCCTCCTCGAAGCCGAGCTCGCGGCTGTCGGCGCCGGACGCCGCGTAGGTGCCGCCGCCGCCGAACGCGCCCATCACCGAGCGCGCGCGCATCTGCGCGCCGACGGCGCCGCTCTCGAACGTGCGCAGCCGCGCCGGCGTGACCAGCCCGGTGCCGACGCAGCAGGCCTGCGCGGCGGCGGCGCGCGGCGTCGCGGTGACGGCCGCCGCGGCGAGCGCGCCGGCGACGGCGGCGAGGACCGCGGTCGCGCGGCGGTCACGGGAGCTCGAAGGCCGCCGTCGCGGTGTCATCGACGCTCCCCGTGGTGGTCATCCGCAACTCCCAGGAGCCGGGCATGAAAAGGTAGAGGGGCGAGGCGACGAACGTGCCCGGCGTCGTCTCCATGACCGTCGGATTCACCGAGGTGCCGTGGCCGTGCGCCGGCATCCACGGGATGACGGTCAGGCCGATGCCGCTCACGGGCGCGCCGTTCGCGTCGGTGAACGACAGCTCGGCGGCGTCCTCGCCGACGGACGGCGGGCGCGGCGAGAACCGGACCGCGACCTGCAGCGCGCCGGAATCGGACATCAACGTCTGATCGGGATCGGCGGCAAACGATGGTTGCGACGAATCCGGGCTCATTTCGACGCCGCAACCAACGCTCGTGAGCGGAGCCGCAACGGAGAAGAAGATGAGGAGGGCGATCCGGCACGGGCCGGCGGCGGAAGGCCGCCTCGCAGAGCTCTTCGATGCCGCGCGCATCGCAGCGACTTTGATGCGAAGGCGTCCTGAAGGGAATGCGTAAAAACTTCGCAGCTCGGGGTGAGCCCGGAGCGGCGACACCCCCAAAAAACAGTACCGATTCGCCCGGATGGACAGGGCCGCTCCGGGCGGCGGAGCCGCCAGCCCGCCGTCGTCGCCCGCGTCGGCCGGTCCGGCGGCCGTGCCCGACCTTCCTGGAACGTCGGCCGCGATCAGGGGACGACGGGCGCGCGGGTCGGAGGCGACGCAGGACGGAGCCGCCCGTTGCCCAGCCGCGGTTGCCGGACGAAACGAGGAGACGAGATCCATCAATCGACTGCCGTCGTTCGTGCCCACCGATCGAACAAGCGTTGATGTCGTTTGGCAACATCGGCCGCAATGATTAGGCGCGGAGACGAGCCGCGCGCACGGCGCCTGAGCTGGCGGCGGCGGCGCGGGGGGTGGAAGCCCTGGATGTCCGGACGCGCCGTGAGTCGATTCCCGACGGAGAGGCAACTCAGGAGCGCGCCCCCGTTGGCTCGCCTTACGTCGGCCACTACCCTGCACTTGGGGTTGGAAGGAGGACGAGGTGGATCAGAGCCAGAGCAAGAAGTGGAAGAGCCTTGGTTGGGAGGGACCGCTGGTCCTGGTGGGCGCGCTCGCGGTGGGCGTGTTCGCGGCGGTCGGATCGTGCGACAGCAGCAGCAACAATAAGACAGGCGGCGGCGGCATCAACGCCGCGGGCGCGGGCGGTTCGATCGGGACGGTGGGCGCTCCGGGCTCGGCCACGTCGTCGCCGGACGCGAACTTCTTCGGCGCCGCCATGCAGTCGCTGACGAACGGGCGCCAGACGTTTCGCTTCGACACCTTCGGTGACGAGGCGTTCTGGGGCGATCAGCTGAAGTTGCACCAGGCGATCGAGGGGAGCGCGCACGGCGGCGTCGGCCCCGGCGTCAGCCCGAAGACCGCGCTGTCGGTCGGCCTGAAGGTCGACGCCGACGTCATCCCCGCCGACGTCGCGACCGGCATCAAGAACGGCAGCGTCAACCTCGACGATCCGGCCACCACGCTGGCGCTGCTGAAGCTGAACGCCGTCGTCGGCGTGACCGGCTTCTTCAACAGCGACGGCACGCTGAAGTCGATGGGCATCCAGTGCGCGCTCTGCCACTCGACCGTCGACGATTCGTTCGCGCCCGGCATCGGCAAGCGGCTGGACGGCTGGGCGAACCGCGATCTCAACGTCGGCGCCATCATCTCGCTGGCGCCCGATCTGTCGCCGTTCACGAACCTGCTGCAGGTGGACGAGGCGACGGTCCGCAAGGTGCTGGGCGCCTGGGGGCCGGGACGGTTCGACGCGGAGCTGGAGCTGGACGGCAAGGGCTTCCGCCCCGACGGTAAGACCTCCGCGGTGCTGCTGCCGGCCGCGTTCGGGCTGGCGGGCATCGGCCTGCACACCTGGACCGGCTGGGGCTCGGTCACGCACTGGAACGCGTTCGTCGCGAACCTCGACATGCACGGGAAGGGGAACTTCTTCGATCCGCGCCTGGACGACGCGGCCAAGTTTCCGGTCGCCGCGCGCGCCAAGCTCGGTCACGTCACGATCGACCCGGACGAGGATCTGATCACGTCCAAGCTCGGCGATCTGCACCTCTACCAGCTGGCGATCAAGGCGCCGCCGCCGCCGGCGGGCAGCTTCGACGCCGACGCCGCCAAGCGCGGCGACGCCCTGTTCGAGGGCAAGGCGCGCTGCAACACCTGCCACGTGGAGCCGACGTACAGCGAGCCCGGCTGGCCGATGCACACGCCGGCCGAGATCGGCGTCGACGACTTCCAGGCCAACCGCGCGCCCGACGGCCGCTACCGGACCACGCCGCTCAAGGGCCTGTGGACGCACATGAAGGGCGGCTTCTATCACGACGGCCGCTTCGCGACGCTGAACGACGTCATGGATCACTACGACTCGTTCTTCGGGCTGGGCCTGTCGGCCAGTGAGAAGAACGACCTGGTCGAGTACGTGAAGTCGCTGTGACGGCGACGGCTGGCCGCCTCGCGCGGCCGGTCAACCTTTGAAATGGTCGTAAAATTCGGCGCGCGCCTCGACCTTGTGTTCGAGCGCGCGCCGTTCCTCGTCCGGCATCGGCACGAAGCCGTCGTTGACGGCCAGGTTGGCGCGCACCTCGGCGACGCTGGAGCAGCCGACGATCACGGTGTCCGCGTGGGCGGCGCCGTAGCGGAGCAGGTCTGACACCGGCGCCTCGCGCACCAGCCGCCCGGCCGCCAGCACCTTCATGCCGACGACGCCCATGCCGCGCCGGCGCGCCTCGGCGACGACGGTCGGCAGGAAGGGGCGGTAGCGCGCGTCGGCCGGGTTGATCGACACCAGCACGCTGTCGAACGGGAAGCGCCGCATCGCCTCCAGCAGCACGTCCGGGTCGTGGTGGCCGGTCAGGCCGACGAAGCGGACGCGCCCGTCGGCGCGCGCCTCGGCGGCCGCTTCCAGCGCGCCGCCTCTGGCGCAGAGCCGATCGATCTCGTCGAGCGCGCGCAGGTCGTGCATCTGCCAGAGGTCCAGGCGATCGGTGCCGAGGCGGCGCAGGGAATCGTCGAGCAGCCGCAGGGCGCGGTCGCGCGTCCGTTCGTGCGTCTTCGACGCCAGGAAGACGGCGTCGCGCGCCGCCTTCCCGGCGGCCCGGAACGCCTCGCCGTAGTAGTCCTGACTCTGCTGGTAGGCGGGCGCGGTGTCGCAGTAGCGGACGCCGAGCCGCAGCGCCTCCAGGATCACCGGCACCGCCTCCTTGGCGCGCCCGGTCGTGCGCAGGATCCCCTCGCCGCCCAGCGACACCGGCAGCACGCGCGCGCCGGTGCGCCCGAGCATTCGTTCGACGGCCATGGCGGCGATTGTAGAATGCCGGCGGTGCGCATTCTCGCGATCTCGTCAGCCCTGCCGCTGCTGTTGCTGAGCTGGAGCGCCGCGCGCGCGAACGGGACCATCGAAGGGACGGTTCGCCTCGCCGGGCCGGCGCCCGCCGTCGCGGCGCGGCCGATCGCGAAGGACGCCAGCGTCTGCGGCAAGGACGCGCCCAACGAGTCGGTCGTCGTCGGCAAGGCGGGCGCGCTGCGCAACGTGGTCGTGTTCGTCAAGGACGCGCGCTTCGCAGGGACGCCGCCGCCGGTCGCGGGCGCGTCGCTCGACCAGCGGCTGTGCCGCTACCTCCCGCACGTGCAGGCGCTGACGGTCGGGACGCCGCTGTCGGTGATGAACAACGACCCGATCCTGCACAACGTGCACGGCAACGAGGCGAGCGCCGGCGCGCCGCCGCTGACCGTCTTCAACGTCGCGATGCCGATCAAGGGGCAGAAGCTGCCGGTGTCGATGCGCAGGCCGGGGCTCGTGAAGCTGCAGTGCGACGCCGGCCACACCTGGATGAACGCCTGGATCTACGTCTTCGACCATCCTTACTACGCGGTGACCGACGACAGCGGGGCGTTCGTCATCGCGGACGTCCCGGCGGGCGAGCACGTGGTCGAGCTGTGGCACGAGCCGGCCGACGGCCAGGGTCCCGGGCTGCGCACGACCGCGAAGGTCAAGGTCGTCGACGGAAAACGAGCCCGTCTGGACCTGACGTTACACCTCTAACACGCGCACCCCACCCGACACGATTTCGTGATCGTGTGGGCGCCGATCCGACATCAACGGCCGCCCGGCATCGCGCGCGGGCGTCCAGGAGGCCTATCCGCATGCGTCATCCCGCTCTCCTCTTTCGTGGTTCCTTGCTGGCGTCGGTCCTCGTGCTCGCGTGCGGCGGCAGCAGCGGCGAGCCTGAAACCGGCACCGGCGGCGTGAGCGGTGGCGGCAGTGGCGGCAGCGGCAGCGGCGTGGC
>DATBHU010000061.1:0-9169 GCA_036557265.1 Polyangia bacterium
GGCGGCGGCACGGGCGGCGCGACCGGCGGCTCCGGTGGCGCGAAGGGCGGCAACGGCGGCACGGGCGGCGCGACCGGCGGCTCCGGCGGCGGCGGCACGGGCGGCGCGACCGGCGGCTCCGGTGGCGGCGGCACGGGCGGCGCGACCGGTGGCTCCGGTGGCGGCGGCACGGGCGGCAGCGGCGGCGCGGCTGGCAGCGGCGGCGCCGGCGGTGCGCAGACGCTCGCGCAGTTGCAGGACACCTGCAAGAACTCGGCGCCCTTCATGTCGATGGACGGCACGGGCGTCTTCTCGGCGGCCGACTTCTGCACGCTCTACACGGCGCTCTGCACGGGCAGCGACGCGGCCACGGGGTACAAGACCGTGACGGAGTGCCAGAACACGTACGGCGCCCTGTCTCAAGACAAGCTGCACTGCCGCTCGTACCACGTCTGCAACGTGTCCAATTCGACGAACGCGACCATGGTCACGACCCACTGCGGACACGCCAGCGGCATGACTCCCTGCAGCTGAGCATCTGACGCAGCTCGGACGAAGAAGGCGCCCCGCCGAAAGGCCGGGCGCCTTTTTCATTTCCGACGGACTGGTTTAATCTGGAGGGGTGCGGCCCCTCGTCATCTGGTCCTTCGTCGCTGTCGCCCTCGGCGCGTTCGCGATCGTGCCGGCGTGCGAAGATGACTCGAAGTACGTGACCGATCCGCCGACGATGCCGGACCCCGGCGCTGGCCCGGGCGGCGCGATGGGGATGGGCGCCGGCGGGATGGCGGGCACCGCGGGCACGGGCGGCGCGGCCGGGACGGGTGGCACCGCGGGGACCGGCGGCATGGCCGGCGGCACCGCGGGCATGGGCAGCGGCGGCACGGGCGGGACCGGTGGCACCGCAGGCACGGGCGGAGGCGCGGCCGGCGGACGCGGCGGCACGACCGGCGCCGGCGGCACCGCCGCCGGCGGACGCGGCGGCACGACCGGCGCGGGCGGCACCGCCGCCGGCGGGCGTGGCGGCACCACGGGCAGCGGCGGCACCGCGGCCGGCGGACGCGGCGGCTCGTCCGCGGGAAGCGGTGGAAGCAGTGGAAGTGGCGGGAGTGGAGGCAGCGGGGGGAGCGGCGGCGGCGCGGGCAGCGGCGGCTCGTCCGGGGGCGGGACAGGCGGCGGGACAGGCGGGACGACCAGCGATGGCGGCACCGACTAGGGCCCCGCGCAAAGCGGCGCTATCGATTGGCCTAAATTTTTTCGTGCCCTGGCCGACTGACGTACTCTGTCACCGGCCGGTTTCTCTCTCCCGCGGCCGAGGAGCCCAAGATGCCCGATAAGCGCGCGTTCTCCCCGTCGGTCGGCAAGGTGATCGCCTCCCTTTTTCGCTTGCGGCCGCTGGCGGCGGCCGGCCTGATCGCGGCCTCCGCAGCCTGGTTCGCGGGCGGCTGCACCGACAACAGCGGCAACGGCCACTTCGTGCCGCCGCACCAGGACGGCGCCGCGGGCGCGGGCGGTGGCGGCGGCGACAGCACCGGCGGCACGGGCGGTGGCGGCGGTGACAGCACCGGCGGCACCGGCGGCGGCGGCGGCGACAACACCGGCGGCACCGGCGGCGGCGGTGGCGACAACACCGGCGGCGCGGGCGGCACCGGTGGGAACGGCGGGAACGGTGGGAACGGCAACGCCGGTGCGAACGGCACGGGTAACGGCGGCAGCGGCGGCAGCGGCGGCACCAGCGGCGGCGGCGCCGGCGGTGCGGGCGGCGCCGCCTAGCGCAACAAAGTCTCGAAGTCCACGTATACGCGCGCGCCGCGCGCGAACGGTCAGCGCGCTAGAAGCCGGAGCAGGAAGCTGCCGCCGTCGGTCCCGCTGTCGAGCCGCACGGCGGTCCCCGCCCCGAACGCGGATCCGGCGCCAAACGACGCCGGACCGAAGTACGTGCCGACGGCCCAGGTCGTCCCGTCGCGCGCGGCCGCGAAGTCCGCCGCCTGATCGTCGCCCGGCCCGCCGCCCGCCGCCGCCCAGCGCAAGCCGCCGTCGGCGCCCAGGCGCGCGAACAGTGTGTCCGTCCCCCCACTCGAGAACACGGTCTGGGGCGTCGGGCCGTCGGGATCGATGACGATGCCGCCGCCGAACGACGCCGCGACCTGCAGCGCGCCGTCGGGCGCCGCGCGCAGGCGCCACGCGTGAACGCCGATGCCGGCCAGCCGGCGCGCCCACTTCGTCACGCCGCTCGACGCGAACGCCGCCAGGTAGCAACCGGCCTGCCCCGGCGAATCGGCGGTGAGCTTCGGCGCCGAGGCGCCGGCGCCGAAGCGCGCCTCGCCCTCGAACAGCCCGGTCGCCACGATCGCGCCGTCGGCGGCAGCGATCGCGATCGCGTCGCCCTCCCCTTTCGGCCCGCCCAGCGGCTGCGCCCAGAGCAACCGGCCGCCGACGTCCCAGCGCGCGACGAAGGCCCGCCCGGCGCTCGGATCGATGGCCACCGGCGCGCCGTTCACGTCGTTCCCGAACGACGCGACGCCGTTGACGTAGCCGGTGACGGCGACCGTGCCCGCGCCGTCGTGGGCGACGCCGTACCCCTGCCCCGGCACGCCGCCGCCCGCGAAGCGCGCCCAGGCGAGCGCGCCGTCGCCGTCCATGCGCGCCGCGAACACCGGCCCCGCCGCGACCGGCGCGCGCGTCTCGGCGGCCTCGCCTGGTCCGAACACGGCGCCGTCGCCGATGGCGCCGGTGATCGCGATCGACGCCCCGCCCGCCGCGCCTGCGTTGACCGCCACGCCGCGCGCGATGTCGTCGCCGGGACCGCCGGCGCGCCGGAACCAGCGCACGCTGCCGTCGCTCGCCAGCCGGGCGACGAAGAGGTCCTGCCCGCCCGCGCTGGTGACGGCGATCGGCGAGACGTCGCGGTGCTCCGCCAGCGTCCCGTCGAACCAGCCGGCGACCGCGATCTCGTCGTTCCCGAGCGCGGCCATGTCGGCCACCACGACGTGGCCCGCGTCCGCCGCCAGCACGTGCACCCAGACCAGCCGCTGGTCGCGCCGGTAGCGCGCCACGAACCCCGCCCCCGGCGTCCCGTCACGGATCGCGTCGGCCGCGAACGCCACCATGCCCGTGAACGAGCCCGCGACGATCGCGCCACCGTCGTCGGCCGGCACGACCGCCTTGACCACCGTCGCCCCGGCGGCCGCCGGGGACGGCTGCGATCCGATCGGGACGCCCCAGTCGACCAGGCCCGGCGGCACGCCCGCGTCGGCGGGCGGAGCGACGCCGGCGTCGCCGCTGTCCGCGCCCGCGTCGTCCGGCGGGGGCGGCTCGGACTCGCCCGGCAGCGGGCGCGCGCTGCACGCCTGCGCCGCGATGACACAGGCGGCCAGGGCCCCGGTCTGCCATCGCAGGCGCGCGCGCATCCCGCAAGGATACCTCCGGGCCGAGGATCGAGGCTGCTACACTCGCCGCATGCTCGACATCGGGCGCGGGCCGCTCCTCGTCGCCGTCGCCGACCGGCCGGCCGCGATCATCAACGGCGCCGAGCTGGCCCGCGACGCCCGCGCCTACGACCTCGTCGAGGCGCGCGTGGATCTGTTCGCGCAGCAGAGCCTGGACGGCTGCGCCCACGACTGCGCGCGCCTAGAGGCGAGCGGAACCCCCGTCGTCCTGACCATCCGCACCGCCGCGCAGGGCGGGCGCTTCGCCGGCCCCGAGAGCGTCCGCCTGGCGGCCTTTCGCGCGGCCATCGCGGGCGGCCAGGCATCGTGGGTCGACGTCGAGAATGACGCCGCCATCGTCGACCAGGTGGCGGCGGCGATCGCCGCGCGCCCGGGCGCGCGGCTCATCATCTCGCATCACGACTTCGTCCGGACGCCGCCGCTGGAGACGCTGCTGGCGATCGTCGATCGCTGCCACGCCGTCCCCGGCGCCATCGCGAAGATCGCGACCGCTGTCCACGGCGACGACGATCGGCAGACGCTGCTGACGCTGCTGGCGCGCCGCCCCGATCGCGCCTGCGTGATCGGCATGGGCGCCTCGCCCGAGCTGCGCATCGAGCTGGCTGCGCGCGGTTCGCTGCTGGCCTACGGCTACCTGGAGCACGCCACGGCGCCCGGCCAGCTGTCCGCCGCCGAGACGCACGCGCAGCTGCTGGCCGCGTCACCCGTCTACGCCGCGCGCCGCGGGCGCGGCCAGCGGCCCCCGCGCGGCTAGCGGACGAAGCAGCCGCCCAGCTGCGGCGCGCCGAGCAGGGCGCCGCGGCCGACACACAGCAACGACACGGGCCGCCCCTTGATCACGCCGACCACGGTGGGATCGTTCCGCGTGGCCAGACGCGCGTTGACGCTCTCGAACGCGTCGCCCGTCGACAGGCGCGCCACCATGCTGCCCTCGAAGTCGCGGTCGATCGAGCGCACGATCCCGCTCACCACGATCGCCTTGTCCTTGAACTGTCGGTCCGCCTCGGCCGCGTTGCGCGCGTACGCCGCCCACAGCTCGACCGCGGTCACCTCGTTCGCCGCCTTGGCGTTCACGGGTGCAGCCGCCATCTTCGGCCAGGCCGGGGCGACCTCCGGCGCATGCGTCGGGGTCAGCAGCGCGCCCGCGCTGGCGACCGCGAACATGCCGGCCACCAGGCAGCCCGACAGGGCTATGAGCATCGTGCGCGGCAGGATCCGCTGGCGCGTCCCGCAGCGCCGGCAGACGAACGCCGCGCGTGAAACCAGCTTCCCGCACTTCATGCACGGCTTGTGGCTCCGGACGGGCGGCAGGGCGCGGCGGTCAAACGCCGGGGTCATGACTGACCACATCGGCGCATGCGCGGGCGGCTTGACGTGCGACAACATCCCACATGCAAAGGCCGCAATGTCAGGGAGATCGCCCCGCCCCGACCCTTGACAAATCGACGTCAGAGAAAAAGTTGTACAAATCCGCATGAGCTCAGGGGCGATCCTGATCGTCGACGACGACAACGACGTCCGCAGCGCTCTGTCCGAGATGCTGGAAGAGGAAGGGTTTTCGGTCGAGGGTGCGCACAACGGACGGGAGGCGCTGGCCCGCCTTCGCGACAGCACCGTTCACCCCGCCGTGATTCTGCTCGACCTGATGATGCCGGGCATGGACGGCTGGGACTTCCGGAGCGAGCAGATGCGCGATCCGAAGCTGGCGACGGTCCCGGTCGTGGTGGTCAGCGCCTCCGGGTTCAGCCACGAGTCGATCCGGACGCAGTTCCGGCCGGCGGCGTACGTCGAGAAGCCGATCGAACGGACCGCGCTGCTCGACGTGCTTCGCGAGGTCGTCCGCTCAGGATCGCCAGGTCAGCTCGATGCGGCCGAGCGGGCTGGCGATCCGGAGGATGATTGAACCCGTCTTGATCCCCTCGAAGTCGGTGTTCGCGGGCGGGATGAAGCGGACGCTGTACGTCTTCGAGAACGGATTCTTGGCGGGGAAGAACTCCCGCTCGTAGGCGTCGGGCAGCTTCTCGACGCTGACCTTGCCGGCCTCCGGCGGCAGCTCGTGGCCGAGAGCGTCCAGCAGCGTGACCCGCCACGGCGAGCTCGACTTCTCGAGGTCGTTCCACTTGTAGTTGGCGCTCTGCGCGGTGAAGTGGAATTCGAAGGCGTGGTGGAGCGCTTCCCGCTGCGCGTTCCGCAGCGTCGCGCGGTCGGCGTCGGACAGGCTGTAGATCGACGCGTAGCGCTCGACGTAGGCCTCGCGGAAATCCCAGCTCTTGAAGGTCACCCAGACCTCCAGCGCCTTCTCCACCTCGTGCATGGCGAAGTCGTGCCGGGTCCAGCGCTCGTAAACGTCGGGGTAGTCCTTGGAGAGGTAGTCGCGGCGCGTCTCCGAGAAGTCGACCCGCGCCGCCTTGTCGCTCTGGCAGGCGACCAAGGCGACGACCACCACCCGCGCGCTCCGGCCCGTCATCCGGCCCGTCATCCGGCCCGTCATCCGGCCCAAATTATAAGAAATCGCCGCGGCGGAACAGCGTGACGAGGGGCGCCTCTTTCTCGAGCGCCTCGCGGCCCCCCTCCTCGCGATCGACGATGCCGAGGATGATGCCGACCTTGAGACCGTGCTCGCGCACACGCGCGATCGCCTTCAGCGCCGAGCCGCCGGTCGTGACGACGTCCTCGAGGATCGCCACCGGCATCCCGGGGCGCAGCGACTTCGCGCCCTCGATCCAGGCGCCGGTGCCGTGTCCCTTCGGCTCCTTGCGGACGTAGAACGCGGGCAGCGGCCGCCCGGCGACGAAGCTGAGCGTCGACACCGCCGACGCCAGCGGATCGGCGCCGACGCTGACGCCGCCGATCGCCTCGACGTCCTGGGCGCGCGTGGCGAGGACGTGGCCGAACAGGCTGCCGACCAGGAAGTGCCCTTCGGCCGTCAGCACCGTCTGCTTGCAGTCGATGTAGAAGTTGCTCTTCGCGCCCGACGCGAGCGTCACCTCGCGCTGCTCGTAGGAGAGCTGCGTGAGCAGCGCGAGCAGGCGGGCCCGTCGCGTTTCGTAGAGGTCGTCGGCCAGTGACATCGGAGGCGCCGTTGCGCGCTACTTCTTCTTCTTCGACGACAACGGCCCGTCGTCCAGATCGAGGCCGTCCAGCGGGTTGTCGCTGATCTTCCGCTTCTGCATGGTCGGGACCGTGACCGCCTTCGGCTCCTCGACCACCGCCGCCTTCGTGTGCTGCTTCGGCGCCGAGCGGCCTTCCAGCGCGGCGCGCTTCGCGTCGTACTCGGCGCGGATGGCGGCCTTTTCCTTCTCGCTGGCAGCCGCGAGCCTCGAGTCCATCTCTTTCTTCAGGCTCGCGAGAGCGGACTCGAGCTCGGCCTTCGCCTTGCGCGCGGCGGCCTCGATGCGCTCGTTCTCGGCGCGCAACGCAGCCTTCTCCGCCTGATGATCCGAGTACATCTTGTAGCCGACGCCACCGCCGATCAGCACGAGCACGGCGCTCACGCCGGCGACCGCCTTGACCGGCGAATGCTTCTTGCGGTGCTGGATCTCGAGGCGCATCCGCTCCTCGTTGATCCGCATCTCGCCCTCGACCCGGGCGCGGCGCTCGGCCTCCTGCAGCCGCATGTGATCGTCGCGCTGCCGCTGGTCGTCGGCCTCCTTGGCGGCCCGGACGCGATCCTGCTCGTCGCGGATCCGCTGTTCCTCGGCCTCGCGGGCGCGCCGCTCGGCATCCTCGCGGGCCTGCCGGTCCGCCTCCGCCTTGGCGCGCGCGGTGTCCTGCTCCTTCTTGACCCGGTCATCCTCGATCCGTCGCAGCTCTCGCAGCGAAAACAGGACCGAGTTCTCACTTGGACGTTGGCTGCTGCTCATGGACGCGGCCTCGCAATTTCCGTAACACGGTTTTGGATCTGCATCAACGCGGCTTCATTTTCGCGCCGCCCGAGACTTCGAGCAACGCGAGAGTCGGAGACGCACCGGAGGTCGGGGAGGATCTGATCGGGGCTTATCAGGGCTTACTTGAACGACGCGAGCAGCTTGTCGACGACGTCGTCCCCCTTCTTGCCGCTGCCCTTGGCGGCTGGCTTCTTGTCATCGCCTTGCGCGCCGGCCTTGGCGACGGTGGTCTTCGCCCCCGCCTTCGAGGCCCCGTGGTGGCCGTGGTGCTTGCCCGACGAGGACGCCACCTTCGTGTCGCCGTCAGCCGCCGGCGGAGGATTCTTCTTCGCCGCCAGCGCCGCTTGCACCTTCGCCTTCTCGATCTCCACCTTCGCGGCGGCCTCGGCCTGCCGCGCCTTGGCCGCTTCGGCCTCGGCGTTGGCTTGCGCGGTCTTCGCCGCGATCTCGGCCTGCTTTCTGTTTTCCTCGGCGACCTCCTTGGAGTGATTTCTCCAGACGGCCCCGACGAGAATGGCGATGGTGACCACCAGCAGACCGCCTACGCCGAGCAGCATCTTCACCGCGGGGTGCATCTGCTTGCCGGGCAGGTCGAACTTCGGAAGGACGACTTTCTCACTCATTGTTCAACTCGCTCCTTGGGGAACGGAGATCAGCAAGATGTATTCCCTGGAGGGATCCGTAGTCTAAGTCGCTGGAAACTCTATTGCAATCCATTAGAGCACCGAGCGCGGGACCAGGTTTGCCCTGGTGAGAGTCCCCCCCATTCTGCTCTCATCAGAGCGCGAGACGAAAACAAAGTTCTTTCGGGCGCCTGACCGCGCCGCTATCTTGACGCTCTCTTTGCGGCGCGCGTCGTGACTCATTTCGTCGATCTTCACGCGCACTACCTCCCGGCCCTCGACGACGGCGCCACCAGCCGGGAGATGTCGCTGCAGATGATACGAGCGGTGGCGTCCCTTGGATTCGAGGATCTTTACGCCACGCCGCACCAGCGCAACGGCATGTTCATGCCGGCCCGCGAGGCGATCACGGGCGCCTTCGCGGCGGTGTCGGCCGATGTCGCCGCCCAGGGACCGGCGGTGCGGCTGGGCTTGGGCGCGGAGAACTTCTGGGACGACGTGCTGCACGGGCGGCTGCGGGATCGGACCGTCCCCGTCTACGGTGACGGCCCGGCCTTCCTGTTCGAGGTCCACCCGCAGTTCATGCCTGCCGGCCTCGAAGACGAGCTGTTCCAGCTGCGCGTCGCCGGCCTGCTGCCGGTGATGGCGCACCCTGAACGTTACGTGGCGATCCAGCGCGACGTCGATCTCGCGGAGCGGATCGGGCGCCACGCCGTGATGATGGTCGATCTGGGCGCGCTGGACGGCGCCCACGGCCGCGCCGAGATGAAGACGGCGCGGAAGCTCGTGCAGGAGGGCCTGGCGCACGCGGCGGCGACGGACATCCATCGTCCCGACGATCAGAAGGAGATCGCGGCCGGCATCGCCTGGATCCGCAAGCAACTGGGCGCGGAGGTGTTGCGGCGGATGCTCGCCGAGAACACCCGGCGGCTGCTGGCGGGCGAGATGCCGGACACGCCGCTGCAGGGCTAGGCGCGGTGGCGGCCCGCAAGCGCCTCATCATCAACGCCGTGCTGTCGCTCGCGGTGGCGGCGATCTGCATCGCCTACTCCGTGCACGACGTCGATCTGGCGCGCGCGGCCGAGGCGATCCGCTCGACCTCGCTGGCGACCGTCGGACTCTTCCTGGCGACGTTGGCGGTGACCCACCTGTTCCGGGCGTGGCGCTGGGAATTCCTGCTGCGCGCGCTGGGCACGTCGCTGCCGTTCGGAAAGCTGATGCTGATCTCGTCGGT
>DATBHU010000062.1:0-11540 GCA_036557265.1 Polyangia bacterium
AGGCTGGCGCCGTCGCCGGGGAAGATGCGCACGCCGCGCACGGCGTACCCGCCGGCGGTCGTGCGCGCCGTCAGGAACTCGCCGCGCCCGTCGCCGCCCGAACCCTCGGTCCAGGTGGTGGCGACGTCGGCGTCGTTCAGCTCGACAGGCGACCCGAGCGCGCGCGCGTCGCTGCCGGAGGAGCGCGTGCTCGACGCCGCGATCCAGTGGAAGCCGCCCAGCGGCCGGCCCGCGGGCATGGCGGGATCGCCGCGGCGGGCGACCAGCTTCTCGACGCCCGGCTCCGGCAGCGGCGACGTCACGGGCCGGAATCGCCCGCTGTCGAAGTCGTAGACGCGCGGGAACAGCCGGGGCGGGGCGCCGTCGCAGCGGGTGACGCCGGCCGCGGTCTGGAACTCGAGCACGCGCTCGCCGTCGACGTCGACGCCGACCGACGTCTCGCCGTCGGCGTCGCGCGGGCCGGCGAGGCCCGACCAGAGGACCTTGGCGCCCTTCGCGCCGATCTCGGCGATCCAGACCTCCTCGGCGGGCGTGCCGCGGACCGGCACGCGCAGCTCGGCGACGCGGTGGCCGTCGACCGCCACCTCGCGCAGGCGCGGCGGGCCGCGGCGCAGCGCCGCCGTCTTCACCGCGACGTGCGCGGCCAGCGCCTTGCCGTCGTGAACGTCGATGCCGCCGTCGGCGGCGGCGGTCATGGTCACCGGCGTCGCCGCGGCCGCGGTGACAGCCCAGAGCATGGCGGGGGCGGCCATGAAGGCGAAACGCATCCCGGGATACTACGACACCCGCGTGATATAGAAGCCCCCTTCTATGGCCGGGGAATCTGACAGCGCCGACGCCGAGACGGACGCCACCGACGCGGGCACCGTTGCGGGCACCGTTGCGATCCTGGGCCGACCCAACGTCGGCAAGTCGACGCTGCTCAACCGCATCGTGGGCGAGAAGCTGGCGATCGTCACGCCCAAGCCGCAGACGACGCGCAACCGGATCACCGGGGTCTACAACGGCGACCGCGGCCAGATCGTCTTCGTCGACACGCCCGGCGTCCACGGCGCCAAGAAGGGGCTCAACCGTTTCATGGTCGACGAGGCGATGGGGGTGATCCCCGACGTCGACGCGGCCCTGCTGATGATCGACGCCGACACGGCCACGCAAGTGGGCGGCGGCAAGGGCGGGTTGGGCGATCCGGAGGCCGCGATCCTACGCGAGCTGGTCGAGGCGCGCCGTCCTGTCGCGCTCGCCATCAACAAGGTCGACGCGCTGAAGGCGAAGCCGCTGCTGCTGCCGATCCTGGAGCGCCTGAGCAAGAACGAGGCGCTGCGCGCGGTCGTCCCCGTGTCGGCCACCAAGGGGACGAACGTCGACCGGTTGATCGGCGAGCTGTGGGCGCTGCTGCCCGAGGGGCCGCCGCTCTACGGGCCGGACATGCTGACCGATCGCAGCGAGCGCTTCCTGGCCGCCGAGCTGATCCGCGAGCAGCTTTTTCTCAGCTTGCGCCAGGAGATCCCGTACGCGGTCGCCGTCGTCATCGAGGAGTGGCAGGAGCGCGCGGACAAGAACGACGTGGTGATCGCCGCGACGATCATCGTCGAGCGCGAGGGGCAGCGGGCGATCATCCTGGGCAAGAAGGGCGCGATGATCCGCGACATCGGCACGCGCGCGCGCGGCGGGATCAGCGATCTCCTCCAGCGGCCCGCCCACCTCAAGCTGCACGTGAAGATCCACCCCGACTGGACGACGTCCGCCGAGGCGCTGGCCCGCTACGGGTACGCGGCGCCATGAGCGCGCGGACGTTCGACGATCAGCTGCCGCTGGTCGCGCTGGTGGGGCGGCCGAACGTCGGCAAGTCGTCGCTGTTCAACCGCCTGGTGGGCGGCCAGCCGGCGCTGGTCGAGGACGAGCCCGGCATCACGCGCGATCGCCGCTACGGCGTCTGCGACTGGGGCACGGCGCGCTTCCGGGTCGTCGACACGGGCGGGCTGGATCCGCTGGCGACCGGCATCCTGGCGGCGATGCGCCAGCAGACCCTGCGCGCGCTCGACGAGGCGGACGTGGTCGCGTTCGTGCTGGACGCGCGCGACGGCGTCACCGCCGTCGACAGCGAGGTGGCGAAGCTCCTCCACCGGTCGGGCAAGCCGGTGCTGGTCGCCGCCAACAAGGTCGACCGCGAGGGCGCCGGCGCCGCCGCCGAGGCGTACACGCTCGGCTTCCCTGACGTGTTTCCGATCTCGGCCAGCCACGGGCGTGGCGTCGGCCAGTTCCTCGACGCCGTGGTGCCGCGCCTGCCCGAGCGGGCGGCGTCGGCCGCCACGGCGGCGCCCGCGCCGGCGCGCCGCGACGACGAGACGCGGCCGATCCGGATCGCGTTCGTCGGCAAGCCGAACGTCGGCAAGTCGTCGCTGGTCAACTGCCTGCTCGGCGAGGAGCGGGTGCTGGTCCACGACGAGCCTGGCACCATCCGCGATCCGATCGACACCGCGTTCTCGTTCGGCGGGCGCGAGTACGTGCTGGTCGACACCGCGGGCATGCGCCGGCGGCGGTCGATCGACACGCGCGCCGAGCACGTGTCGGCGACGATGGCGCGCGATCAGATCGATCGCTGCGACGTCGCCGTGCTGGTCGTCGACGCGCGCGCCGCCGCCACCGCCGAGGACGCGCGCCTGGCGGGCGAGATCGAGGAGTCGGGGCGGGGCGCGCTGGTCGTGCTCAACAAGAAGGACCTGGTCGGGCGCGGCGACATCGACAAGAAGATCGAGGCGACCCGCGAGGCGCTCGCCTTCCTCGCCTACGCGCCCGTGATCGTGACGTCCGCGGTGACGCGCGCCGGGGTGACCGGGATCGTCACCGAGGCGACGCGCATCTTCGCCGAGGCGTCGAAGCGCGTCTCGACCGGCGAGCTCAACAAGCTGCTGGCCGAGCTGGTGACCCGCCAGCCGCCCCCGTCCGGACCCGGCGGCCGTCACGTCCGGCTCTACTACGCGACCCAGGCGTCCGTCCGCCCGCCCACGGTGTTCATCAGCACCAACCACGCGTCCGACATCGGCCATTCGTACCGCCGCTTCCTGGTCAACCAGCTGCGCAAGGCCTACGGCTTCGACGGCACGCCCGTCAGGCTGGTGTTCCGCGCCCACGCCCAGAAACGGCGGGGCGGATCGGCGGCGGCCGTCGCGTTCAAAAAATCCAAGAAACGCGCGCGGTCGCGGTGAACGAGAACGGGTTGGTCCCGAGGTTCAGCGGATCGGCGAACAGGTCGGCCGGCTCGAACAGGTAGTGGAAGCTGACCCCGGCGGTCAGGTGGCGGTTGACGAAGTAGTCGGCCCCGACGCCGAGCTCCATGGCGAACAGCGTCTGCGGCGTCATCACGGCCCCGCTCACCTGCGCCATGCCGGCCTGCAGGTTGGCGTACGGCACCAGCCGCAGGACGTCGAAGGTGTAGGTGAGCCCGAGCAGCGCCGCGTCGGTGTGGATCGTCCCGGCCGGGCGCGTGTCCATGGTGTTCGACTTGCTGACGTCGTGGGTGGACCCTTCGAACGACAGCCGCACCGCCCACGCGTCGGTGAAGCCGTACTCCACGTCCAGCCCGCCCGCGAGCCCCCACGGCTTGCGGCCGTCGACGCTGACTGTGCCCGCCCCGGCCCGCAGCGCCACCTGCCACTCATGCTCGCCCGCGGCGCGCGCGGCGCGCCCCGCCGCCAGCGAGACGACGAGCGCAAGCAAGACGATGGCGGTGCGCACCGGGCGACGACTATACCGGATGACGGATGAGCCCGTGATCGCGTCGGGCGTAGATGGGCTTCGCCCGTCGGAGCCCATCGCGGGATGGTCTGGGAACCCTCCCAGGGTTCCCAGCTTGAAGGCGCATTTGACCAGGGCTTTGCTGTCTGTTAAGTCGGGAACGCCGAGAGGGTTCCCGAACCCTCCCGCCAGGGGCTCCGGCGAGCAAAGCTCGCCTCCGCCCAACGCGCTCAAGTCCGAGGAAAAAACGTGGCCGCCAAGAAGCTATCCAAGAAAGCCCTCAAGCAGCCGGACCAGTTCGTCGGCTTCTGGCAGGTGCAATCGCAGCGCCTCGGCCGCTTTGCCGCCGAGAACGCGAAGGTGCTGGTGATCGGCGCCAGCGCGCTCGCGACGGTGATCGCCGGTTCGGTGGTGATGAGCTACGTCCAGGAGAGCCGCGCCGAGCGGGCCACGACGGCGCTGGCGCGGGTGCAGAAGATCGCGAGCGCGGAGCTGACCCCGGCCGGCCCGCCCGCCAAGACGGATGCGATCCCGCACTTCGCCACCGAGAAGGAACGCCTGGAGGGCGCGCTCAAGGAGCTGGACGCGCACTTCGGCTCCGGGCGCGGGCCGCTCGCCCCCGAGGCGACGCTGGTGCGCAGCGGGCTGCTCCTGGATCTGGGGCGGACCGACGAGGCGCAGGCCGGCTACGAGAAGCTGCTCGAGGGCAAGCTGGACGCGCGGCTGCGGTTCCTGGCCCGAGAGGGGCTCGGTTACGCCTACGAGCGCAAGGGCAAGATCTCCGAGGCCCAGGCCACGTTCGCGAAGCTGGGCAGCGACGCCGCCGCGCTGGGCGACTTCTACAAGGACAAGGCCCGCTTCCACGAGGCCCGCCTGGCCGAGCAGCAAGGCAACCCGGGCGAGGCCGTTCGGATCTATCACGAGGTGCTGGACAAACACCCCTCCACCTCGTTGCGCGATGAGATCTCCGGCCGCCTCGCGCTGCTCGAGCTGAAGTGACCGGGATCCGCTTCGCCGCCGTCGCGGTCGCACTGGGCGCCGCCTGCGCGGCCGGCTGCGTCGGCGCCACCGCGCGCCGCCTGGACGAGTCGTCGGCGACGCCGCACCGGGCAGGGATCCTGCAGATCGTCTGGCGGACGACCCTGCACGACCACGGCCTGTTCGAGCCGGCGCCCGAGGAGTGCGCGTCCGCCGCGCTGGCAAACGGCCGGCTGGTGATCGGCTCGCGCGCTGCCGCCATCGCGGGGGTGGCGCCCGAGACCGGCCACCTCGACTGGGTCACGTCGGTGTCGGGCGGCATCGACGGCGAGGCGCGCTTCGACGCTGCCCGCGGCCAGGTCTACGTCGGCGCCGACGACGGCAGCTTCTACGCCATCGATCCCAAGACCGGCAAGATCCGCTGGACCTACCACGGCAAGGGCGCCGTCGAGCGGCCCGCCGAGATCGGCCCCGACCTCGTCTACGTCGCCAGCGCCGCCGATCGCGTGGTGGCGCTGGAGCCGGACACCGGCAAGTGGCGCTGGCAGTATGAGCGCGACATGCCCGAGGGCTTCACCATCCACGGCTACGCGGGGCCGCGGCTGCGCGGCGGACAGCTGCTGGCGGGGTTCGCCGACGGCTACTTCGTGTCGCTGGCGGCGTCGAGCGGCGAGGTGACGTGGGCGAAGTCGCTGGCCGCCGCGTCGGATCAGTTCGTCGACGTCGACACGACGCCCGCGCTGAACAACGACCTCGCCTACGTCTCGTCGTATTCGGGCGGCCTCTACGCGCTGGACGCGCGCGACGGCACGGTCCGCTGGCGGATCGGCATCGAGGGTGTCGGCGACGTCACCGCCGCCGACGATCGCCTGTACTTCGTCGCTCCGCGCTACGGCCTGCACGCGGCGCACCCCGACGGCCACGTGGTGTGGCGCCAGGGGCTGTCCGAGGCGGGCGATCTGACCCACCCGATGGTGGTCGGCGGCTACCTGATCTTCTCGGGCAGCCGCGGCGGGCTGTTCGTGGTCGATCGCGGCACCGGCGAGCTGCTCGAGATCTTCAACCCCGGCCAGGGCGTCTGCGCGCCGGCGACCTTCGACCCCGTCACGCGCCGCCTCTACGTCCTGTCGAACAGCGGCTCGCTCTACGCCCTCAACATGATCTGATGGCTCCGAGCTGCGCGCCCGGGCGGCGCTCAGCCGCGCGCTTCGATGCGGCGGACCAGCTCTTTGATTCGCCGCGTGCCGCCCGCGTCGCGCGCCTTCCACTCGACGCCGAAGCCGTGCTCGCCGCCCGGATGTCCCTTCCAGGCGACCCGCGCCGACAGCGGCATCGCCACCTCGGCGCCCGGCGGCGAAACCTTCAGCACCACGTCACCCTCGGCGGGCAGCGGCTGCTCGGTCTTCACGAACGCGCCGCCGCGGCCGATGTCGCGCAGGGTGCCGGTGTTGTCGTGAAGGGCACCGGGAACCGCCCACAGGATCGGCAGCTCGACGGGCAAGCGCTGGTGACGGCGGGCGACCATCTCCGCCGAGTCGCCGCGCGCGACGCCGAGCAGGTAGTCGCGCGCCTGCGTCTCGGTCGGCAGGAACTCGATGCCGATGCCGGCCTTCGTCTTCGTGCTGTGCTTCCCGGGACGGCGCCAGGCCACCTGGCCGCGAATCAGGGTCGGGCTGCGACGACGTCCGAGCCGGATGGCGACAACGACCGTCTCGCCGATCGCCAGCGGCCGGCGCGTCGGGTAGAAAAGGCCCCCCTGACCGAGGTCCGAAAGGTAGCGCTCGAGGAACGCCGTACCGTCCGCGAAATGCGCCTTGAGAATCGTCATGTGGGGAACTGAAGGCGATTGTATTATCGAGAAAAGAACTTTTGTAAAGTGGATTGCAGAGAGCAGCCGGCTTGCAGACCGCAGACTTCGAGTTCTTCTTGCCCCCGGACCGGGTCGCCGCCGCCCCCGCCGATGCACGCGACGACGCGCGCCTGATGGTCATGGATCGCGCGGGCGGGGAGCGCAAGCACCTGCGATTCCGCGATATTTTGGCCGAGCTGCCACCGCGGTCGCTGCTCGTCCTCAATGACGCCCGCGTCCTGGCCGCGCGCCTGCGGGGACGCAAGCCGACGGGTGGCGCCGTCGAATTTTTGCTGACGCGGCGCGTGTCCGAAATCACGCCAGAGGAGAGGGGCGGGCACGGGCAACAGAATGAGGAGTTCTGTGAACTCTGGGAGGGTCTGGCGCGCGGGCTGGGCGGCGCGGCCGGAGCCACCACGACGGCGATCGAGGTCGGCGGCGGCGTGCGCGTCGACGTCGTCGAGCGGCGCGACGCGGGCCGCGCGCTGCTGCGTCTGAGCGGACCGGGGCGCTCGCTGCTCGCCGTGCTCGACGGCATCGGCGAGCTGCCGCTGCCGCCGTACATCGAGGCGGCGCGCAAGCGCCTCGGCGACGCCGCGCCGCGGGTCGACGATCGCGCGCGCTACCAGACGGTCTACGCCGCCAGCGCCGGGGCGGTGGCGGCGCCGACCGCCGGACTGCACTTCACGCCCGCGCTGCTCGCCGCGATCGCCGGCGCCGGGCACGAGATCGCGACGCTCACGCTGGACGTCGGGCCGGGGACGTTTCGCCCGGTCGAGGTCGACGATCCGCGCGCGCATCAGCTGGACGCCGAGCGCTACCGCATCTCGCCGGAGGCGGCCGCGGCGATCGGCGGCGCGCGGCGGGCAGGGCGTCCGGTGGTCGCGGTCGGGACCACGGTGGTGCGATCGCTGGAGGCGGCGGCGCGCGCCGGGGGCGGGGAGGTCGCCGCGGGCGACGCGGAGACGGAGCTCTGCCTGCTGCCGGGCGACAGCTTCCAGGTGGTGACGGATCTGATCACCAACTTCCACCTGCCGCGGTCGACGCTGCTGATGCTGGTGGCGGCGTTCGCGGGCAAGGAGAACGTGCTCGACGCGTACCGCGAGGCGGTCGAGCGCGGCTACCGCTTCTACAGCTACGGCGACGCGATGCTGATCCGGGGCCGGCGTTCGTGAGCGCTCCCGCGGAGACGTTTCGGGTCGTGGCGCACGTCGGGCGGGCGCGCGCGGGGATCCTGCAGACGGGGCACGGCCCGGTCGAGACGCCGGTCTTCATGCCGGTCGGGACGCAGGCGACGGTGAAGGCGCTGTCGTCCGCCGACGTCGAGCGGCTCGGCGCGCGCATCATCCTCGGCAACACCTACCACCTGGCGCTGCGCCCGGGCGCCGAGCGGATCGCGTCGTTCGGCGGCCTGCACCGCTTCATGAGCTGGCCGCGGGCGATCCTGACCGACTCGGGCGGCTACCAGGTGTTCAGCCTGCGCGAGCGCCGCACCGTCGACGACGCCGGCGTCACCTTCCGCTCGCACCTCGACGGCAGCGAGCAGCGGCTGACGCCCGAGCGCGCGATGGCGATCCAGACCGCGCTGGCCAGCGACGTCGCCATGGCGTTCGACGAGTGCCCGCCGTCGGACGCGCCGCGCGCGGTGATCGAGGCGGCGATGACGCGCACGACGCGCTGGGCGCGCCAGTGCCTGGCCGCGCCCGCCGCGCCCGGCCAGCTGCGCTTCGGCATCGTGCAGGGCGGCGTCCACCTGGATCTGCGGCGCGCGCACCTCGCGGACATCGCGGCGCTGCCGTTCGACGGCCTGGCGCTGGGCGGCCTGGGCGTCGGCGAGGCGCCCGCCGTCATGTACGGCGTGATCGACGCGCTCGCCGCCGAGATGCCCGCCGACCGCCCCCGCTACCTGATGGGC
This sequence comes from Polyangia bacterium, assembly GCA_036557265.1. GTDB lineage: Bacteria > Myxococcota_A > Polyangia > Fen-1088 > Fen-1088 > JADGRB01. The sequence continues at coordinate 8,478 of DATBHU010000062.1, forward strand.
GTGGGCACGCCCGAGGACATCTGGACCGCGATCGGCGCGGGCGTCGACATGTTCGACTGCGTGATGCCGACCCGCAACGCGCGCAACGGCCAGCTGTTCGTGCGCGGCGGCCGCCTCAACATCGCGAACGCGCAGCACCGCGACGATCCCGCCCCCGTCGAGGACGGCTGCCCGTGCGAATGCTGCGTGTCGTACAGCCGCGGCTACCTGGCGCACCTGTTCCGCGCCGAGGAGCTCCTCTACCACCGGCTGGCGAGCATCCACAACCTGCAGCACTACCTGGACCTGGCGCGACGGGCGCGCGCGGCCATCGTGGCCGGGGCATTTCCGGCGTCGCCGTGGTAGTCCTAGAGCCGCATGGCGAAGCGGGTGGGAGTTCTGCTGTCCGGCTGTGGGCGCCTCGACGGAAGTGACGTCGGCGAAGCGCTGCTGACGCTCCTGGTGATCGAGCGCGCCGGCGCGGAGGCGGTCTGCGCGGCGCCGGACGCCGACCAGGCGGGCGTGGTCGATCACCTGAACGGCGCCGCCGTGTCCGGCAACCGCAACGCCCGCGCCGAGGCGGCGCGCCTGGCCGGGTCGCAGGTGCTGCGGCTCGCCGAGCTGGACGCGAACGCGATCGACGCGCTGATCGTGCCGGGCGGGGAGGGGCCGATCGCGACGCTCTCCGACTATCCGGAGCGGCGCGAGCTGTGCACGATCCACCCGGACGTCGCGCGCTTGCTGCGCGGCATGCTGCAGGGGCGGCGGCCCATGGGCTTCTTCGGCCTGTCGGCGCTGTTCGCGGCGCGCGTGCTGGGGCCGGCAGCGGGGGTGCGCGTCACCCTCGGCTCCAAGGGGACGCCGTACGCGAAGCACGCCGCCGTCATGGGCGCCGACGTTCGCCCCTGCGCGCCCGAGGATCTGATCGTCGACCAGAAGGCGCGCGTCTACTCGTCGCCGGGATTCCTGGCGGAGGGCGCGCGGCTGGCCGCCGTGGCGCGCGCGGTCGATCGGCTGGTGCGCGCGGTGGTCGCCAACGCCCGCGATCGCGCGCCCGCGCCGTCGCAGCCCCTCGATCCGTTCGACGTGACGGGCGTTGCGTCTACTGATCGAGGCCGCGGTTCCGCTTGATCTGATCCAGAACCTTGCCGTACTCGACCTCCCAGGTGGAGGTCCCTTCCTCGAGGTTCTTGATGCGGCGGCGGACTTCCTCGTCCAGCTCCTCGTCGACCTGCATGTGCTTCTTCAGCACGTCGCTCATGCGCTTTCGCAGCACGGTGTCGTCCACGAAGATCTCGGCGATGTGCTGGGACTGCATGAACGACTCGATCATCTGCGTCGTCATCCACTCGAGCCCCTCTTCGCCCAGGCCGAAGCCCTTCTCGCCCGCCAGCGCGCGCTTCACCTTCCCGAACTGCTCGTAGGGGAGGTTGCGCTTCTGCAACACATCCTTCGTCTTCTCGGTGATCTCCCGATCGAGGCGGATGTACTCCTTGAGCACGGCCTGCACATCCATCTCCGCCTCGGCGCGGTCGGAAACCTCGATGTCTCCCGCCTCGACCAGGCTCTTCACGATCTCCGAACCCACCGTCGGGATCTTTCCGCTGTAAAGACGCATCTTCTTAGGCGCGTTATAGGGGTCGCTTCCGGCACAGTCAAGGTCGCTGACGCGCGTCCGGCGCGGGCTTAGGCGTTTCGTGTCAGACTGACCGCGGGTGCTGTTTCCGCTTCGCGACCACAATCCACGCACGCGCTTCCCGGCGGTGACGCTGCTGCTGATCGCCGCCAACGCGATCGTGTTCCTGTACGAGCTGTCGCTCTCGCCGCAGGAGCAGAGCCTGCTCGCGCTGCGGGGCGGGGCGATCCCGTACGAGATCGTCAACTGGGTCGACATCCGCCCGCGCGATCTGTTCCCGCTGCCGGGATCGATCTTCACGTCGATGTTCCTGCACGGCGGCTGGATGCACCTGATCGGGAACATGTGGTTCCTCTGGATCTTCGGCGACAACGTCGAGGAGCGGCTGGGGACGTTCCGCTTCATCATCTTCTACTTCGTGGTCGGAACCGTGGGGGCGCTGGCCCAGGCCTTCAGCCTTCCCACCTCGGTGACGCCCATGATCGGCGCGTCGGGCGCGATCGCGGGCGTGCTGGGCGGCTACGTCATGCTGTTCCCGCGCGCCAAGGTGGTCACGTTCGTGGCGATCCCGCTGCTCTGGCACGTGCGGGATGTCCCTGCCTGGATCTTTCTGGGCATCTGGTTCATCGGGCAATTCCTGCTTCCCGGCAACTCGGGCGTCGCCTGGATGGCGCACGTCGGCGGTTTCCTGGCGGGCCTGGGCGCCGTGCGGCTGCTGGCCAGCTCGCGACCGCCGTCGGCGACGACGGGGACCGCCGAGATCGAATACCTGCCGCCGCCCCGCCGGCGTGACGGTTGGTCCTGAGCAAACGCAGTTGCTGCATCTGGCTCTTGACAGCGACGGGCCGCCGCGCAAGATCGCGGACCATTTCTGGCGGCTTAGCTCAGCTGGTTAGAGCAGGCGTTTCATACGCGCCGGGTCCGGGGTTCGAGTCCCTGAGCCGCCACAATAGACATTCGGAGTTCCTGAAGGAGTCTTGCAGAACATGAAGCGCGTCGAGAAGCCCTGGGGCCACGAGACGATCTGGGCGGTGACCGACCGCTACGTCGGCAAGGTGCTGCACATCAAGAAGGGCCACAAGCTGTCGCTGCAGTACCACCAGCAGAAGGACGAGACGGTGATGGTGTGGGCGGGGCGGATGCAGTTCGAGCACTTCGTCGAGGGGCAGGCGCCGCAATTCAAGGAAATGGGCCCGGGCGACGCGTTTCACGTGACGCCGCTGCTGCGCCACCGGATGATCGCGCTCGAGGACACCGACGTGTTCGAGGTGTCGACCACCGAGCTCGATGACGTCGTTCGCCTGGAAGACGCGTACGGCCGCAAGGGCACAAGCGCGCCGTAGCCGGGCAAGGACGATCTGCATTCCGGCATTGCCGCCTTGACGGTAGCGCTCGTCACGGGCTAAACCGGCGTCGCCATGTACGACACCTCGGATATCCGCAAGGGC
>DATBHU010000063.1:0-9947 GCA_036557265.1 Polyangia bacterium
TCGGGCGCCGTCGAGGCCGCCACCATCGACGCCACGCTGGTCGACTGATCGATCTTCTGCCCCTTCCACTTGGCGGCCGGCACGTTGATGACGGCGCCCAGGCTGACCTGCGTCCCCTTGGTGGCGGGCCGGACGAAGAAGAACATCGGATCGATCCAGGGCATCACCCCGCCCGTCGCGCCGAACCCGAAGACCATGTAGGCCTCCTCGGCGCTGATCGCCTGGGCCGTGTTGGCGGTCGGCACCACGAAGACGAACGACTGGATCGGGCCCTTGAAGGCCTTCACCCCCGCCGGCGCGGCCTGCGAGGTGCACGCCTCGGGGAAGACGATCGGGATCCCGACCTGGACGGGCGCGCCCCCGGCGTCCGGCGTGCACGTCGGCACGGTGCCGCTCGACGCGTCCCACGACGGATCGTCGGGGATGTAGGAGAGGTTCTGCTTGAGCGGCGTGCCGTTGTAGACGGCGTCGATGATCGTGCACGACCCCGTCGCCTGCCAGACGAGCGTCACCGGGTTCGCGTCCTGGCGCAGCGCCTTGCCGAGCGTCTTGAGGATTGGGACCTGCGTGTCGCCGCCCATGATGTAGAGGGGGTTCGTCAGCGACGAGCAGGCGGGGAGCGCCGCGCCGTCCGCCGCGACGTCGCTGGTCGCGTCGCCGGCGGCATCGGTCGCGTCCCCCTCGGCGTCCGCGGGCGGCGCCACGTCCATGCCGCCGTCGTCGCCGGCGTCGGGCTGACCGCTGTCGGGAGGTCCGGCGTTGTTGCTGCTGCTGCAAGCGGCGAGCAAGGCCGCCGCCACGAACGACCAGATCATTGCTGTTCTCTTCTCGAAAGGCATCACGTTCGGCTCCTCGGCTGTCAGCTGGCGGGGTGGGTTTCGGCGATCAATTTCCCGGCGTCACGGGTCACGTGGCCGCCCAGGCTCTCCATCTCCCGCCGGAACGTCCGGCTGCTCAGCGTCTCGAGCAGCCGCATCACGCGCGGGTCCGCCGAGAGCGCCTTCGACACGACGAGGTCGAAGCGCTCCTCGACGAGCGGGACGAAGTCGAGGCCGTGCGCGCGCGCGACGGTCGCCAGCGCGACGCCCGCGTCCGCGGCGCCGAGCGCGATCAGGCGGGCGACCTCCGCGTGCCCGCCGGCCACCAGCTCGTGGCGCGCGACGGCCGCCGGCTGGATGCCCGCGCGGCGGAGCAACCGCTCGACGAGCTCCTGGGCCGCCGCGCCGTCCTGGCGCCGCACGAAGGCGACGTCCGGCCGGATCAGGTCGCGGACGCCGCGGATCCTGAGCGGATTGCCGGCGGCGACCACCAGGCCCGCCTCCCAGCGCGCCAGGTTGAAGACCAGCATGGAGCGATCCGGCAGCCGCCGCTGGACGAACGGCACGTTGAACTCGCGCGCCTCCTCGTCGTAGAGGTGCGCGCCGGCGACGTGGATCTGCCCCTTCGCCAGCAGATCGAGCGCCGTCCCGCTCGTTCGCTCCAGCCAGACCACGCGATCGCCGGCCGCGCTCCGGCTCGCGCGCGCGGCCAGGATGCCGAACGCGGGCGCGCAGCCCGCGCAGAGGAGCGTGTTGCGCGCCGTCGCCTCGTCGCCGAGGAGCATCACGCGCTCGCTGCCGGCGCGCGCGCCACTGCCCCGGAGGATGCCGTCGGCCGCGGTCACGAACCCGGCCGGGCTGGCCGGATCCAGCCGATGCGCGACCCAGCGGCCGTCGATCGACGCCAGGCTGACGCGCGCCGCGTCCGCGGACGCCTTCCTCGGCCGCGACCCGCGCCGCGCCGGCCGGGCCTCGCCGGCCAGCTCCGCTTCGATCGGCGTCGTGACGTCGTCCGCCCAGAACAGATCCTCGACCTTGCACCCGAGCGCCCGCGCCAGGCGGAGCGCCAGGGCGGCGGAGGGCACGCTGCGCCCCGCCTCGATGGTGCTGAGCGCCTGGCGGCTGATCCCCACGCGCCGGGCGAGCTCCAGCTGCCGGAGCCCGGCCGCGCCGCGCCTGCGGCCGAGACAGTTTCCGAGTTCAGCCATGTTCCAGAGCGCACGTTGTCATGTCTGGGCGACAGCCTGTCAAGTAGGCGCGTCATTCTTGACCAAGAATTTACGGGACAGCCCCGTGTGGGGTTCCCCCGAGTTCCCGCGCCCTCGGCGGAGCGGCTGTCGCCGAAAGCCGCCTCAGCCGCGGTGGACGATCAGACCGACCACGCCGGCGGCGATGATCACGATCGGCTCGGGCAGCTTCTTGAAGCGGCTGAAGATCAGCCAGGTGGCGAGCGCGATCGCGACCGCGCCCAGGTCGGTCAGCGCGCGCCGCCCGAGCACGAAGGCCGCCCCCGCGATGGCGCCCGTGGCGGCGGCGGTGACGCCGTCGACGAACGCCTTGACGCGCGGGTTGTTCGCAAAGCGCCGGAAGTACGGCGCGGGGATGACCACGAACAGATAGCAGGGCAGGAAGATGCCGAGCGCCGACGCGGAGGCGCCGGTCGGGCCGGCCACCAGGTAGCCGATGAACGCCACCGTGATGACGACCGGGCCCGGCGTGATCATCGCGACCGCGATGGCGTCGAGGAACTGCCGCTCGCTCAGCCAGCGGAATTCGTTCACCACGCCGCCGTGCATGAACGGGACGATGGCGAGACCGCTGCCGAACACCAGCGCCCCGGCCTCGGCGAAGTAGACGGCGAGGCGCCCGAGCAGCGGCCACGACGTCAGGGCCGGCGCGACGGTGACGGCCAGCGGGAGGCTGACGCCCGCGAACGGCAGCAGCGCGCCCGTCGCGGCCGCGCCCCAGCGCGGGGGAAACCGGACCAGCAAGGCGACCACGCCGCTCCCGAGGAACAGCCAGATGATCTCCGACTCGGTCCACTCCGTCGCCAGCAGGCTGACGGCGAACAGCGCCCAGAGCAGGCGATCGCGGGCCAGCGTCAGCTTCACCAGCTTGACGGCGCTGCGCCCGATGATGGCGATGACGGCGGCGCCGACGCCGTAGAACACGCTCTGCATCCAGGGGAGGCCGCCGTAGCGGACGTAGGCGGCGGAGATGGCCAGCACCATCACGAACGACGGCAGGATGAACGCCGCCGCCACCAGCGTGGCGCCCAGGACGCGCGCCCGGATCCAGCCGAGGTAGATGGCGAGCTGGGCCGCGAGCGGCCCCGGCGCGAGCTGCGCCAGCGCCAGGCCCTCGAGGTAGTCGCGCTTCGTGAGCCAGCGCCGGCGCTCGACGAGGTCGCGCTGCATGTAGCCGGCCAGCGCGATCGGCCCGCCGAAGCCGAACGTCCCGAGCCGGAGGAAGTACAGCAGGAAGTCCCACAACGGCGGGACGCTGACCTGCCCGGCTTCACCGCCCGCGCCCTCGTCAGGGCGCGCCGTCATGCCTCCAGCCCTCGCGCATCAGGCCGCTAGATATCACCCGAATGCATCACTCGTGTCACGCGTTCTATCGGGCCCTGCAGCAGCGCGGCCGCAAGTAGCAGGCTCGACTCCACGGGAGGGCCGTGCGACAAGGGCGGGGAGGGCTTTCCCGTGGTCCATCGCCTCATCCTGCTGCTGTCGCTGCCTGCGATCGCCGGCTGCACGGAGGCGTCGTTCGCCGGCCCGGGCCCCGCGCCGGCTCCGGACGGCGGCGGCGCGCCCACGCCGTCGGCGTACTGCGACGCGCTGGCCGCCGCGGGCACGTCGCGCGACGACGCGCCTCAGCTGCTGGGCGCGCCGCTGGCCTTCGCGCCCAGCGCGCACGGGTTCGGGCTCAGCGTGGTGGTCGCGGCGGGCAGCCCCGCGACGCTCGGCCTCCACGTCCATGCCGCCGGCGACGCGGACTGGAGCGAGACGACGGCGCCCGCCGTGCGGGCCACCGATCTGGCCGAGTGGACCGTCGCCGGGCTGACCGCGGGCGCGCGCTACGAGTACGAGGTGATCGGCTGCTCCACGACGGGCGAAGCCGCGCTCTACGCCGGCAGCGTCGTCACCCAGCGCCCGGCCGGAGAGCCGTTCACGTTCGCCCTCGTCTCCGACACCCACATCGGCGCGGATCTCACCTACTCGAACCAGGGCGACGAGACGACCCTCGCCGCCATCGCCGGCGCCATCGGGGCCGCCGCGCCGGATTTTCTCGTGAACCTCGGGGACATGCTCGACTTCCACGAGTTCGGCTTCAACACGCCGCCGCCCGACGCGGCCATCGCGCGCCAGGCCTACGTCAACTACCGGGGGACGCTGGGCGACCTCGCCGGCCACGCCGCTCACTACCCGGTGATCGGGGGGTGGGACAGCGAGAACGGCTGCAACACCCCCGCCGAGATCGATCGCGCCCGCAGCCAGCGCCTGCTGTATCTGCCCTCGCCCGGTCCGCAGACCTACCCGGAAGGGGGCAGCCCGTTCGAGGACTACTACGCGTTCACCTGGGGCGACGCGCTGTTCGTCGTCCTGAACGTGTTCACGTACACGCCGACCTGCCATCTCCTCTCGTTCGGCCCGGGCCTGCCCGACGACTGGACGCTGGGTCAGGCCCAGCTCGACTGGCTCCGCCAGACGCTCGCCGGCTCGCACGCGAAGTGGAAGTTCCTGCTCATCCACCATCCCGTGGGGGGAAACGCGGGCGACGACGACGACTCCGCCTACGGCCGCGGCGGCGGGCGCGCCGCGCACGTCGGCGAGCAGGAGATCGTCCATCAGATGATGCGCGACTTCGGCGTCCAGGCCTTCTTCTACGGGCACGACCACGTCTTCACCGACATGGTCGTCGACGGCATCCACTACTCGCTGCCGGGGAGCGCGGGCGCGATCTGGATGTTCACCGCCGCCGAGACCGGCTACGACACCTTCTGGCCCGACTCCGGCTGGGGGCGCGTCGACGTCACGCCGGACGCCGTCCACGTCCAGTTTCTGGCGGCGGGCGACACGCCCCTCTTCGATTACACGCTCCGGTAGCGCGCGCGCCTCAGGGGAGACCGGGCGTGGCGGCGTCGACCGCGTAGATGGCGTGCAGCGTGGTGACGAACAGCGTGCGCCGATCGGCGCCGCCGAAGGAGCAGTTCGAGGGGCGGTCCGGGATCGGAATGCCGCCCAGATAGCGCCCGTCGGGCGCGAAGACCTGGATGGCTTTGACGGCGTCGCTGTTGTTCGGGACGTAGAAGGCGCCGCTGTCGTCGACGCAGATCCCGTCGGGGACGTGGAACAGGCCGCCCGGAACGCGGGCCGCGTCGACGATCACCGTGGCGGCGCCGGCCGCGCCCGCCCCGTCCAGCGGCAAGCGCCAGACGACGTTCTGGTCGTCGCTTCCGACGTAGAGCGTGGCGCCGTCGGGCGATAGCGCGACCCCGTTGGGCATCGACACCGCGAACGCGACGGACAGCGCGCCGCCCGGCGCGATCCGGTAGACGGCGTGGGGGGCGTGGGGGCCCGGCCGCGCGCCCCACTTGGTGTCGGTGAAGTAGATGTTCCCGTCGGCGCGCGTGACGATGTCGTTGGGCGCGTTCAAGGACGCCCCGTTCTGCGCCGGATAGTGATCGGCCAGCACGGTGCGGACGCCCGCCGCGACGCGCGCCACGACGCCGTTCCACCGCTCGCACGCGAGCAGGTTCCCGCTCGCGTCCGAGCCGAGGCCGTTCGTGCTGGCGGGCGGGCCCGGGTACGGCTCGACGGCGAACGTGTTTGTCGCGGGCGTGTAGCGGTAGATCTTCGCGCCGGGACCGTTCTGTTCGACGACGTCCGAGAACAGCAGATAGCCTCCCGCCGCGACCCAGTAGGGACCTTCCAGCGACTCGAACGGGAACGGGCTCGCGAGCTTGCGCGCCGGGCCCGCGCCGGCCAGCGCCGGCACCGAGGCCGCGCCGGCCGCCGCCGCCGCGGTGGACGGCGCCGCCGACGGCGCTGGATGAGCGCACCCGAACGCGTGCAGCAGGACCGCGATGGCGAGCCCGCGCCATCGAACCGGAGGCGAACGTCTGGCGATGAACATTGCGGGTGAGTAGAACAGCAGACGTTTCCAGCTGTCCAGCGCGCGTCGACTCCCGGAGGTCACATGCCACCCATCCACGGCGAACTGCTCGTCCGTATCCTGCTCGGAACCCTGCTCGGCGCCGTCATCGGCTTCGAGCGTGATCTGCATGGTCGGCCGGCGGGCCTGCGCACGCATTCGATCGTCGCGCTGGCCTCGGCGACCTTCATGGTGATCTCGACGCGATTCTCCTTCTTCCAGGACTACCGGCCTGGACAGCTGGTCGAGACGGATCCGTCGCGCATCGCCGCGTCGGTCGTTTCGGGGATCGGCTTTCTCGGCGCGGGCGCCATCCTTCGCACCGGCATCACCGTACGCGGCCTCACCACCGCCGCCGGTCTGTGGCTGGTCGCCGCGATCGGGATGGCGGCCGGAGGCGGGATGTACGCCGTCGCGGTGTTCGTCACCGTGGTCGGGCTGGCGGCCCTGACGCTGCTCCGGCGCTTCGAGGATCGCGGCGAGACGATCGCCCGTCAGCGCGTCACCGTGACGATGGAAGCAGGCGCGCAGCTCGTTTCTTCCGTGGTGGAGGCGCTCGGTCAGAGGGTGGCGGTCATCTCGCAGGAGGAATACGAGCGGGCGCCGGACGGCCGCGTCCGCGTCGCGCTCGAGGTGCGGACGCCGGCGGCCGTCCCCGGCCACGAGCTGGCGCGCGCGCTCGACGCGCTGAAGGGCGTCCAGACCGTCAAGATCGAACGCCTGTAGCGACCGCCCCCTCGAACCTTCATCGCCTGGAGACGACCGACGCCAGATCCCCGCTCGGCTGTGTCGCCGCGCCGTGCTCGGCCGCCAGGATCGATCGGTGGGCGATCTCCAGACCCGCGACGGTGACGACGATCGAGATCACCCACAGGACGCCGACTCCAATCACCACACGCAGCCACCGCATCCGGATCCCCCCTCTGCTGGAAACGTAACCTGCAGCTCGACGCCGAGAAGGGGCGCGCCGCAGCTCATCCGGCGCCGGGCGCAAGGCCTCTCAGGTCGTCTCGAACAGCCCCATGAATCCGAAGTCCATGTGCACCTGCTGGTGGCAGTGGAACAGGGTGAGGCCGGGCTGGTCGGCGGTGAAGTCGATCTCCACCGTCTGGTATCCGCCCAGCATCACGACGTCCTTCATCACGCCGGCGGTCGGCTGTCCCGCCACGCTCGTCAGCTCGAACGTGTGACGGTGCAGGTGCATCGGGTGGATGTCGTCGCTCGCGTTGCGCATGCGCAGCCGGTAGCGCTTTCCCCGTTGCAGCCGCCAGTCGGCGGTCATGCGCTGCATGTCGAACGCCTTGCCATTGATGGTCCAGCGGTTGAAGCCCTGCTCGGCCGCGTTGTCCTTCTCGATCAGCATGTCGATCGTCGCGTCGGGCGGCGCGGCCGTCTTGCCGGCGTCGGCGAAGCGCCGGTAGTCCCAGCGGAACGGGGCCGGCTTGCGCCACTGGGGCTTGCCCTTCGCGCCCGCGTACTCGACCACGATCCCCATGCCGTCGCGGCGGTCGTCGTCGGCCAGATCGCCCAGCGTCCAGACGCCGGGGTGGTTCATCTCGACGATCGCGCTGATCCGCTCGGCGGTGCCGAGCCAGAGCACCGGCACGTCGGCGGGACGGGGCACCGGGTTGCCGTCGAGCGCGACGACCTTGAAGGTGTGGCCGGGGAGCGCCAGGCTCCGGTTCTCGGTGGCGCTGCCGTTCAGCACGTGGAACAGCACGCGCTCGCCGCGCTTGACCCGGATCGGTTCGCCGAAGCCGAGCTGCCGCCCGTTGATGGTGAAGGTGCGGTAGCCGACCTCGAAGCCCTTCTTCATCCCCTTGCCCTTGCCCTTGCCCTTGTCCAGCGACGCCTGCATCTCCGCCTCGCCCTGCTTCTTCAGCTCGGGATCGGGCGCCGGCGGCGACAGGATGTGCATGTCCATGTCACCGCCCTGGCTCAGGAACGGCTCGAACTCCTTCAGCGTCAGGAAGACCTCGCGATCGTAGGCGCCGGGCTCGCGCGCCCCTTCGATGTAGACGGGCCCGACCTGGCCGCTGAACTGGCCTCGCTGCAGGTCGCCGCCGGCCCGCACGTGCGTGTGATAGAAGCGCAGGCCGGAGGGGCGCGGCGTGTAGACCACCCGCCGCATCCCGTGCGCCGGGATGTACGGCGTCCCCTCTTCGGCGGCGCCGTCGACGGAGACAGGGACATGCTGGCCGTGCCAGTGCAGCTGCTCCGGGGTGTCGGTGTCGTTGTGGATGTCGACGACCACCTGCCGCCCCTCCTTGAGGCGAAGCAGTGGACCCGGGAAGGAGCCGTTGTACGTGGTCGTCGACAGGAACCGCTGCGGCCCGACCTCGACGAGGCCGGTCCCGATCCGGATGGTGTGATCGGCGGCGGCCTGCGGCGCGGAGGCGGCGCCGCCGGGATTCGGCATCGCTCCTGCTGCGAGTCGGGGGACTCCCGCACTGACCAGCCCACTGCCGGCGATTCCCAGGAAGGTTCTGCGGCGCATGATTTTTCCGTATTCGTGTAGTGCCGTGTTCGGGGCAGGCAAGCGTCACCGGCGCTGGACGCGAACCCGGGGCCACCATACGCTCCCGAGCGATGCTCCGCCGCATCCTCGAGACGCGCGCGCCGGATGCCGTCTGGCTCGTTCGCCTGGCCGTCGCGATCGTCTTCGTCTCGGAGGGGATCCAGAAGTTCCTCTATCCGGCCGCGCTGGGCGCGGGCCGCTTCGCGAAGATCGGCATCCCCGCCCCCGAGGTCCTGGGGCCCTTCAACGGCATCGTGGAAATCGGGTGCGGCGCGCTTCGCCAGCATGAACGGGCCGGTGCCGATGGGCAGCGCGCTCAGCAGCAGCGCGGCGGTCGACCACGGGCGCGGCAGGTCGAACACCGCGAACACCAGCACCCCGGTCACCAGCGGCTGCACGACGAGCTTCAGCGCGACGATCGCCAGGATCACGCGGGTGCGCCGCGCGCTGCCGCCCTGTGCCCTCGCGCCCGCGCCCGCGCCCGCGCCCAGCTGGCGGTCTTGCGCGAGGAACAGCCCGATCGTCACCAGCGCGCAAGGGCTGGCCGCGCTGCCGAGCAGGCCGGTGAGGCGCAGCAGCGGCTCCGGCCGCGGGATGTGCGCGATCGCGAACAGCCCGCCCAGCGCCGGCGCCACCAGCAGGGGGTTGCGCGCCAGCGCCGCCGCCGCCTTCGCGATCGCGCTGCCCGTGGCGCGCCCCGATTGCAGTCCGATCTCGATCAGCGCCAGCGACAGGCCGAACAGCAGGCACGCCGTCAGGATCGTCGCCAGGATCGCCGGTTGCAGCCCGGCCCGCCCGAACACCGCCAGGCAGAGGGGAATGCCCATGAAACCGGTGTTGGGGTACGACGCCGCCAGCGCCTCGATGCTGGCGTCGGGGAGGGGCGTCGCGCGCCGCCCGCCGCGCCCGCGCGACAGCGCGACCCAGGGGACGAACGTCGCCAGCATGCCGAGGGCGACGGCCGCCACGAACGCCGGCTGGTTCAGCTCCGACCAGCGCGCCTCGGCCAGCGCCTGGAACAGCAGCGCCGGCAGCGCCAGCCAGACCACGAACAGGTTGAGGCTGGTGATGGCCTGCGCGCCGAGCACGCCGCGCCGCCCGCACACGTACCCGGCGAGGATCAGCGCGAACAGCGGCAGCACCGCCTCGACAACCAGCTTCATCAGGTGCTGGTCATATCGCGTACGCTTACGCCAATGCGACCCCTTCGCTACTCGATCAACGTCACCCTGGACGGGTGCTGCGATCATCGCGCGATCCCCGCGGACGAAGAGCTGCATCGCCACGCGGCCGAGACGCTGGCCCAGGCGGACGCCCTCATCTTCGGGCGCGTGATCTACGAGATGATGGAGGCGGCGTGGCGGCCGCCGGCGCTGGACGCCTTGCCCGATTGGATGAAGCCGTTCGGCCGCACGATCGACGCGGCGAAGAAGTACGTCGTGTCGAACACGCTGGCG
>DATBHU010000064.1:0-4380 GCA_036557265.1 Polyangia bacterium
GATCGCCGCGGGCGCGGCCGTGCTGGCCGGGGCCGGATGGTTCGCGCTGCGCCGGCCTCCCGTCGATACGCAGGCGCCGCCCCCGAAGGCGGTCGCGCCCCCTGCTCCCGCGGCGCCCGCGCCGGCGGCGCCCGTGATTCGCCCAGCTCCGGCGCCCGCGCCCGCCGCCGTTGCGCCAGCACCGCCGCCGCGCGCCGCCGCGGCGGTCGCGCCCGCGCCGCCCGCGGAGAAACCGGAGCCGCCCGCGCCGCCGCCGCCCCGCGCCGAGAAGCAAAATCGACGCAACCACCATCGGGCGCCGGCCGAACAGAGCGGCAATGGCGCCGACCGGAAGACCGACGTCCCGATCATGCCGTGACCTTGACAGCGTTCATGGACGGTTCCTATGGTCGCGCGCATGGCGTTGCGTGGGCTCGTAATGGTCTGGCTCGGTATCGCGATCCTTTGCCAGTCTGCGCAGGCGCGCGCGGACGCGGCTGAGGTCGAAGCGCTGATCGCGAAGGGCAACGAGCTGCGCCGCGCCGGGACCCCCGGCCCGGCCCTGCCCTACTTCCAGAAGGCGTACGAGTTGGCGCGCACGCCCCGCACGGTGGGACAGCTCGGGCTGGCGGAGCTGGCCGCCGGCTATCCGGTCGAGGCCGCCGAGCATCTGGCGGCGGCCCTGCAATCGCCCAACGATCCGTCGATCGTCAAGTACAAGCAGATGCTGGCGGACGCGCTGAAGCTGGCGCGCTCGCAGGTCGGCGACCTGGCCGTCGACGGCAGCCCGGCCGGCGCCGAGGTGGTCGTCGACGGCCACGCCGTCGGCGTGCTGCCGCTCGCGTCGCCCCTGAAGCTCGCGGCGCGCAACGCCGAGGTGATCGTCCGCGCGCCGGGCTACGCGCCGCACAAGGAGGTCGTCGCGATCGCGGGCGGCCAGCGCCACCAGCTGACCGTGACGCTGGAGAAGATCGAAAAGCCGGTGGCGGCTGCGCCGGTCATCACACCGGCCGCCGCCGCGCCTCCGGCCGCGACAGCGGCGGCGGCGGCGGCGGCGTCCGCGCCGGTGCTGGTCGACGAGCACGCGACCGGCGACGACGACGCCTCCCGGCCGAAGCTGCGAACCGCGGCGTGGATCTGCGGCGGGGCGGCGCTCGTGGCGGCCGGCGCTGGCCTCGGCCTCAACCTCACCGCACGCTCGCACATCAATGACGATGACGACACCACGTTCCAGTCGTACAGACGCTGGAGCCTCGTCGGGTATGTCTCCGGCGGAGCCCTGGCTGTCACGTCGGGAATCTTGTTTTGGGCGTCGCGACCACCTACGACGGCCCCGAACGCGCAGGCCCGCCTCACCTGCACGCCGACATTGAACGGCCTCGCCTGCCGGGGCGCATTCTGATGCTTCGCGCGACGGGGATGCTGCTCCTGCTCACCGTCGCGGCCGGCTGCTACGGCACCCCCAGAGGCACGCACAGCGGTAAGGCAGGTAGCGGCGGTGCGGGTGGTGGCGGCGGACAAGCAGGGACAAGCGCCGGCGTGGATGGTCACGGTGGCCAAAGCGGTGCGAGCGGTGGCGTAGGAGGGAGTGTCGGAGGCGAGTCAGGGACGAGTGGCGCAAGCGGGATCGGCGGAGCCGGCGCAGGGCTGGCATTCGTCGGCGGCCCATGCGTCGTCACGCCTGACTTGACCCAGGTGGAGGTCTTCGGTCGGGCCAGCGACGGACACATCTATCGACGGGTTTACGACGGCGCCAACTGGGGTAGCTGGACCAACTTGCCAGCACTTGACGGCACCATCATAGATGCGCGCTCCGATCTCGACTGCAGCGCGAGCGGCACGAGTGTTCACATCGTGGCAACCGGCCTCAATCCCGTCGGTGCATTCTTGCATGCCTTCGGGTTCGGAGATACCTACAACCCATTCATCCGCGAGCTCGCAACTTCGGCGTTCGCGCCGAGTCCTTCAATCGCGGATATCGACGATAGTCACTACTCCCTGGCAGGGTTGGCGATCGGCGCAACGTATCCCGTGCTCTTCGAGATTGGCGACACGCCCACTCCGCACGAGCTAACGCCCATAACGGCGGAAACAGGTCTCTTGCGCTACGGTCCGGACATCGCGATTCAACCCGCGGGCGGCTCGGCGGTCACGTACTTCGCTTCGTTCGATACCGACGGCGCCCTTGCACTCGAATATCACGTGACCAACTCGGCCGGCGGTCACTGGGCAGATCCAGTCAAACTGCCGGCGCCCGTCGACACATTCACATTCAGCCCTGCGGTTTGCACGGAGAGCGGCGGATACGGCACCACGTCGATCAATCTCGTCGCGGTTGCAGGCGGACAGATTTGGTATGCGAGGACATCGTCGATCACCGACCCGTTCTCATCCTGGACGTCGATCGCGGCGGCGCCGGCTTCGTCACCCGACTGCACCGTCGCGGGTGCAGCCGAGAGCATTGTCCACGTGGTCGCCCTGAGTGGCACGGGCACGATACTCGACCTCAACGGCAAGGGCACGACTTGGGTCGTAACCGATCTGGGCCTCCCGCGCTGAGGCCCCAAACGGTCCTACGGAAGCCCGTGATCCTTGATCATCTGCGGGCAGGTGATCTCCTTCGCGATCAGGTTCGGATTGTCGGCAGCGCCGAACCAGCCGAGGAACCAGTTGCAGCCGGCCAGTAGGTCCGGCTTGTTGGCGAAAATGGTTTGGCACTTCTGCTGTACGCAACTCGTACTTCCGTTGCACCCGGCCAGAAAGCCCCCGTACTGAGCGCCGAGATCGCTGTTCGATACCCCCCACTGACCGCCAGGCCCTGACGCCCCGCCGCAGGCGTTAAGCGCGCCGACGCCGCCGCCGGGAATCAGCAGATCAAACTGATCTTGCCCAACGCCGCCGTTGTTGATGACCTGGACGATCATCATCTTGCCGTTCAGCTGGTTGTTGGAGCCGTTGTGGCCGCTACCGGTGAACTGGAGCTGGTAGCAGCGCCCGCACGAGTAGTTCGAACCGGAGGCCGCGACGAAGCCGTACGACAGGTTCGGGCCGACCTGCCAGGGAGCGCCATTCCAGCACATGTACGCCGTGCCGCCGCTCTCGCAGGAGTTCTTATCGGTGTAGCTGGACAGCTGCTGGTTCTGCATGTTGCAGCTCTTGATCGGCTGCCGCCCCCCGGTGTTGCCGGTCCAGCCGCAAGCCGGCTTGCAGCAGTCCCAGTAGCGCGACGCCCACGCGTTCTGGCCGCCGCTGGTGATCGGCGGCGGCATCGGCTCGTTGCCGCTGCCGCCCGTCCCCGTCGTGCCGGCCGTGCCCGTCGTGCCTGCGGTGCCGGTCGTCCCGCTGCTGCCGCCGCTGCCGGGGGTGCCGCCGCGGCCGCCGTTGCCCGTGGTCCCACCGCTGCCGGTCGTGCCGCCTCGGCCGGTCGTGCCGCCGGTGCCCGGGCCGCCGGAGCCGCCCACGAACGCGACCTCGTCGACCCAGAAGTCGAAGGTGCCGCCGCCCTTGAACGAGATGCTCATCAGCTCGGAGGGGTTGAACGCGGGGCTGGTGCCGCCCTGCTCGCGCTGCATGCCCGCCCACATGATGGTGATCTGCTGCCAGTTGCCTGTGAGCGTCGGGGTGTTCGCGCCGTAGACGTTCCAGCAGTTGCTGGTGCACGAGCCGCCGCGATCGGTCGGGATGAACGACTTCATCCCGAACTCGACGCGCAGCGTGCCGCTGCCCTTCGCCCAGAACGTGACGCCGCTGAAGGCGCTCGCGTTGTACGCCTGGCTCTGCATCGATTCGGGCATCGTCGTCGAGTTGTTGAGATCGAAGCCGACGCCGCCGAACTGGAAGCCGCTGCCGCTGCTGTGCACCGCGTAGGGCGTGTTGTTCGCGCCGCCGCCGGCGGGCATGAAGCCGCTGCCGAGCGGCGGCTGCTGGTTGCCGCTCGACGTGGTGTCGTTGAACGAGTGCCACGGCCCCTGCCGCCCGTTCGCGGTGATGATGAAGCCGTTGTTGTCGTCGAGGTTGTCGATCATGTCGGCGGTCGGGCCGGTGCCGCCCGTTCCGGTCGCGCCCGCCGTGCCCGTTCCCGAGCCGGCGGTGCCGCTCCCCGAGCCGGCCGTGCCGGTCCC
The DNA here is from genome assembly GCA_036557265.1 of Polyangia bacterium. Lineage (GTDB taxonomy): Bacteria > Myxococcota_A > Polyangia > Fen-1088 > Fen-1088 > JADGRB01. Next base: position 4,101 of record DATBHU010000064.1, read on the forward strand.
CGAGCCGGCCGTGCCGGTCGTCGAGCCGCCCGCTCCGGTCGTGCCCGCGCTGCCATCGCCGGCGGATCCGGTGGTGTTGCCCGCGCCGGTGCCGTTACCGGTGCCGGTGGTGTTGCCCGCGCCGGTCGAGCCGCCGCTGCCGGGCATCCCGTTCCCCGCCGTCCCCGACTCGCCCGGAGTCGCCTTGTGGCCGCAAGCCTGCGAGAGCGAGAGCGCGAAACCGGCCGCAAGCAAACCGATGAATAGCCTGTTCGACATACTTCACCTTCTAAGTTGGGAG
>DATBHU010000065.1:0-12581 GCA_036557265.1 Polyangia bacterium
CGCGTCTCCACCGCTCGACCCGCCGCTCGCGCCGCCGCTACCTGACGACGTGTTGCCGCCCTTGCCGCCGCTACCTGGATTGCCGCTGACGGAGTCGGCGGGACCGCACGCGGCCACGGTCAGCACGGAAAGAGAAGAAGCGATGACGCAGATCGACCTGAGAGAATGACGAGGGGGCCGCATCTCGGGATCGGAATTCCCGTCGCTCCGGATGCCGATCGCGTCCGGGCGCAGCTTCGGACAGATACCTACTCTTCAGTGGGTTGCTGTAGGCGTGCCTCCCACGCCTTCCGACATCCGGCCCGACGGTGACGGCTCACAGGTGCAGGCGGTGGACCCAGGCGTCGATCGGCTGCTTCGCCCAGGCGGGCAGGTGCGGGTGCGCGAAGTAGAGCCCGGCGCCGAGCGCCACCAGGATCACGGCCGCGCGGATGGTCGTGCGGCGGAGCCACCGCTTGAAGCGGACCACGGCGTCGGGGACGGGCGTGTCGTTCGCGCCGGCCCGCGCGGCCTTGCCCGCGCGCGGCACCTCGAGACGCGTGGGCGCGTTGTTCGCGGTCGGCTCCGCGCGCGTGCGGGCGGGGCGCGTGTCGATCCCTTCGCCCGGATCCACCTCGTCGACGCTCGTCGGCGCGACCTCTTGCAGCTCCAGGTCCAGGCTGCCGAGCTCGACGGCGACGCTCGGATCGCTGGCGGCGTCCGCGCCGGGGACGGGCGGCGGCTTGGCGCCGTCGCGTGCGCTCAGCGTCTCGAGCCAGCGCTTGAGCGGCGCCGGGCCGCTCGGCTGTCCCAGCTTGACGAGGATGGCGTCGATGCGGTCCGCCATCTGCTCGGCGGTCTGCCAGCGCTTGGCCGGATCGGCGCGCAGCGCGCGGTTGATGAACCGCTCGACGTCGGCGTTCAGATCCTTGATCAGGGTCGACGGCTTGGCCGGTTTCGCGCGCCGCACCTGCATGATGACGTCCGCGTCGGTCCGCCCTTCGAACGGCTTCTTTCCGGTCGTGAGCAGGTAGAGCACGGTGCCGACGGAGAACAGGTCGGAGCGCCCGTCGAGGGGCCGGGCGGCCGCCTGCTCGGGCGACATGTACGCGAACTTTCCCTTGATGACGCCGGTCGCGGATCGCTCGCTCTTGCCGACGGCCTTGGCGATGCCGAAGTCGGCCAGCTTCACCTCGCCGTGCTGGCTGATCAGCACGTTCTGCGGCGTCACGTCGCGGTGCACGATGCCGAGCGGCTTCCCGTTCCGCTCGCGCGTGTGGACGTAGGCGAGGCCGCGGCAGAGCGCGCCGACGATGGTGAGCGCCAGCGGCAGCGGCAGCTTCAGCTTGGCCGCCAGGGCGCGCCGCCGGATCTGCTCCAGGCTCCAGCCGTCGACGAACTCCAGCGCCAGGAAGTACTGGTCGCCGGACTTGCCGAGATCCAGCACCTGCACCAGGTTGCTGTGATTCAGCGTCGAGGCGATGTGGGCCTCGTCGACCAGCATGCGGACGAACTTGGGATCCTCCGCCAGCGCGGGCAGGATCCGCTTGAGCACGACAGGCTTCTGGAACCCCTGCTCGCCCTTCTGGACGGCCAGGAAGATCTCCGCCATTCCGCCGTGGGCAATCTTGCTGACCACGTGATATCGCGTCCCGCGCGCCATCGCCCCGAGAATACCTCGCCGCCCGTCTCCTGGTACGCTGCCGCGCATGACGGCGACGGAGCTGTGGAGGCGATACGTCGGATGGCTTGGTAAGAACGCGCCGCTGGCCCACGCGAACCTGGCCGGGCCCGCGTCGGGCGCGCAGATCGCCGAGGTGGAGCGCGTCACTGGCCAGGCGCTCCCCGAGGGGGTCAAGGACGTCTGGCGGCTGAACAACGGCCAGAAGGAGACGATGATCGCGTCGACGGTGAACGACGCGATCGTCTGCATCCCGACGCTGTCGTTGCTGTCGACGGAGCTGGCGATCTCGATCTGGCGGGATTGGGACAAGCTGCGGCGGACGGACGTGGGCATCGACGAGCTGCAGAGCTGCGGGCGCTCGCCCGAGGAGGGCGTGGTCCAGCCGCTCTACACGCACCCGGGATGGATCCCGCTCTGGAGCGATCCGACGGGCGCCGACTTCATCGGCGTGGATCTGGCCCCGGGCCCGAAGGGGCAGCGCGGCCAGATCATCAACTTCGGCCGCGACGAGGAGGAGCACCGCTGCTACGCGCCGCGCTTCGAGGACCTGCTGCAGATCCTGCTCGAGGAGGTGGAGGGCGGCGCCTGGCCGGCCAGCGAGCGCACGGGGTCGAAGGGCGACAAGCAGCCGTGGCTCGGCGATCCGGAGGAGCACTTCTTCAACGCGCTCTACGCGCGCTGGAAGCGGCGCATGCCGCCCAATCCGCGGGAGCTGGTGCAGGAGGCGCAGGCGGCGCTGAAGGCCGGCGAGGCGGCGCGCGCGGGCGAGCTGCTGGCGCAGGCGCGCGGCCTCGGCATGAAGGAGGGGAGCATCTCGTGGTCGCTGACGGCGCAGGTGTGCGAGGCGCAGGAGCGCTGGCGCGACGCGGAGGCGGCCTGGGCCCGGACCACCGAGGTGGCGCCGAAGCTCGCCAAGCACTGGGAGGCGCGCCTCGCCAACCTGATCTTCAACCTCCACGCCTACGACGAGGCGGAGGCGGTCGCGACGGCGGCGCTGGCGGCCCATCCGGACAGCGACGACTTCGTGTACGAACGCGCGCGCATCGCCTACTTTCGCGACGACTACGCGACGGCGTCGACGTTCTACGGCCGCTACGCCGCGCTGAATCCGGACGATGCGTCCGCCCGTTCCAACCACGCCTGGGCGCTGGGCGCGACCGGCAACGCCGACGAAGCGGTCGCCGAGGCGCGCGCCGCGTTCGACGCCGCCGACGAGGACGAGGGCGCGGTGGCGATCGAGGCCGGCTTCTACCTCTACGCGCTGGTGAAGTCGGCCGAGCAGCCGGAACGGCTGGCGCGCTTGCGCGCGCTGCTCGACGCCGGCACGCGGACCGAGGACTGGAACTTCGCCCCGATCATCGCCACCGCCGCCGCCCGCAAGCATCCGGAGGCGGCGTGGCTCGCGAAGCTCGCCGCCGTGGCCAACGGCGCCGCCGGGGCCGACCAGCTGGCGTCGTGGCCGGCCTGGTCGGCCGCGGCCACGCCGCCGCCTGCGATCAATCGTTGAACGTCGTCGAGCCGGCCGCCGTGACGCGCCAGCCGAACCGCATCCCGAGCGCCCCGACGCCGGTGCCGCTGGCCCCGACCGCGCCCGGGCAGTTGCACTCGAGGCTCAGCTTGGCGTAGCGGCCGTTGCGCGTCTTGATGACGAAGGTCGTCGTCCGCTCGGGATAGACCGCCGACGCGCCCCCTGGCACCCCCGTCTCGAGCGTCACCTTCTGCACGTAGCCCGTCGTGGGCGCGTCGACGACGTCGCACATCGCCTTGTCCGCGAGGACCGCGACGCCGCCCGGCGCGACCAGCCGCAGCTCGGTGATCGAGCCGTCGGCGTCCTCGCTCGCCTCCATGGAGACGTCGCCCTGGCTCGGATCGTTGACCAGCTTCCCCGCCTCGAGGTCGAAGGCCGGCCCGCAGGGCGGCAGCGTCGGCGCGAACTGGCCCATCGGACCGTCCGGAGGCGTCGGATTGCAGCCGCCGCCCAGCACCCCCTTCGAGCTGGTGGCGCACATGCAGCTCTGTCCGGGCACCGTCAACGGGGACTGGTACTTGCCGAGGAAGCCGAGCTGATCGCGCGACATCATGTTGACCGTCATCGCCGAGCCGGGCGTGAGCCGCCCGCCCAGCCCCGAGGGCAAGCGCAGCTGCGTGCAGGAGGCGATGTCGCCGTAGAGATGATCCTGGCGGAGCGTCGGGTCGGTGCACGCGATGGTGTTTTGCCCGGTCTGCTCGATCGAGAGCTGCGTGTCGGTGTCGGCCGCCGTGTGCCAGCGCGCCTCGACGGTGTCCGAGCCGCACGCGCGCAGCGACACGTCGAACAGCACCGGGAACGAGCCGCTCTTGGCCGAGCTGCCCCCGTCGTTCACGGCGGCGACGCGCACGTCGACGTTGCCCGCCCCGATCTCCAGCGTGGCGCTGGTGGCGGCGGTGGTCGTCGCCGCCGTTCCGTTCACGTACAGGATGTACGACGTCGCGCCGCTCACGGGATCCCAGGAGAAGTCCCCGGTGGCCTCGGAGCGGCGCGTGAAGGCGAGCGCGACGGGGGCGCTGGACGGGCCGCCGTCGCAGGTGGCGCCCTCGGCGACGCAGACGCCGGACGGACAGCAGACGTAGCCGGACGCGCACGGGCAGGTGCGCCCGCCGAGCCCGACCTTGTCGGCGCAGCCCGCCGCCGTCAGCACCAGCATCATCCCGGTCAGCACGAACCACGACGCGCGCGCGTCGAAGCGAATCTTCCTCGAGAGCGTCTCCCTCTGGGTCATTTCATCCTCCTCGTACCGTGAAACGATCCGCGGGCCCGTTTTGGCTGACATCAGAAACGCCACCCCGCCTGCACCGCGGCGGACGTCGGTGACGCCGCGAAGCCGACGAGCGGCGGATCCGCGTTGCTCGCGTCGTGCTTCGGCCAGAGCAGCCACAGCCCGACACCGGCGGCGACGGCGCCGCCGATGACCAGACCGGTGGCGACCGCGTTGCGCGTGCCGATGCTGTCGTTGCGGGCGGCGGCGTCGCGCTGGCTCTCGACGGTCGACGCGCCGTCGTGCAGCGAGCGCGCCGACAGCTCGACGACGCCCGCCGCCACCGCGGCGGCGGCGCCCGCGCCGATCGCCGACCAGCCGAGCGTCCGCCGCAGGCGCGCCGCGCGAAACCGCTGCTCCTGATCGCGGGCGGCGGCCTCGACGTCGGCGCGCTCCGCGTCGGAGCGCTGCACCCAGTCGGCGACCGAGCGGGTGTCGAACGCCAGCGTGAACAGCTCGTTGAACGCGTCCTGGGCGGCGCCGCGGCTGGTGGCGTGCGACGCGGTCCGCGGCAGCGCCGCCAGCAGCACCGGTCCGGGCGTGCGCGGGACCGACTGCTCGGTGTTGTCGTCGAGCCGGCGCAGGTAGAGCGCGCCGTCGCCGGGTGGCCGCACCAGCCGGATCGGCGTGACGCCGTCGCCGTGAAAGTCGGCGAGGCGCACGCCGCGCGTGTCCTCGAGCAGGTAGTGGGCGGCGCTGGCCGCCCCCTCCAGGCGCAGCTCCGTCTCGCGCGTGGTCCGCAGGTCGAGCAGCAGGTCTCCGTCGGCGGGCGGGCGGGCGTAGACCTTGGGGCGGTAGCGCTCGCCCTTGACCGCCTCGTTCGCGCGCGCCACGAAGCCGGCGATCTCGGAGTAGGTGACGCGGCCGTCGCCGTCGGCGTCGGCGGCGCCGAACAGCCCCGAGCGGATCTCGTGGCTGAACACGCCGGCCTCGAAGCCGGCCCACTCGTGGCTCTCGCCCGACGCGGAGCTGGAGAGCAGATAGCCGACGTGCCCGGCGCGCGACGACGCCTCCAGCGCGACGAAGCCGGACGCGGGCCGCCGCTCGCCGCCCGGGCCGCGCGGCATGGCGAGCATGTAGGCGTGGCACGCGTCGACGATGACGTGGGTCTGTTCGGCGCCCGCCCGTTCGATCACCTCGGACAGCAGCGCGTTGCCGTCGAGGCGGCCGTCCTCGAGCGTCAGCGACCAGCCCGACTCCGAGACGTCGCCGTGTCCCGCGTAGAGCACGTACAGCGTCGAGCGCACGCCGGCCGCGCGCGCCTGGGCGATGTCGCGCGCCAGCGCCTCGACGGCCTGGCGCAGCTCGGCCCGACGCGGGGGGAGCGCTTCGGCGGCGGCCTGCGCGTGCAGCCGGCGCGTGTTCTCGTCGAGCCGCGACAGCAGGTAGGTGCGCGCGCCGAGCGCGCGATAGAGCTCGAGGTAGCGGGCGGCGTCGTCGTCGGCGTAGCGCAGCGGGCTGACGCCGGGCGACGGGCTCGCGTTGACGCCCACGATCAGCGCGAACAGCGCGCGCGTCGGCGCGGCCGGCGCGAGGGTGGGCGGTGGCGCGGCGGCTGGCGCGGCCGCCGCGGCGCGGGCTGTGAGGACGAGGAGGCAGGCCGCGCCTCCGAGGACGAAGCGTCGCGCCGATCTCATGGGCGCACATCCAGCACGCGCTCGGTGACGAACACGTCCGTCCCCAGGCGCGCCGCGAGCGCGCCGCTGTCCGCGCCGCTTCCGACCGCCGCCTCGATCTCCTCGACGGCGAGCGGTCGATCCGCGAACGCGGCCCGGATCGTCAATCGGCGCCCCGCGATCTCGTGGCGGATCGCCTCGGGCAGCTCGTGCGGCTCCGGCCCCGCCGCGGCCGCGATCGCGCGCGGGGCGGGCGCGCCGGCCGGCCAGGCGGGGTGGAACCAGTAGACGCGGCGGCTCTCGTCGACCCCGAAGATCGCGACGTAGCGCCGCCCGGTGGGGTTGGTGTACGCAAACGCGAGCTCGTCGTGGCCGCGCATCGACCGATCGACCAGCTCGGGCGCGCGCGCCGTCGCGCCGGCGGCGCTGAAGCGCGCGCCGTCGGCGCCAAAACGATAGATGAACAGCCGCGCTGCGGGCGCCGCCGTCGTGGCCGCGCCGCGCGCGACCGGCGCCTCCATCGCGCCGGCGACGTGGTCGCCGGGGGCCCGCGCGGACGGCGCCGACACGAAGACGACGGCCGCCGCGACCGCGCCCACCAGCGGCAGCCCCCACGCCAGCCAGCGCGCGCGCGCCGGGGCGCGCCGCGCGAAGCCGAGCCCGCGCGCGATGCGCTCTTCCGCGGACGGCGCCGACGGGTCCAGGCCGGCCAGCAGGTGGTGTCGTCGATAGCAGTCGCGGCAGTCGGCGCAGGAGGGGAGGTGCGCGCGCAGCGCGGCCTCGGCGGCGGGCGACGCCCGCCCGGCAAAGTGCGCCCCGATGGCGGCGCGCGCCGCGTGGTGCGGATCGGCATTCGCGGTGGTGGTCATGGTCTGGTTCCTTTGTTCTGCGGCCCGTCGAGCAGGAATCGTCGCAGCGCGCGCCGGATGCGCACCTCGCGGTACGCGAGCGTCGTCCGGTTGATCCCGAGCCGGCGCGCGGCGTCGCGCTGGGGAAGCTGCTGGAGGAAGCGGGTCTCGAAGACCCCCTCCCACTTCGGCTCCAGGTGCTCGCGCCGGAACCGCTCGACGAGCAGGCGCGCGTCGGCGGCGTCCTGCCAGCCGCCCGACGTCGTGTCGGCGGCGGGCGCGTCGGAGGCGCCGAGCGAGACCTCACGGCCCGCGCGGCGACGGTAGTCGATGGCGAGGTTGCGCCCCACCGTCGCGATCCAGGCGCTGAACGCGCCGCCGCGGAACGAACGCCGCAGCTCGGGCGCGCCGACCAGCCGGGAGAACACCTCGTGGATCACCGTCTCCGCTTCGTCCCGCGCGAGGACGCCGCGTGTGGCCCGCTCGACGGTCGCGAAGTGGCGCCGGTAGCAGTCCTCGAGCGTCCGCCGGTCGCCCTGGTGGAAGCGATCGAGCCAGGCGGCGTCCTCGCCGGCCTTCTCCGGCGGCGCCGAGGATTTCGACTGCCCTGCAGAAGACGAGAGCGATGGAGGCGGCATGGGAACGGCGACGGCCATCCGGGGATGAAACGAACGAGCCCCCGGTTTTGGCCAGGCCGGCGTTGCGGAATGTTATCCGCCAACCCAGGATTCCAGCGTGCGCGGTGTAAACACGCAGACACAAAGGAGGAATGGGATGTCCGACGGCGCGAATTGTCCGCACTTCGACGGTACGGTGCACGAACCGCAGGGCGACCGGTGTCAGGAGTGCGGCTCGGATTTCAACCTGCGCGTCTGCACCACCTGCGGGCACGTCGGCTGCTGCGAGTCGCAGCAGGCGCACAACACGAAGCACGCGAAGGCGGCGGGCCACCCGATCATCAAGTCGTTGCCGCTGCGCGACGGCCACTTCACCTGGTGTTACACGTGCCGGCGATACCTGTGAGGCTGCGGGACACCCCTGGTTTCGGCCCGGCCCGTCCCTAGCTTGTCGGGATGGCGAAGAGGTCAATCAGCGCGTCATTGATTCTCGCTGGTGCGTCATCGTTGTTCTTGGCGTGCGCGACCCGGTCGAGCGCCGAGCCGTCCGCCCAGACGCCGGGCGGCGCCGAGGCGTCGTCCGCGGACGCGGGCCTTCCGAATGTGCCGCTGACCGGCAAGAGCGTGATCGTGCCGAGCGACGTGAAGCTGCAGCCCGGGCCCAATCCGGCGGCGCCGACGCCCGCCAGCATCTCGACGCCGGCGCCGACGCCGGGCGGGAACTGAACGGCTAGCTCGCTTCGAGGGTGATCGGGATCGACTTCGAGGCGGGCTGGTTGCTGCCGGCCGCGACGCTCGCCACCGGGACCAGCACGTTGGTCTCGGGGTAGTAGGCGGCGGCGCAGCCGCGCGGGATCTCGTAGGGCACGGCCTTGAACCTGGCGGCGCGCCGGCGCTCGTCGCCGTAGTGGCTGACGATGTCGACCAGCTGGTCCGTCGCGATGTTGCGGTCCTTCATGTCGTCGGCGTTCAGGAAGATGACCCGCCGCCCGCCGAACACGCCGCGGTAGCGATCGTTCTCGCCGTAGATCGTCGTGTTGAACTGATCGTGGCTGCGCAGCGTGGTCAACAGCAGCCGCCCGTCGTCGAGGTCGTGCTTCGGAATCTGCGTCACCGTGAAGTGCGCCTTTCCGGATGGCGTCGGGAAGCGTCCCTCGCGCGGCCCGTTGGGCAGGTAGAAGCCGCCCGGCTCGCGCACCCGCTTGTTGTACTGGGAGAACCCGGGCACGACGTGCTCGATGTGCTCGCGGATGCGATCGTAGTCGTCGATCAGCGCCTGCCAGCCGACCGTCGACTTGCCGTTCAACGTCGCCAGCGCCATGCGCCCGACGATGGCGGGCTCGGACAGCAGGTGCTGGGACGCCGGCGCCAGCACGCCGCGCGACATGTGAACGACGCCCGTGGTGTCCTCGACGGTGACGAACTGCTCGCCCGCCGCCTGCAGGTCCTTCTCGGTGCGGCCCAGGCACGGAAGGATCAGCGCCTGCTGCCCCGTGATCAGGTGGCCGCGATTGAGCTTCGTCGAGATCTGCACCGTCAGCCGGCAGCGCGCGATCGCCTCCGCCGTGTAGTGCGTGTCGGGCGTCGCCGACAGGAAGTTGCCGCCCAGCCCGACGAACACCTTCACCTTGCCGTCCTTCATCGCCTGGATGGTCTTCACGGTGTCGAACCCGTGCGCTTCGGGCGGCGAGAAGCCGAACTCCTTGCCCAGCGCCTTCAAGAAGGCCGGGCTCATCTTCTCCCAGATGCCGACGGTGCGGTCGCCCTGCACGTTGCTGTGGCCGCGCACCGGGCAGACGCCGGCGCCGCGCCGCCCGATCTGTCCGCGCAGCAGCGCGAAGTTGACGATGCTCTTCACGTTGGCGACGCCGTTCTCGTGCTGGGTGATCCCCATCGCCCAGCAGCAGATCATCCGCTCCGACGCGAGCGCGATCGCCGCGCCCTCCGCGATCTGCTCGCGCGCCACGCCGCTCTCGGCGACGATCTCCTCCCACGACGTGGCGTCGAGATCGCGCACCAGCGCGTCGAACCCCTCCGTCTGACTGGAGATGAAGTCGTGCGCCAGCAGCGCGCCGCCCGCCGCCCGATCCTTCTCGATCATCTCCTTCATCAACCCCTTCAGCAGGGCGACGTCGCCGTTCACGCGCACGGGCAGGAACAGGCAGGCGATCTGCGTCCCGCGGCCCAGCAGCGACAGCGGGTTCTGCGGGTTCTTGAAGCGGATCATCCCGGTCTCGGGCAGCGGGTTGACGCTGACGATCTTGCAGCCGTTCTTCGCCGCCTTCTGCAGCTCGGTCAGCATGCGCGGGTGGCAGGTGCCCGGGTTCTGGCCGATGATGAAGATGCTGTCGGCGTAGCTGAAGTCCTCGATCTTCACGGTCGACTTGCCGATGCCGATCGTCTCCGTCAGGCCGAGGCCGCTCGACTCGTGGCACATGTTCGAGCAGTCCGGCAGGTTGTTGGTGCCGAACTGGCGCGCGAACAGCCCGTACATGAACGCCGCCTCGTTGCTGGCGCGCCCCGACGTGTAGAACGCCGCCTCGTTCGGTGACGCGAGCGCGTTCAGCTCGTGCCCGATCAGCGCGAAGGCGTCGTCCCACGAGATCGGTTCGTAGCGGTCCGCGCCCCGGCGCCGCACCATCGGCTCGGTCAGCCGCCCCTGCTGGTCCATCCACAGGTCCGTGTTCTCCAGCAGCTCCGGGATCGTGTGGGCGGCGAAGAACGCCGGCGTGATCCGCTTGCGCGTCGCTTCGCTGGCCACCGCCTTGGCGCCGTTCTCGCAGAACTCCGCGGTCTTGCGATCGTCGTCCGGATCGGGCCAGGCGCAGCTCGGGCAGTCGAAGCCGTCCTTCTGGTTCAGGCTCAGCAGCGTCTTGAGGCTGCGTTTGACGCCCATCTCGCGCCGCCCGCGGTTGACGGTCTCCCAGATCGAGGAAAAGCCGGCCGCGCTCAGGTCACGCTTGCCGATCTTGCGGGGATAGTCGTCCTGCGGCGGCTCCGCTCCCGCGACGCCCCTGGCCAGATGCGCCGCCGGGATGGCCGGCCGGCTGTCCGCCTGATTGGGAGCGCTGTTTTCGTCCTGATCGTCGGCCAACGCGTCCTCAGGGATTGCCCCGATCGGCGAAAAAAACTTCGCCGCCTGTGCAGAAAGGTAACCACCTTCTAGCTACGGGGACCATCGGAAATAAGGGAATCACCCCAAAACCGGAAGCGAGGCTCACGATGGCTGGAATTTTGAGCAAAGAGCGGACGATCGCCAGACCGGGATACTCACGCTGGCTACTCCCCCCGTGCGCGCTCGCCACACACCTCTGTATCGGGCAGGCGTACGCGCTCAGCGTCTTCAACCTGCCCTTGACCCGGCAGCTGGGCGTCACGCATTCGATCGCCGGCGACTGGCGCCTGACCGAGCTCGGCTGGATCTTCACGATCGCGATCTTCGTCCTCGGCGCGTCGGCGGCGCTGTTCGGCAAGTGGGTGCAGGCGGTCGGCCCGCGCAAGAGCGGGTTCGTGGCCGCCCTCTGCTGGGGCATCGGCTTTCTCGTCGGCGCCCTCGGCATCAAGACCCACCAGCTCTGGCTGGTCTATCTCGGCTACGGCGTGATCGGCGGCTGCGGCCTCGGCATCGGCTACATCACGCCGGTGTCGACGCTGATCTCCTGGTTCCCCGACCGGCGCGGCATGTCGACCGGCATGGCGATCATGGGCTTCGGCGGCGGCGCCCTGATCGCGTCACCGCTGTCCGACTTCTTGATGAAGCACTTCTCGTCCGCGACGTCGACCGGCGTGGTCCAGACCTGGGTCGTGCTCGGCATCGTCTACCTGGTGTTCATGATGGGCGGCGCCTTCGGCTACCGCGTGCCGCCCGACGGCTGGAAGCCGGCCGGCTGGGTGCCGCCGCCCGAGAAGGCGAAGACGCTGATCACGCAGCACAACGTCACGCCCGGCGACGCGTTGAAGACGCCGCAGTTCTGGCTGCTCTGGGTGGTCCTGTGCCTCAACGTCACCGCCGGCATCGGCGTCCTCGGCCAGGCGTCCGCCATGATTCAGGAGATGTTCAAGGGGCGGATCACGCCCAGCGCGGCCGCCGGCTTCGTCGGCTTGCTCAGCATCTTCAACATGGGCGGGCGATTCGGCTGGGCGTCGCTCTCGGACAAGATCGGCCGCAAGGCGACGTACATGTGCTTCTTCGCGATCGGCACCGCCCTCTACGCGCTGGTGCCGTTCACCGGGAAGATCGGCAGCCCGGCGCTGTTCGTCGCCTGCTTCTGCGTCATCATCAGCATGTACGGCGGCGGCTTCTCGACGATCCCCGCCTATCTGTCCGACGTGTTCGGGACCAAATACGTCAGCGCCGTACACGGGCGGCTGCTGACGGCCTGGTCGGTCGCGGGCATCCTGGGGCCGGTGCTGGTGAACTACATCCGCCAGTTCCAGATCGACCACGGCATCCCGAAGAGCCAGGCCTACAACATCACGATGTACATCATGGCCGTGCTGCTGGTGATCGGCTTCTTCGCCAACCTGGTGGTGAAGCCGGTGGCCGAGCGCTACCACGAGCGGACGCTGCCGATCGGCGGGCCGGGCGACCGGCGCGTGACGGCCTAGGCGGCCAGGAGGATCACCATGACGACAGCGAACGAAGAACACCCGACCGCGCGATCCGGTAAGGGCATCAAGCTGACGCTGGCCTGGCTGGCGGTGGGCGTGCCGCTCCTGTGGGGGGTGGTGGAGACCCTGCGCAAGGCGATGGCCCTCTTCGCCTGAGCGATGTCGACTCATTCCCTGCCGATCTGGTCGCAGGCCGGCGCGCGGATCGTCGAGCGTCCTGTCGATCGCCGCGGCGCTCCGACGGCCGCGGCCGCGCGCGCCGCCGATCGCGACCTGGTGGTCGCCGAGGAGCCGCTGGAGATCCGGATCGGCGGCGAGAGCCTGATCGTCACCATGCGCACGCCGGGCGACGATCTGGATCTGGCGGCGGGGCTGCTGTTCACCGAGGGCGTGATCGCGTCCATGGCCGACGTCGCCGCCCTCGCCCACGG
>DATBHU010000066.1:0-5578 GCA_036557265.1 Polyangia bacterium
CCGACGCAGGACGACACCGTCAACGCGCGCGCGCAGACGTACAACAACGCCATGACAGGCCTGGTGCAGACGCGCGCCGCAGCCGGCAAGCACATCGTGCTCGTCGACATGTACGCCGCGCTCACCGCCAACGCGAACTACAAGACCGCGCTGCTCAACGATACGCTGCACCCGAACGATGCCGGCTACATGGTGATGGCGCAGACCTGGTACGCGGCCATCCGCGACTACCTGCGCTGAACCGCCGCGCGGCACGCCGATACCGCGCGCCGCCCGCGATGTACGATACGGACCGTGAGGTGGCGCGGCCGGGCTGGATCGAAGCTGCAGATCGCCGTTCCGATCTGCCTGCTGGCGGCGGCGGGGGCGGCTGATCGGATCTTTCATCGCCACCCCTCGCGCGAGCCTGCCGCGGCCAGCCCGGCGCCGCGGCTACCGCCGCGACACGCCGCCGACGGCGCCCTCGCCGTCACGCTGGCGCGTTCGCCGGTCGAGGTCGTGGGGAAGGAGATCCTCGATTCCTGCTGGGGCCCGGAGGGCGTCGACGACTGCGCGCCGCGCGCCCTCGCGGCCGCGCACGCGCGCCACCTGCCCATGCTGCGCGCGCAGCGCGACGCGTTCGAGCGGCTCTGGCTCTCCGACCTGGCGGGCGGGAACCACACCGCGGCGTACGGCCTCGCGTTGCTGGGCAGCCGCCGCGCGCTGCCGGTGCTGCGGGCGCGGCTGCTCGCCGAGAGATACTTCTACGGCTGGGAGACGTCGTCGCTCGACGACCCCAAGATCCTGTTCGCCGACGAGCAATTCCCGCGGCACCTGGCGCTGATCCACGCGATCGAGTGGATCGACGGCCGGCCGCTTCGCAGCGTCGTCAAGCTTTCCGATGACGAGCGCCACCAGCTCGCGCGCGACGCCGCTGTTGTCTGCGACGGCCAGGCCGCCACGTGGTTGTTGCACAAGCTCGACGGCGCGCCGCTGCCGCGCGCGGCCGTGAACCGCGCGCGCCGTCTGCAGTGTGACGAGTAGTCGCGAACCGGATCACGCTCATTGAACGGTGGGCGGCGTGCCGCGCGTGTGGTCGCGCACGCCGCCGCGAACGTGGCGCGAATTTTCTTGTGCGCGTCCGGCTGCCGGAGGACCCTGCAAACATGCGGACTGTGTGGTTGGCGTCGTTGCTGGTTGTCGTCGCGGCGGTCGGGTGTGGAGGATCGTCGTCGAAGCCCGACGGTGGCAGCGGCACCGCCGGCAGCTCCGGCGGAAGCACCGGAGCCGGCGGAAGCACCGGAGCCGGCGGAACCGGCGGCGCGGGCGGCAGCGGCAGCGGCTCGTGCGGCAACGTCGAACCGTGCGGCGGGAGCCTGGTCGGCACCTGGAACGTGACCTCCGAGTGCATCAACTCGATGGTCCTGGCGCCGCAGACGCAGGCCATCTGCGCGACGGCCACCATCACCGACGTCAGCATCACCCCCGCGGGCAGCCTGACGTTCGGCGCGGACATGACGTACACGCTCTCCGGAAACACGGCGGTGGTCCTGAAGTGGAACGTGCCCGCGTCCTGCCTCGCAGGTGAAACCTGCGACTACTTCGCCAGCATGTTCCAGGACCAGCTCCCCGCCGGCGCGACGTTCACCTGCACGGGAAGTACGAGCTGCGTCTGCACCGAGGCCGCGCTCGCGCCGAACGACGACCACGGCACCTACGGCACGACGGGATCGAACGTGGTGGTCACCAGCGCGGTGAGCGCTCAGACCCAGACCACCGGCTACTGCGTGCAGGGATCGACGCTTCACCTCATCACCGTCGACGCCACCATGAACGGCGGCCCGATGGGCGGCGCGACGATCAACAAGGACGTCGTCGCCACCAAGCAGTAGCGATCGATGGTCAGGCGGCGGGCCGGCGCCGCCGCGCGAAGAACGCGGTCAGCTCGGGCCACGAGCGGCGGATCTTCGCCGCCAGCACCGCCAGCGCCAGCGCCCAGGCGATCCAGATGACGACGTTCCAGTGGTTGAAGATCAGGCGCGTCGAGCTGCCGGGCGTCAGCAATTCGGGCAGCGCCTTGCGCCGGCTGAGCGCCAGCACGTCGTTCAGCACCGCCACCGTGGCGTGCACCAGGAAGCCGGCGTAGATGCTGCGCGTCTTCATCGACAGCGATCCGAGCACCACGCCCGCGATCACCGCCGCCATCGCCTCGTGGTACGGCTTGCCGTAGTGGATCATGCAGTAGGTAACCACCATCGACCAGATCGCGCCCGACCCGAAGGTGCGCATCGCGCGCAGCCAGAAGCCGCGGAAGTAGATCTCGAGCGTGAAGAACTGGGCCAGGTAGATCACCTCCCACGCCAGGAAGTCGAACCACGATCGGCCCGCCAGCTTGTACATCGGGTAGTAGTCGGCGAAGTCCGGCTGGCGGCTGACCAGCATCAGCACCGGCACCATCACCACCACGCACAGCGCGTAGATCCAGGCGTGCGCGCGGAAGCCGCGCCCGCGCAGGCCGAAGTCGAGGACGCTGTCGCGCTTGAAGACGAACGGCCAGACCACGAGCGGCAGCAGATAACCGCCCACGCGCGTCACCCCCCACCAGGCGCGCATGTACAGCTCGTCGTAGACGCGCGGGTTGAAGATCGATCCCGGGTGCGCGTGCGCGTAGCGCTCGACCGCGCCGGCGAGGGCGCGGACGTAGAAGTCCGGGCGGCCGTAGTACTCCTGGAACGTCTGGATGAACGCGACCAGCATCAGCGCGACCATCGGGCGGTAGTCGATCTTCCCGCGTTCCACCAGGTCGCGGCGCAGCGCCAGCGCCTCCGCGTCCAGCTCGCGCCACGTCCCGCGGAAGAACCACCAGACGAACGGCGCGACCGCCAGCCAGAGCAGGATCGAAATCCCGATCTTGACCGGCGGCAGCTCGAGCCACTTCATCATCGTGTCGGTCTCGCCTCAGTGTCCTGCCACTCGGGGCGGATTCGATAATATATTGGCCGCGTGGCTGCAGACGAGCACACGCCCGCGGGAAACGCGAACGGCGGCAACGAAGCGAAGAAGCGAAGCCGGCTCTCCAAGTTCTTTCAGGAATACCACGGTCCGCTCTCCACGCTGTTCCTGGGGCTGGCGGGCCTGATCGCGACGTCGATCTGGCAGTTCCGGCAGTCGGTCACCGCCGCGGAGCAGGCGAAGTCCGAGCAGGCGATCGCCCGCACCAAGGCCGACAACGACTGGCGCATCGCGCGCGCCGAGATCCTGTCCAAGAACCTGAACGTGCTGTCGACGACCGGGCCGCAGACGGCGGACCAGCGCTTCGGCGTGCTGCTGTCGCTGACGCGCGGGGCGATCCTGGATCCGGAGCTGGCCGTGTCGTACGCGCTCGAGCTGGGGAAGGACAACGCCAGCTACATGCGCGCGGTGCTGGAGGCGACCGCCGAGAAGAACTACGCCCAGCTGGCGCAGGCGTTCAAGATGACGTGCATGCAACGCTTCGGCGTCGAGAAGGCGGCGGAGATCTGCAAGGACGACGCGCTGGCCGAACGTTCCGACGCGATCGCGCAGGTGTTCCAGGACGAGCTGGAGGCGGTGACCGCCGCCAGCCAGCCGGCGAGCGCCGGCCCGCTCTCGATCCTGAAGGACGAGCGCGAGGTGCAGTCCTTCCCGGGCAAGATGGCCTGGCTGTTCGAGCCGTACCTGCAGGATCTCTACGAGCGCCGCCAGTGGCAGGAGATCGACCACTTCGAGAAGTTCTCGATCGGCGCGCGCGCGGTGGCGGCGCTGGTGCTGGCGACGGCGCGCACCGGCGAGCTGGTCAGCGCCAGCGAGAGCGCCGAGCTGGACCGGTTCCACGCCGATCGCCGCAAGTGGCTGGTCGGCTACCTGCTGGGGCGCAGCTGCGATCCGGACTGCCGCGGCAAGCTGGTCGACGTGATGCTGTCGTCCTACGGCGAGGCCGAGGGCGACTACGACGAGGCGCTGAAGCGCCTGCTGCGCCAATCACACGCCGAGGCGGCGCCGACCTTCGGCCACCTGCACGCGCGCATGCTCTGGTGTCAGGTCGACGCCGACGATCTGGCGTCGTTCCGGGATCACGTGCTGGTCCCGTCGCTGACCGACGCGCTGGCCGCGCCCAAGCCCGATACGACGCTGCTGGAGGATCTGGTCGGCCTGATCGCGCTGGTCCCCGAACCGCCCGCGACGGACGCCAAGGCCCAGGATGCCTGGAAGAAGATGGTCGCGGCGCTGCCGCGCGGGGGCGAGAAGGTCCAGCGCGCGCTCGCCACGCGGCGCGCCGCCTCGGCGCGCGAGCGCACCAACCCGCCGCCCATGGTCAGGAAGGTCAACTTCTGCAACGCCGCCGCGGCGGCGTTCCCCAACTCGGCCATCGAACCGCAATGACCAGGACCGACGGCGGCTGGACGCTGCTGGACATGAACCGCTACCAGTGGACCGTGCTGTTCGCGGCCTGGCTGGGCTGGGGCTTCGACGTGTTCGACGGCCTGCTGTTCAACTACGTGGCGCCCAACTGCGTGCCGACGCTGCTCGGCCTGCCGATCGGATCGGTGGCGGCCAAGGCGGCGACACTGAGGTGGGGCGGCATCCTGACGTCGATGTTGCTGCTCGGCTGGGCGGCGGGCGGCATCCTGTTCGGCCGCATCGCGGACCGCATCGGCCGCAAGCGGACGCTGCTGCTGACGATGCTGCTGTACGCGCTCGGCACCGCGGCCTGCGCGGGCGCGGTCAACATCTGGATGCTGATGGTGTTCCGGGTGGTCGCCAGCCTCGGCATCGGCGGCGAGTGGGCGGCGGGCGCGGCGATGGTCGCCGAGGTCGTCCCCGATAAGCGGCGCGTCGAGGCGGGCGCGCTGCTCTACACGTCGGCGCCGGCCGGTCTGTTCCTGGCGACGTTCGCCAACGCCAAGATCGCGGGCGTGATCTTCCATGGCTCGCCCGAGACGTCGTGGCGGTTCGTCTTCCTGTGCGGGCTGATCCCGGCCGCCGTCGCGTTCATCGTCCGCGTCTTCGTGCGCGAGCCGGAGCGCTGGAGCGAGGCGGCCGCCGGCGGCACGCACCCGCGCATCGCCGAGCTGTTCACGCCGGAGCATCGGCGGGCGACGCTGGGCGGCTTCGCGATGGCGGTGGTCGCGCTGATCACCTGGTGGAGCGTCAACGCCTTCATCAGCATCGTCGCGAGCGGCCTCGCGCGCGAGACCGCGGCCGCGAGCGGGCTGGACCACGCCGCGACGCTGACGCTGGTCACCTCCTGGACCACGCGCGCCAACAACTGGTTCAACGTCGGCGGCCTGCTCGGCACGCTGCTGACCATCCCGGCCGCCAAGGTGATGGGGCGGCGCGCGATGTTCGGCATCTACTACGCGCTGTCGGCGGTGGCGGTGATGACCGCGTTCGGGCTCGACCTGTCGCCCGAAACGCGCCTCACCATGTACTTCTTCATCGGGCTGACCGTGTTCGGCGTGTTCGGCAGCTTCACGTACTACCTGCCCGAGCTGTTCCCGACGCGGCTGCGCGGGACGGGCGCCGGCTTCTGCTACAACGTCGGGCGCGTCGTGGCGGCGGCGGGCCCGTTCCTGGTCGG
>DATBHU010000067.1:0-10300 GCA_036557265.1 Polyangia bacterium
CGATCGCTTCGCGCTGATCGACTTCGGCGACGCGGGCGCGGGCCCGCGCGTGGCCGACGTCGCGATCGCGCTCGCCCAGCTGGCGCTGGTCGGGGGCCGGCTGCGCCCGGAGATCTGGTCGGCGCTGTGGATCGGGTACGCCGAGCTGGCCGACCCGAGCGAGGCGGAGCGCGCCGCCGTGCTGCCGCTGGTGAAGCTGCGCTACGCGAAGCTGATCGTCGACCACGTCTGGCGCGAGCTGTCGGGCCGCCACCACCCCGGCCACCTCGCGCTGGTGGCGCTCGGCATCGAGGGCCTGCACGCCCTCGCCTCCGCGCCGCCCGCCCTGCTCTCGCTCGAGTCCGCGCCGCTGCGGGGCGCCGCTTGAACGTCGAAGTCGACGTCCACCCCGGCGCCCGGCGCATGTTCGGCGTCAAGGATCTGGTCACCGCGCTCAACGCGCTCGCCGGCGTGGCCGCGCTGGTGCTGTGCGCCGAGGGGCGCTGGCTGTGGGCGAGCTACGCGGTCATGGCGGGCTACGCGGCCGACATGTTCGACGGCCGCGTCGCGCGCGCGCTGCGCGAGGCGAACCGCTTCGGCGCCGAGTTCGACACCGCCGCGGACTTCGTCACCCAGGCCGTCGCGCCGGCGCTGATCGTGTACCTCGCCTACCGCGACGCCGCCGACGCGCTCTGGCTGTCGCCGCGCGCCGCGCAGGCGCTGGGCGGCGCGCTGGCCGCGATCCTGATCGTGCCCGCCTGCGCCCGCTACGCCCGCCGCAACGTGCGCCCCGTCGCGATCGACTTCGCCTGGATCGGGTTGCCCCAGACCGTCGCCTCGTTCATCACGCTCGGCCTGGTCAACGCCACCGCGGTGCGCCTGATCCCGGGCGGCCTGTGGGCGGGAGCCATCATGGTGCCGGCGCTGGCGGCGCTCGAGCTGTCGAACATCCCCTACAAGAACCACCGCGGACGCCGCCGCAACTTCCCGCACGTGCGCCTGCTGATCGGCGGCTTCGTGGCGACGTCCGCGGCCGCCTTCCTGTTCGCGCCGCGCCTCGCCTGGGACGTGCTGCTGTTCTGGACGCTCGGCTACGTCGCCACCGCGCGGTTCGCCCTGACGCCCGACGAGCGGCGCCTGGTCCCGCTCAAGGTGCGCGAGGCCGACGCCCGCCTGCGCGCGGAGGAGATCGCTCGCTTCCGTCCCGCGCCGCCCCCCTCGTGACGACGGCGGCAATCGTTTTTGCTCGCCCGCGGGGCTTGCACGGATTTTCGGCCGGAACCATGCTGCGCAGGTGCTCGGGTCGTCCTCGCCGCGGGCGCGCGCGCTCGCGTTCGCGCTCTGTCTGACCGGCTGTCTCACCAGCTGCGCGGGCGTGAAGATGCAGTCGACCGACGCCGGCGGCGGCGCCGGCGCGACCGGAGCCATCGACGCCGCCCCGGACGCGGGACCGCGCGAGACGGCGCCGCCCGCCGACGGTCCGACGTTCGACTTCGGCACCGCCGAGCGGCCGCCGCCCGCCCCGGGCAAGGTGTACGCGCACAGCGACACGACGCTGTGGCTGCTGGAGCCGATCTCGAAGCAGGTGACGATGGTGGGCGCCTTCGACTGCGTCGGGACGACCGTCTCGTCGATGGTCGACATCGCGATCGATCGCACCGGCAAGATGACCGGCTCGGCGGCGATCTCGTTCAACAACGCGCTCGGCGGCGCGCTGGTCTCGATCGATCCGACCAGCGCGCACTGCACCGTGCTGACGCGCGGCGCGGACCTGGTGACGTCGCTGACCTACGTCCCGGAGGGGACGCTGGTCGCGAACGCCGAGGCGCTGGTCGGCTACGCCGACGACAAGTACGTGCGCGTCGATCCGGCGACCGGCGCGCTGACGCAGATCGGGCTGCTCAACAACGCCGCCAGCGGCGGCGTCACCTGGGTCTCGAGCGGCGACGTGGTCTCGATCAAGGACGGCGGCACCTACCTGACCGTCAAGGACCAGAGCGTCCTGACCAGCCCGGGTGGCGATCGGATCGTCCAGGTCGATCCGAAGACGGGCGCGCTGATGCGCGTGATCGGCGCGACCGGCTCCGACGCTGTGCTCGGGCTCGGCTACTGGGGCGGCATCGCGTATGGATTTACCTACGCGGGCACCCTGATCCAGATCGACCTCACGACCGGGGCCGGCACGCCGATCCCGATTCCGGGCGCGCCGTCGGACCTCACCTTCTACGGCGCCGGGACAACCACGGTGGCGCCGATCATCGTCGAATGAATATCTTTCACCCGAACGGGGTGTGCGGGGTCAGGATCGGGTGCGACGAACCATGGGGCAGATCTCGACGAAATCCCCGAACCGGATGTGGGCGGCTTACCTACTGGCGGCCGCCGGCGCCGCCTGCGGGGGAGGCGGGGCGCACGGCGGCGGCGGGGGCACGGGAGGCAGCGGAGACGTCACCTACTACAAGGACGTCCGCCCGATCCTGGAGGCGAACTGCACGACCTGCCACGCGCCCAACCAGATCGCGCCGTTCGCCTTCACCAGCTACGACGACACCAAGGGCTACGCGGCCCTGATCGCGACGGAGACGGGCGCGCTGAAGATGCCGCCCTGGATGCCGGTGGCCGGCTGCGGCGACTTTCGCGACGTGCGCGGCCTGTCGTCCGGTGAGATCGCCACCCTGGCCGCCTGGTCGGCGGCGGGGGCGCCGGCCGGCGATCCGGCGGACGCGCCGCCCGCGCCCGACGCCGGGACCGGGGTCGATCCGGGACCGCCCAGCGCGACGCTGGATCCGGGCAGCGCCTATCAGCCCAACACGGCGCTGACCGACGACTATCACTGCTTCCTGATCGACCCGGGGCTGACCACCGGGCAGGACATGATCGGCTTCAACGTCCATCCGGGCACGCCCGCCAGCGTCCACCACGTGCTGCTGTTCGCGGTGCCGGCCACGGACGTGTCGGCCGCGCAGGCCGCCGACGCCGCCGAGCCCGGGCTCGGCTGGACCTGCTTCGGCGGCAGCGGCGTCGACGCGGCGCAGACGATCGGCGGCTGGGTCCCGGGCTCGGGCGCGTCGATGTTTCCGCCGCCGACCGGGATTCACCTGCCGGCGGGCACGCAGATCGTCATGCAGATCCACTACAACCTGCTGGCGCAGGCGCAGCTGCCGCAGACGCCGCTGAGCGATCGGACCACCGCCGGCCTCTACTACGCGGCGACGCCGGTGGCGAAGCCGGCCGCCATCGCGGCGGTCGCCAACCAGACGTTCCTCGTCCCGGCGGGCACCGCCTCCCAGACGGTCGTCGCGAATCTGAGCATCAACCGCGCCTGGGCGCTGTGGGGCGTCGTCCCGCACATGCACCTGCACGGCACGGACATCAACGTCGCCATCCGGCACGCCGACGGCAGCAGCACCTGCGCGGTCCACATCCCGCACTGGGACTTCCACTGGCAGATGTTCTACTACTACCAGCAGCCGATCTCGGTCGTCGCCGGCGACGTGATCCACCTCGAGTGCACCTACGACAACTCGGCCGCCGACCAGCCGGTCATCGGCGGCGTCAAGCAGACGCCGATGGATCTCACCTGGGGCGAGAAGACGACCGACGAGATGTGCCTCAACTACCTCTACTTCACGACGCCGTGAGCGAGGCGCTGCTCAGCGCCGCGTGATCACGCTGGGTGACACGTCGCCGCCCAGCATGATCGGCGTGCGCGCGCCCCACAGATCGTTCTCGCCCAGGATGATCGTCCGCGTGTCGCGGCCCCGCACCGACAAGAACACGTCGCTCCCCTCGGGCGCGTAGCAGCCCTGCATGAAGACGTGGGCGACGTTGACGAAGTCGACCGCCGCGACGCCGACGTGCGGCTCCGGCGTGCCGACGTCGAACAGCCGCAGGTCGCTGGCGTTCTCGGCGCGGACGGCCGGCCCGCCCTTGGTCCGGATGCGCACCGACCGGAGCGTGACGTGGTCGGCGTTGCGGATCACCAGCCCCGTCTCGGCGGCGACGTCGAAGTCGGTCAGCGAGACGTCGTCGAGCCGCGACTCCTCCAGCCCCAGCAGCACGCCCGCGCCCTTCGCCGTGCCGGTCAGGTTGGAGATGTGGACGTTGCGGACGCGCGGCGTCCGCTCCGACACCGGCTCGGGCGGCGCGGCCGTGTAGAACATGTCGAGCGCGACCGCCTCGTACTTCAGATCGCGCACCACGATGTTGCTCACCTGCACGTCCTCGACGACGTTGCCGCGGCCGCGCGTGGTCTTGATGCGAACGCCGCGCTGGGTCCCGTCGAAGACGCAGTTCGAGACGGCGATGCGCCGCGCCCCCCCCGCCATCTCGCTGCCGATCGACACGCCGCCGTGCCCGCGCACCATCGTGCAGTTGGTGACCGTGACGTTCTCGACGGGCCGGCCCACCTTCCGCCCCTGCGCGTCGCGCCCCGACTTGATGGCGATGCAGTCGTCGCCCGTGCTGATGTACGAGTCGGAGATGCGCACGTTGCGCGACGACTCCGGATCGATGCCGTCGGTGTTGGGCGCGTCATCCGGGTTCTCGATGCGGACGCCGCGGATGTTGACGCCGTCGCAGTAGACCGGGTTGATGGTCCAGAACGGCGGGTTCTTGAGGGTGACGTCGCTGATCAGGAGGTTCTTGCAGTCGAGCATCTGGATCAGCGGCGGGCGCAGGAACCCGTTCTCCAGCCAGCGCCGGTCGTCCGGCCAGTCGCCGCGCGCGGTGTTCAGGCGCGCGAACTCCGCCTGCCACTTGCTCGGCTTCGCGACCGGCTTGCCGAGCTGTTCCTTGAGGTCGTTGTACGTCTTCCACCACGGCGCGCCGCCGCCGTCGATCAGCCCGCGCCCGGTGATGGCGACGTTCTCGACCTTGTCGCCGTAGATCAGCGGCGAGAAGTTCGTCACCTCCGTCCCCTCCCAGCGGGAGCGGACCATGGGCAGGTAGTCGTCGAAGTCGCTCGAGAACTTCAGCACCGTGCCCGCGTCGACGAACAGCGTGATGTTGCTCCTGAGGTGGATCGCGCCCGAGAGGTAGGTGCCGCCCGAGAAGACGATCGTCCCGCCGCCCGCCGCCGACGCCGCCGCGATCGCCTTGCGCACCGCCTCGGTCGCCTTCGTCTTGCCGTCGGCCACCGCGCCGAAGCTGCGCACGTCGTAGAACGCCGGCCCCGCCCCCTTGCCGCGCGCGGCGGGCCCCGCGGCGCCCGCGTCGCCGACCGCGCCCAGCAGCACGAACACCAGCGCGAGCCGCCTTCCGGCCCTCACGATCCTCACGATCCCACCTCGGCGCCCGCCAGGATGAACGCGCCGACGCCCTTGGGATCGTCCGTCACCACCTCGGTCCCGACGTAGTAGCCGTACGAACCGTCGCGGTACGGATCGCCGCCCAGCCCCGCCACCTTGCAGATCCGGCTGACGTGGACGCCGTCGGGCGCGTCGGTGACGAAAAATTGCTTCATCAGGCCAGCGTAGCCGTTGTTGATGGCGCGCGCGAACTGCTGCCGGTCCAGCCAGCCGTGGTTCATCGCCTTCATCAGCGCGTAGACGAACATCGCGGATGCCGAGGCCTCCCTGAAGTTGCCGGGCTTGCCTGCCGCGTCGAGGACCTGCCACCAGACGCCGGTGGCGCCGTCTTGCACGTTCACGATCGCGCGCGCAAGCCGCTGCAGCACGGCCAGCACCGCGCCGCGCTGCGGATGCTCCGGCGGCATCTCGGCGAGCACGTCGGCGACCGCCATCGCGTACCAGCCGTCGCCGCGCCCCCAGAACTGCGACGAGCGCCCGGTCGCGCGGTCGGCCCAGCGCTGCGTCCGGCTCTCGTCCCACCCGTGGTAGAGGAGGCCGGTCTTCGCGTCGCGCAGGTGCGTCTCCGCGAGCAGCACCTGCTTGACGGCGTCGTCCAGCGCCGCCGGCTCGCCGAACACCGCCGCGAACCGGGCCAGGAACGGCGCCGCCATGTAGACGCCGTCGGCCCACATCTGGTGCGGGTAGATCTGCTTGTGCCAGAAGCCGCCGTCGGCCGTGCGCGGCTGCGCCGCCAGCTGCGCGCGCAGCGCGTACAGCGCCTTGCGGTAGCGCTCCCGCTCGGCGGCGTCGCGCGCGTCGGCGTGCAGCGCGAACAGCAGCTTGCCCATGTTGACGTCGTCGAGCATGTAGTCGCGCGGCTCGTAGCCCTTGATCGTGCCGTCCGCGCCGACCAGGCGATCGACGTTCGCCTTGATGTAGTCGAAGTAGCGGCGATCGCCGGTCCTGCGCCAGACCGCCTCGAACCCTGACAGCACCAGGCCGACGTCGTAGTGCCAGCGCTCGGTCAGCACGGGGCTGCGCCTCATGATGCCGTCGCACGTCGCGCGCGCCCACGCGAGCGGGCTCCTCTCGGCGGAGGCAGCCCCCGCGGGCGCCGGCCGGGCCGGGGGGACGCCCCAGGCGAGGGCCCCGGTGGGCGCGAGCAGAATGCTCGCCGCAGCGACGGACAGCAGCACGATGCGGATCACAGCTCCGTCGGTATCTCGGCAGGGCTGGAACAGCTCGTCAATGCTCGAGCCGGGTCGAGGCCGGGTCGACGCGGGGTCGAGCGGGTCCGCCCGCCGCCCGTGCCAGGCCTGCGGAAATCCGGGCCAAAAACGGACCGGTCATGAGCCTTCCGGATCCCGTACGGACACCCACGGAGCAAGGAAAGGCCGGCCATCGGGCTGGGTTTGGCCCGTAGGGCCGCGAACAAAAAACGAGGATTCAAATGACGAAGGCTCAATCGGTCAAGACCCTGGGTGCGGTGGCATTCGTGGCGCAGATCTTCATCTTCCAGGCCTGCGGGAGCAACAGCCCCAGCAACATGATGCCTGGGACCGGCAACACGACCGGTCAGGGTCAGGCCGGCACCAGCGGCACGGGGACGGCCGGCACGACCGGCGCCGGCGGCACGGCCGGCACCAGCGAAGGCGGCAGCATCGGCACCGGGACGGCCGGCACGACCGGCGCCGGCGGCACCGAGTTCGGCCAGCCGACTTGCCCGTCGACCGTCGCCAAGGGCGGCGCCTGCGCGGCCACCGACATCCAGTTCTGCTACAAGACCTGCGGCCCGGAGAAGGCCGGCGTGAAGTCGGAGACCTGCCAGACGAGCGGCACGTACTCCGAGATGTCGGGTTGCACCTTCGACCAGGCCAAGGACTTCTCTTGCTACAAGCTGCCGGCAGCGGCTGACCCCACCTGCCCGGCCGGCATGACGCCGAAGGCTTCGGATCCCTGCACGGCCGACATGTGCCACGCCTGCAACAGCATGCAGGGCGTCGCCGGCGGCCAGTACCTCGACTCGTCGGGCGCGGCCAAGTCCGGCTTCTGCGTCTGCCAGGCAGCGAACGCCTCGGGCGCGCGCGTCTGGAGCTGCGCGACCGACAACGGCTCCTGGCCCTGCCCCGGAAACCCCGGCTGCGGCTAGACGCGGTACGCTCACTTCCAGGCCCACAGCCCAGCCCCCGCCAGTCCGAGACAACGTATGCAGTACCTCCGATCGCTGTCCACCCGCCTGCCGAGATGGTTCTCGGCAGGCTGCCTGCTCGCGCTGGCGGGCTGTCACACGAGCAACGACATCGCGGCGATCAGTTACGTCTGCGAAACCGCGTCGCCGCCCAGCAACGCGGATGACGTCGAGGGCCTGGACCGGTGCGGGGCCGCCGACAGCTGCGACGCCCCGGGCGCAGATCCGAACAAGTGCCTGCCGCCGGAGCCGTACGTCGTCAACGGGAAGGTGCAATGGCCGGCCGATCCGCCGGCGGAGTGCATCCTGAAAGCGACGCGCGTGACGCCGCCGGACGGCCAGGTGCTCGACGAGCCCGTCAACTACGTCGAGGCGCAGACCGCCCTCGACACGCAGCGCATCAACGCCGCGCTGAGCAGCGCGACCTGTCCGATCGTCAAGCTGATCACCGACGGCGACAGCAACGCGTTCCTGTCGGCGCAGATCGTCATCAACGGCAAGACCCTGTGGATCGACAAGGGCGTCACGCTGTTCATGTCGCGCAGCGCGGCCCTGTTTCAATCGACCGGCAACTGCGGCGTGCTCGGCGTGAACGACTCGTCCGCCTGCATCGAGTTCCTGAGCGTCTCGGGCACGGGGCCGCAGATCATCGGCGAGGGGACGATCGACGGTCAGGGGGGCGAGCCCCTCGTCGGGCACGACTACTCGTGGTGGCAGATGTCGTACGCGCTGCGCGCCATCGACGGCAGCATCGGCAACCCGACGCTGATCAATCTCAAGAAGGGGACGACCGGCTTCGTCCTCTATCGGGTCACCCTGCATAACTCGGCCAAGTTCCACGTCAAGCTGACGTCGTCGCCGCCCGCGGGCGTCGGGACGGGCGTCTGCGACACCATGCGCGACCGCGGTAAGGGGTTCATCGTCTGGGGCATCACCCTGCTGACGCCGTCGAAGTGGTCCAACAGCGCCAACTTCCAGCTGACGCCGAGCTGGGCGCGCAACACCGACGGCGTCGACCCGGGCACCACCGACATCGCCTATTGCGGCGTGATCGCCTGCAACACGATCAGCACCGGCGACGATCACATCGCCATCAAGGGCGGCCACTGGGTCTCGAACCTCAGCATCGCCCACAACCGCTTCGGCACCGGCCACGGCATGTCGATCGGCAGCGAGACCTACGGCAGCTACATGTCGCCCGACGGCGTCACGCACCGCGGGGTCACCAACGTCGACGTCTGGGACCTGACGATCGACTCCGATTCGCGTCCGGTCGGCATCGACGCGCACCCCGGCGACTTCAACGGCATTCGCATCAAGTCCGACGAGAGCCGCGGCGGCCTGGTCGACAACGTCAAGTACAGCGACGTCTGCATGCGCGACATGGTGAACGGGCTGCTCGTCAGCACCGCCTACAACCCGCTGTTCGCGGGCGCGAGCTACCCGGACTTCCGCAACCTCGAGTTCCACAACGTCCGCGCCGTCACCTGCGGGGGCCTGTCGCCGGCGGTCGTGACGCTGGAGGGCTACAACCAGACGCTGCGGCCGACGATCACGCTCGACAACGTCATCTTCGACAACCTCAACCCGCATCTCGGCGTTGCGTCCGAGTTCTCGCAGTTTCACCTCGGCCCGGGCGACATCAACTTCGAGATCCAGGGGCGGGGCGTCGACATCGTCACCGATACGCGGACCGGATCGTCCACGCCGAAGGAATGCCATTTCACAACGCTGCCGGCGCCACAACCGCCGCCCGGATGGAAGTACTGATGAACCGCTTCACGACGCGCGGAGGCTTTACCCTGCTCGCGGCGGCCGCGGCCCTCACGGGCTGCGCCGTCGAGGCGCCTGCCAGCCACGGGGAATGCACGGTGGACACGGCGCTCACCTGCGACACGATCCTGGCGGGAAACCCCGACGCGGGCGCGGGGGCGGCCGGTCTCGTCGGCTACTCGTGCACGGGCGTCGCCCGACCGGACGAGAACGCCAAGTACGTCGCCGGGATCCCGTACGGGATGATCTGCGCCCTGCAGGGGCCCAACGCGGACGGCACCACCGGCTACTGTTGCACGCCCCCCGATCCGCCGGTGACGTGCGCGCTCGACATCACCTCGGTCACGGCGATCTCGAACGACCCGAGCCGCGCCTGTCCGACCGCCGACAACTACAAGTTCGAATGCTACGGAGCGGACCGCCCGGAGGCGCTCAACCCCGCGCTCACCTGCGGCAACGGCATCCGCGATGGCCAGCTGGTCCAGTACTGCTGCGCGGCCGCCGGCCGCCCGATGGGCTGCACCGAGGCGAAGGGCGCCTGCCCCGCGGACCGGGCGACGGGGTTGATCATGTACAGCGGGCCGCCGGGGGCGGTGCAGTCGGGCCTCACCGGCTGGTCGTGCCCGGCGGACACCGCGCCGCGCGGGGAGGACTTCGGCATGAGCGAGAGCCGCGCCGACTACTACTACTTCACCTGCGCCGTGCCCGCGCCGCCCGTCGGCCAGTTCTCGAACTTCTGCTGCTTCACGCCCGCGCCGGTGCTGCCCGGCGGATCCTGCGTCACCGCGACCAAGGTCCAGGGGCAGATCCCGAAATGCACGCCGGGGCGCTTCGGGTTCGCGTGCTATGGGCGCGACACGCCCGAGGATGATTTCACGCAGATCTACTGCGAGGACGCGCCGATCGACGGGTACGACGACCAGGGCAAGCAGGCCAAGCTGTTCTGCTGCGACTACCGCAAGCCGAACGGCGTCGCGTGCGACCGGGGCGACATCTGCCAGTCCCACAACTGCACCGAGGGCTACTGCTGCGCGGCCGCCGGCCGCCCGATGGGCTGCACCGAGGCGAA
>DATBHU010000068.1:0-2851 GCA_036557265.1 Polyangia bacterium
GTGGGGGATTCCAGGGCGAGTTTCACGTCACCAACAACGAGTCGGTGGCGCTCGACAACTGGCGCTTCGCCTTCTCGTTCACGGGCAGCTTCCAGTCGGTGTGGAACGGCGTGCTGTCGGGCGGCCCGGGCACCTTCACGATCGCGGCGCCCGCCTTCGCGCCGACGCTGGCGCCGGGCGCGACCGCGGTCGTCGGCGCGACCGGGCTGTTCGGCAACCCCGCCACGCCGCCCGCCGGATTCGCGCCGGCGGTCGGCGACCCGGCGGTGCGCGCCCTCGCAACCCCGCAGGATCCCTGCCTCGGGCTCTCATGCCCGAACGGGTTGCACTGCTCGATCCTGGACAGCGGGATCCCGACCTGCGTGCCGTAACGTAACGTCGCCAACACGTTCTCCGGTCTCGCCCGTGCCATCGGGGCGAGGGCATTGACTGATTCGGGGCACCCCGGTCCGGACTGTGCGGCCCCCGATTTTTTCGCGCTGTCGGAAGGAGTACAAAGGCGCTGCCTGTAGGTCATGTCGGTGTCTCGATTTCACAGATCGCCGGAAA
Organism: Polyangia bacterium; assembly: GCA_036557265.1. Taxonomy (GTDB): domain Bacteria; phylum Myxococcota_A; class Polyangia; order Fen-1088; family Fen-1088; genus JADGRB01. The sequence continues at coordinate 550 of DATBHU010000068.1, forward strand.
TGCGAACCGCGCTGACCGCGCTGCTGGTCTGCCTGGCGAGCGCGGCGGGCGCGGTGATCGGTTCCGTCCTGCGCTTTCCCACCGTCGGTACCGCCATCTTCTATCCGCCCTACGCGGTGGTGGGGGCGGCGCTGCTGCTGTCCGAGCCGCGCCGCTGGTGGATCTATCTCCTCTCCGGGGTGGTCGGCTCCTTCGTGCCGCACTGGCTCTACGGCGAGCCCGTCTCCTTCGCGCTGATGGCGGAGATCGCCAACTGCGCCCGCGCGCTGCTGGCGGCCTGGGGCGTGCGGCGCTTCGGCGATCCGCGGCGGCTCGACACGCTCCGGGGGATGACCGCGGTCCTCCTCTTCGCGGTCGTCCTCGCGCCGCTGGCCGCGGCGTGCCTCGGGGCCGGCGTCGTCGCGCTCCACCGGGGCGCCGGCAGCTACTGGTCGGCCTGGCGGCCGTGGCTGATGTCGAACGTGCTGACCGGGCTGACGGTGCTGCCGATCATCGTGCTGGCGGCGACCCGGCTCACTTCCAGATGGATGGCCCATTTCGCGCGCCGCTGGCGTGAGGCGGGCGCGCTGCTGCTCGGCCTGCTGGTGCTGGGCGCGGCGGTGCTGCTGGAGCCGACCACGATCGGCGCCAGCCTCTACGCGCCGCTGCCGCTGATCCTGTGGGCCGCGGTCCGCTTCGGTCCGGGCGGAACCAGCGTCGCCGTCCTGGCCGTCGCGGTGCTGTCGATCGTCGGGGTGCTCGGTCATCGGGGTCCGTTCGTCACCAGCTCGCCCGCCGACGGCGTCCTGCACCTGCAGCTGTTCCTGTTCGCGATCTCCGTGCCGTTGCTGCTGCTGTCGGCGCTGTTGCAAGAGCAACGCCGGACCGCCGACGAGCTGCGGGCCAGCCAGGAGCAATACCGGACCGTGGTCGAGGATCAGACGGAGCTGATCTGCCGCTTTCGCCCCGACGGCACGCTCACCTTCGTCAACGGCGCGTTCTGCCGCGCCATGGGGCGGCAGGCCCAGGAGCTGATCGGCGCCTTCTTCTGGACGTTCGTTCCTCCGGAGCCGCGCGACACCCAGAGCGCCTTGCTGGCGGGCCTGAGCGTGGACCGGCCGCTCCTGACCTGGGAGCACCGCCTGCTCGGCGCCGTGGGCGACAGCCGCTGGGAGCAGTGGCGGATCCGGGCGATGTTCCACGAGGGCGGGCGCGTCCTCGACTACCAGGCCGTGGGGCGGGACATCACGGAGCGCAAGCGGGCCGAGGAGGAGCACGCGCTGCTCGAATCGCAACGCGCGCACGCGGAGGCGCTGCGCGAGGCGGATCGGCGCAAGGATCAGTTCCTCGCCATGCTGGCGCACGAGCTGCGCAATCCGCTGGCCCCCATCGCGATGGCGGTGGAGATCCTCCGCCAGGTGCCGTCGGCCGACGAGCACGTCGGCTCGGCCCGCGACATCATCGGCCGTCAGACCGCCCAGCTGACCCGGCTGGTGGACGATCTGCTGGACGTCGCGCGCATCACCAGCGGTTCGATCCAGCTGCGCAAGGAGCTGGTGGACCTGGCGCGGGTCATCGGCAGCACGCTGGAGATCAGCCGGCCGTTGATCGTCGCGCGCCAGCTCGAGGTGGAGACCGACGTGACGCCGGGCGCGCTGACCGTGAAGGGCGACCCGGTCCGGCTCGCCCAGCTGTTCTCCAACCTCGTCAACAACTCCGCGAAGTATTCGGAGATGGGCGGGCGCATCGGCATCACGGTGAGGCGCGACGGTCCGGACATCCTGCTCCGCTTCAAGGATGCGGGCGTGGGGATCCCGGACGACATGCTGGAGCGGATCTTCGAGCCGTTCACGCAGGTGCAGCGCCCGCGTGACGCCGCGCTGGGAGGGCTGGGATTGGGGTTGGCCCTGGTGAAGAAGCTGGTCGATCTCCACGGGGGGAGCGTGCGGGCGCACAGCGACGGCCCCGGCCGGGGCAGCGAGTTCGTGGTGCGGCTGCCGGCCGCGGCGCCGGCGGCCGGCCTGGCGCCGGAGCCCGAGCGCGCGACTCTGGGCGCCGCGATCGGCGCGCGCCCGCCCGACGCCGCGGAGGCGCTGCGCATCCTGGTCGTCGACGACGTGGCGGACGCGGCGGACACCCTGGCGCGGGTGCTCAGGTTTCGCGGCGACACGGTCCACGTCGCGAACGACGGACGGACGGCGCTGAACCTCGCCGCGCAGCACGCGCCCGACGTCGCCTTCGTCGATCTCCAGATGCCCGGGATGGACGGCCTGGAGGTCGGGCGCCGGCTGCGCGCGGCGCCCGGCAGCGGTCAGATATTGCT
>DATBHU010000069.1:0-2920 GCA_036557265.1 Polyangia bacterium
GCCAGCGACAGGCCCGCCGCCGTTCCCACCCGGCGCCAGCTCCGGGTCGGCGCGGGGGGGGACGGGGCCGGCCGCGCCGCCGGCTGCCGCCGCGCCAGCGCGGCGCCCAGGCGCGCCTCCAGATCGGCCGGGACGACGAAGTCGCCGCCCGCGCCCGCGACCAGCGCGCGCCCGCGCTCGGCGTCGTGGCGCGCGTCGCGGCAGGCGTCGCAGCCGGCGATGTGGTCCAGCAGGCGCTGGTCGGCGCTGCCGTCCAGCACGTCGGCCATGTTGTCGATCACTTCGGTGCACAGCGCGCTGCTCATCGGTTGCTCCTGGCGTCCGTCTCGGTCGTGGTGTCTGCCTCGGGATCCAGCTCCGCCCGCAGCCGGGCGTGCGCGCGCGAGACCCGCTTGCGCGCCGCCGCCTCGTCGATGCCGCACGCGGCGGCGACCTCGCGGAAGCTGAGGCCGCCTGCGTAGCGGAGGATCAGCGCCTCCCGCTCGCTCGGTCGGATCTCGGCGAGCGCCTTGCGCGCCCGCGCAGCCAGCTGGCGCTCGGAGGCCGCCTCCGCGGCGTCCGTCGAAGCGGGCGCGCCCGGCTCGTCGCGCAGAAGCTCGAGCTTGGCGCGTCCGGCCGTGCGCGTCTCCAGGTGACGCGCGCACTTGCGCCGCGCGATCGCGAACAGCCAGGCCCGGATCGACCCTTCCCCCCGCCAGCTGTCGAAGGCGTCGTGGGCCGCCAGCAGCGTCTCCTGCGTCAGGTCCTCGGCGTCGGCCTGCGACCCGACGAGCGCCATGCACAGCCGTCCCAGCGCGGCGCCGTGCTGGCGCGCGCAGAGCGTCAGGGCCGCGCCATGTTCCCGACGTCTCAGCGCCGCCTCGATCGAAGCGGAGGTGTCGTCTGCGGGTTCCACGATTGCGATCGTCGCTCCCTCCGATGCCATCATCGACTCCTCGTCAGCCGAACCCCAGGTGGCGCCGAGCCGCCGGTTCGTGACCGGAAAAAAACGGGCCTTACATTGCCGGTGTGGGTGTCCAGACCACGCCGCCGTATGCACCTCCGCCGTCCCGGCCGTCGCGGCGGTCGCCGCTTCAGGTGGTGCGTGAAGCGCCGGCCACCAGCGCGCTGTTCGGCGTCTGCATCGTCGTCTTCCTGATAGCCCAGGCGGTGGGAGACACCCGCACCGACGCGACCTTGATCCAGTTCGGCGCCAGCGGGCGCCGCTGGGTCTGGGCCGGTCAGTACTGGCGGCTCCTGACGTCGATGTTCCTGCACATCGGCTTCCTGCACATCGTCCTCAACGTCTGGTTCGGCTTCCGGATCTGCGAGCTCGCCGAAAAACAGCTGGGATCGTGGCGCTTCCTGGTCCTCTACCTCGGCAGCGGCATCGTCGGCTCGGCGGTCAGCGTCATCGGCCACGACGCGCTGAGCGCAGGCGCGTCAGGCGCGCTGTTCGGCGTCGTCGGCTGGATGCTGGTGACGCTGCGGCTGCGGTTCGGCAGCCTGCGCGCGTTCGTGCAGAACGCGGCCATTCGCCAGCAGCTGATCTGGATCGCAGCCTGGTTCGTCATCGGCGTCTACGCCCACTTCGACAACTACGCCCACGGCGGCGGCCTGCTGTTCGGCGCGCTCTACACCTGGGCCGTCGCGGAGGGCGTGCAGCCGCGCAAGCGGCGCGGGCGCCTGGTGCTCGCGCTGGGCGTGGGCGTGGCGCTGGTGCTCGCCTCCCTGCATCCGCTGCCGTTCCTGCACCAGGCGCTGCCGCCCGTCCCGTTCGCCGGCGGCGATTGACGGTCGCCACCGGGTCGGCGACAGTTTGTACATGAAGAAGCGCCGCTGGTGCGCCGGGTTCGCGGTGTCGATCGCAGCGGTGGTCGTCGTCGGGTGCGCGACGGGGCCGACCTCCCGGGACAAGCTGCTCAAGCGCGCCGCGTTCGATCTCCACTGCACGAAGGACGAGTTGAGCGTCAGCAAGATCGACGACCGCACCCGGGGCGTCAGGGGCTGCGGTAGGCAGGCGACGTACGTGCAGAGCTGCGACGGCCACTACGGTGCCGCGTCGTTCAACTGCACCTGGGTCATGAACGGGAACGGCAGCGACTCCGACGATTGAGGCGGCGGGCAAGGTCGCGGCAGCCGCGGCGCTGACGGGGCCCGATCGTTTGTGGTATGAGCCGCCGCATGGCGGACGAGAAGATTCACGTCGAGGCGCTGGTGATCGGCGCCGGCCCGGGCGGCTATGTCGCGGGCATCAGGCTGGGGCAGCTCAAGAAGAAGGCGATGGTGGTCGAGCGCGACAAGCCGGGCGGCATCTGCCTGAACGTCGGCTGCATCCCGTCGAAGGCGCTGATCAACGCGGCCAAGTACTACGACAAGCTCCGCCACGGCGCTGACATCGGCATCCTCGCCGACAACCTCCGCGTCGACATGCCCAAGATGCAGACCTGGAAGGGCGAGGTGGTCAGCAAGCTGACCGGCGGCGTGAAGGTGCTGCTCAAGGCCAACGGCTGCGACTACCGGACCGGGAGCGCGCGCCTGCTGTCGCGCAACACCGTCGAGCTGACCGGCGCGGACGGCGGCAAGACGACCATCCAGGCGGACAACATCGTCATCGCGACCGGCTCGCGCCCCATCGAGATCCCGGGGTTCAAGTTCGACGGCGACCGGATCGTCGATTCGACCGGGGCGCTGGCGTTCGACCAGGTCCCCGAGCGGTTCGTCGTCATCGGCGGCGGCTACATCGGCATCGAGATCGGCACCTTGTACGCGAAGCTGGGGGCCAAGGTGACCGTGGTTGAGGCGCTGCCCGGGATCCTGGCCGGCAACGATCCCGAGATCGTGCAGGTGGTGGCGCGCAAGCTGAAGAAGCTGGGCGTCGAGGTGATGACCGGCGCGAAGGCGAAGTCGTGGAGCGAGGCGAACGAGCGCGCCGCGGTCG
>DATBHU010000070.1:0-6940 GCA_036557265.1 Polyangia bacterium
CCTGCTCGAGCAGCTTGCGCGTCACGGGCACGGGGACGCTGGTCACGTACATCGGCATCGGCTCGCCGTTCGACTGGATCGCGCCGTCCGTCTCGCGCCCGGTGGTCAGGCGCGCGTTCAACGTGATGCGCTCGCGCGGGACGGTTCCCTCGGGCGGCGCCTTCATGGTCAAGCCGTCCTCGTAGAACTTGCTCTCGCGGTAGCGGTCCGCCTTGGGCTGGCGATCGGCCATCGGATCGAGGATCTGCTCGTCGCAGGCGGCCGCGGTCAGCGTGACCAGCGCCAGCGCGAACGTCGCTCGAGTCAGGCGCGGCGTCATCGCTCGGACTCCTCGACGTGCTCCGCGGCTATCGCCCCCGCGGCCCGCACGTCGGCGAGCGCGCGCTCGGCGTCCGTGCCCGCCGGCAGCTCGATCGACAGGAAGAACGCGTCGATGGCCGCGCGCGAGAACTCTTCCGACTCGAAGACCGGGTGGTACGGCTTCGGCAGCCCCGCCAGCGCGAAGAAGCCGAAGAACGACGACCCGCCGCCCAGCAGCACGGCCAGCTCGAACGTGATCGGGATGTTGGCCGGCGGCCCGTGAACCGGGCGGTTGCCGATGTTCAGCGGCCAGTCGATGACGTTGCAGAAATAGATCAGCGAGTAGGCGATGCAGGCGCCCGCGATGGCGCCGCACAGGACGATGAGCGGGATCTTCGGGCGCTTGAGGCCGAGCGCCTCCTCGAGGCCGTGGATCGGGAACGGCGTGTGCGTGTCGAGCTGGGCGTAGCCCCCCTCGCGCATCTTGGTGGTGCCTTCCAGCAGCGCCTCGGGCGAGGCGAACTCGGCCACCACGAAGCGGCGCGGGACGAAGTCCGAATGATGCTCGTGACCGTGTTCCGACGACGACATCAGTGCGTCTCCCCGGCCACTTCGGCGGTCGGATCATGCGCCAGCTCGTGGCGCAGCTCCTTGACCTCGGTGACGGCGACCGCCGGCACGAACTTCAGGAACAGCAGGAACAGCGTCGAGAACAGACCGATCGTGCCCGCGAACAGCGAGAGATCGACCCAGCTGGGCATGTAGTTCTCCCACTTCGACGGCAGGAAGTCCTGGTGCAGCGAGGTGGCGATGATGTTGAAGCGCTCGCACCACATGCCGACGTTGATGAAGATCGCCGCCACCCACATGACGGGGATGCTGGTACGCCACCGCTTCGACCAGAAGATCTGCGGCACGATGCAGTTGCAGAAGATCATCGTGCGATAGATCCACCGCATCGGGCCGTGCATGCGGGTCAGATAGAACTGCGCGAACTCGTACGGATCGGCGCTGTACCAGGCGATGAAGTGCTCCATCACGTAGCCGTACGTGACGAACATGCCGGTCACGAGCATGATCTTGTTCATGTTCTCGAGGTGCTTCATCGTCACGACGTGCTTCAGGCCGAGGAAGCGCCTCGCCGGAATCATCCAGGTCATGACCATCGCGAAGCCCGAGAACACGGCGCCCGCGACGAAGTAAGGGGGGAAGACGGTGGTGTGCCAGCCGGGGATGACCGACACGGCGAAGTCGAAGGACACGATGGTGTGGACCGACAGCACCAGCGGCGTCGACAGGCCGGCCAGCAGCACGTAGGCCCACTTGTACTCGGCCCAGTGCCGGCCCGACCCGCGCCAGCCCATGGCGAACAGGCCATAGATCATGCGCTTGGTCTTGCTCGTCGATGAATCGCGCAGCGCCGCCAGGTCGGGGACCAGGCCCAGGAACCAGAACAGCAGCGAGATCGTGAAGTAGGTCGAGACCGCGAACACGTCCCAGGTGAGCGGGCTCTTGAACTGCGGCCAGATCCCGTTGGTGCTGGGATACGGCAGCAGCCAGTAGGCGGCGAACCAGGGACGGCCGGTGTGGATCAGCGGGAACAGGAGGGCGCAGATGACCGCGAACAGCGTCATCGCCTCCGAGAAGCGGTTGATCGACGTGCGCCACTTCTGCTGGAACAGCAGCAAGATCGCGGAGATCAGCGTGCCGGCGTGGCCGATGCCGATCCACCAGACGAAGTTGATGATGCCGAACGCCCACCCGACGGGGATGTTGTTCCCCCAGGTCCCGATCCCTTCATAGACGGTCCAGGAGATCGAGATGACCAGCATGCCGAGCAGCGACAGCGCGACGGCAAAGCAGGCCCACCACCCCTTCCCTGCCCCGCGCCAGACGTGCGCGAGCAGGGTGTTGTTGATGTCCTTGTCGTTGTAGTTACCGTCTATGAGCGGCGCTGGCTCGAGCGGATCCGGGGTCAACATCGGAGCGGCCATTATTCGTGCTCCCCAGCGCGGGCGGGCTGCCCGAGCTCCGGATTGGGGTTGCGCACGCGGGCGAGGTAGACCGTGCGCGGGCGGGTGCCGAGCTCGTGGAGCAGGTCGTAGCGGCGCGGATCGGCCTGCAGCTGCGACACCTTCGAGCTCGGGTCGTTCAGCGAGCCGAACACGATGGCGCGCGTCGGGCAGCCCTGCTGGCAGGCGGTCTCCAGCTCACCGTCGAGGATCGTGCGTCCCTCGATGCGGGTGGCGATCCGCTTGCGCTCGATGCGCTGCACGCAGTACGTGCACTTCTCCATGATGCCGCGGGTCCGGACGGTGACGTCCGGGTTCATGCCCATCTCGCGCGCGGCCGTGTAGTCCTCGATGTAGTTGAGGAAGTTGAACCGCCGCACCTTGTACGGGCAGTTGTTGCTGCAGTAGCGGGTGCCGATGCAGCGGTTGTAGACCATCTCGTTCAGGCCCTCGTCGCTGTGGACGGTGGCGTTGACCGGGCAGACGTACTCGCACGGCGCGGTCTCGCACTGCATGCAGGTGACCGGCTGGATCACCAGCTCGGGATCCGCGTACTCGCCCTTGTAGTAGCGGTCGATGCGGATCCACTGCATCTCGCGGCCCTTGCGGACGTTCTCCTTGCCGACGGTGGTGATGTTGTTTTCCGACTGGCAGGCGACGACACAGGCGCTGCAGCCCGTGCACTTGTTCATGTCGATCGCCATCGCCCACTTGTACTGCTGCTTGCTGTAGTCGACCGGCTGGTGGATGACCGGCTGCGGGTGCTCCGGATCGGGGCGGCGCTCGCCGATCTCCTCGTGGAACGCCGACTTCGGGTCCAGCACCTCGGCGAGGGTGGCGTCCACCGCGGGCGGCGGCGTCTCGCGCCCGTCGGGCGACATCTTCCAGTGATCCTGGGTGATCGAGAAGCGAACCGAGCGTTCGGTCTTCTGGATGCGCGCGCCGCCGTCGAACCAGAAAGCGTCGCTGACGCGCAGCTCGCCGGCGTTGAAGCCGCCCACGCCGGTCGCCACCTTCTCACCGCCGGTGCGGCCGTAGCCGAGCGTCAAGGTGACCACGTCATCGGCGTGCCCGGGGACCAGCATGACCGGCGCGTCGATGTGCCGGTCGCGGGAGGTGATCTCGACGACGTCGCCGGTCTCGACGCCCAGCGCCTTGGCGGTCGCCTCCGAGAGCATCGCCGCGTTCTCCCAGGTCAGCTTCGTGATCGGGTGCGGCAGCTCTTGCAGCCAGACGTTGTTGGCGAAGCGGCCGTCGTAGACCTTGGGATCGCTCGTGAACGCCAGCTCGATCCCCTGCGGCGGCGTCGCCCCGCTCATCTGCGGCGCGATCGCCTGGGCGAGCGCGGCGCCGTCGACGGCCAGGCCTGCCTCGGCCGGGGCGGCGGTGCCGGGGACGATGCCGTCGGCGAGCCAGCGCTCCCAGTTGCCGTCGAAGTCGTCGGCGGCTTTACCCTGCCCCTGCCAGAACTTCTTCAGCAGCGCATGGGCGCCGACGTCGCCTTCGTTGACGAACGCGGCCAGCAGGTCGGCCTCCTGGATCCCGCCCCACAGCGGCGCGATCAGCGGCTGCACCAGCGACACCGTCCCGTCGGTGGCGCGGAGGTCGCCCCAGGTCTCCAGCGGGTGGGCGGCCGGGACGATGGTCTTGCAGGCGGCGGCCGTCTCGTCCTCGTAGAGCCCGAAGTAGATGGAGTTCGGGACCCGGTCGAGCAGCTTGGCTAGCTTGAAATCGACGGGCGCGCCGTAGACCGGGTTCGACGCCGTGATCACCAGGGTGTCGACGCCGCCGGCCGCGATCTCCTCGACCAGCCCGCGCAGCGACCCAGCGCCCGCGGTCGGGTCGGTGGTCAGCGGCGCGCCGTAGTCAACGGTGCTGCCGAGGTTGCCGAGCGCGACGTTCAGCGCCGCCGCCAGCGCGTGCACGGCGGGCGGCTGCCGCCGCCCCGCGATCACCAGGCTGTTGCCGCGGTTGCGCTCCAGGTCGCTGGCGACCGCGACCAGCCACTTCGGATCCCAGCGGCGCTGGCCGTGGGTCAGCGACGCCAGCGGCGCCAGCGCGCTGAGGCCGCGGCTGGCCATCATCGAGATCAAAGAGGACAGGAACGCACCGACCTCGCTGCCCGCCAGGCGCAGGCGGTGGTCGGCCATCGCGCCGGTGATGGTCAGCGCCGGCTCGACGGCATAGAGGCGGCTCATCTGCCGGCTCGGCTCGCGCCGCGCCGCGAACTCCCGCGACAGCCGGGTCTGCTCGCTGCCCTCGCCCAGGAAGTCCGCGTCCAGCGACAGGATCACGTTGGCCGGCGCGACCTTGTGGCGCGGCACCAGCGGCTTGCCGAACGCCAGCTTGGCCCCCTCGACGGCGCCGTCGTCGGCGACCGAGGAGTAGCTGACGAACTTGGCGCCCGGGAACCGCTCCAGGATCCGCTTGCGCAGATCGCCCAGCAGCGGCGACGTCGTCGGGGCGGTCAGGAACCGCAGCCCGGCGCCGCGGCTCGCCGCCAGGTGGTTCGAGCGCTCCGCCAGCTCGGCCAGCAGCGTCCGCCAGGCGAGCGGCCGCTCGCCCGTGCGCAGCTGCTTGGCGCGATCATCATCATAGACGCCGAGCGCGAGGCCCTGCTCGAACGGCGTCGTCGCCCCCAGCGTCTGCGGGTGGGCGGGGTTGCCCTCCACCTTGGTCGGGCGTCCCTCGTGGCTCTCCACCAGCAGGCCGCTCGCGTAGCCGTCCAGCCCGAAGGCCGTGGCGAAGTGCATCGGGTTCCCGGGCACGACCTCTTCCGGCCGGCGCACGAAGGGGACGATCTTGTGAGGCGGCTTGCGGCAGGCCGCGCCGACGGCGGCGATCGCCGTCGACAGGCTGGCCACCTGCATGAACCCGCGCCGCGACACGCCGCCCGTCTCGTCGGCGTAGCTGGCGACGTCGAACGTGCCGCCCGCGAACTCGTTGGCCGCGCCCGGAATCGGCGCGGTGCGCGCCCGATCCTCGGCGCTGGTCCAGTACCTCGGCGGCGACGCCGCGTTCTGGCCGACGATCGGGAGCGATCGCGCCAATCCACGTTTGTCGCGGTCCTTGGCTCGTGCCTCGTGGTTGTCGTCGCAGCTCATGACGTCATCATCTGTGGCACGTCGTGCAGCTCGTGCGCGTGTGGACGTTGTTCTTCTCCGCCTGCACCCGCCCGGCCTCGACCGCATCGCCGGCCGGCTTCCAGTCCATGTTGGTGACTTCCTCGACCGGACGGATGTTCGCCTCGGGCCGGCGGTGACATTCCAGGCACCAGCCCATCGTGAGCGGCGTTGCCTTCTCTACGGCGGGCATCTCGTCGACGCGCCCGTGGCAGCTGACGCAGCCGACGCCCTTGTTCACGTGGATCGAGTGGTTGAAGTAGACGAACTCCGGCAGCTGGTACACCCGGTTCCACTTGATCGGTGTGTTCTTGAAGAAGCTCTCTCGCACCGGTTCCAGCAGCGGGCTCTTGTTCCAGATCTGCGAATGGCAGTTCAGGCAGAGCTGCGTCTGGGGAACGCTCGCCGCTGGCGAACGGTCGACAGTGTTGTGGCAATAGCGGCAGTCGATGCCTTCGTCGCGCGTATGGTGCCGGTGATCGAACTGGATCGGCTGTTCCACCGGTTCCTGCATCCCGCGCGCGTACGGCGTGCGCGCGTAAAGCATCAGGCCCAGCGGAACGCCCGCGGCCCCGGCGGCGACGACAAGCAGAGAGATCTGCGCCAGGGTGTTGTGTCTAGGGCGGAAGAGAGGACTCATCCTCGTCGCGGAGCATTTAGGTCGAACTCGGTCTCCACGTCAACAGAAGTTTTCGCGTGTCGATGCGGGAATTTTTCGGCTCGTCACGGACGGGCTGACTGAAAGTTGACGTCCTCGAAACAGGAACCGGTGAATGCGCCGCCGATCAGTCGCGCCGGCGCTGTCCGGTGAAGACGTAAGAGCCGAACGGCGAGCCCTCCAGATCCACGATCAGCAGATCTCCGTGAATCGAGACCTTGCCGCGTACCAGCTCGAACCGATGCGCAGGCGCCGTTCCGATTCTCAGATCCGCGATCGTCTCGCCGGCCCGCCGTTTTCCGAAAAGATCGACGGCCACGCCGCCGACGACCAGCCCGCGCAGCGCCAGATCGTCGTCGTCCTGGTCGGTGGTCGACACCCGCACCGTCGCGCGGCCGCCGCCCTTGCGGAGATCTTCGTCCCGTTCGTTGAACGAGCCGCTGAAGCTCCCTTCCAGATCGCCGGCGCCCGTCGTCGCGTGCACGAAGCGCCGGTACGCGAGCAACGTCAACGCGAACCCGGACGCGCCCGCCAGACAGGCGGCCAGCTGCGACAGCGCGGGCCCCGCGACGACGACCCACGCCACGAAGAACGCGACCACGCCCACCAGGCTCGACGCCGCCAGGCTGGCGAGGAGCGCCGCGCGGCGCGACAGAAGCGAGGCGGTCAAGCCAGCGAACGCGCCGATCGCGATCGCGACGCCCCACCCCGCTGACAGCTGCCACTCGAGGGCGGCGGCGGCGCCTGCGATCACCGCGACGGCGGCGTTGATGAGAAAGATGAGCTGAGCGCGCGCGTCGTGCTGTGACGCAAACCAGGCGCGCACCGTGCGCAGCCGGCGTCCCAAC
>DATBHU010000071.1:0-1581 GCA_036557265.1 Polyangia bacterium
CGCCCGGCCTGTGGGTGGCCGACGCGGGGCCGCCGGCACCGGCACCGTCGACGGAGTCCGTCGACGCGGGCCGCGCGGAGACGCTCTGCCGGCGGGTGCCGCGGCGTGACGGCCGGCTAGACGGCGCGGGGCTGACGGCGCTGCTGCGCGCCCAGGTCGCGGCGCGGCCGGTCTGCCCCGCGTCCCCTCCGGAGGCCGCGGGCGACGGCGAGCGGCAACGTTCTTTACGTATTCTCGCGTCCGCGCTGCCCCCCGACCGTCACGTCATCATCGCGCCGTCGGACGCCACGCCCTGGCAGGAGATCGAGGCGACGGCCGCCGCGGCCCGGGCCGCCGGCCTGCCCTACGTTCGCTTGGTCACCGCGGCCACGGCCGCGGCTATTTTTCGAACATCTTGTCGACCGGCACCACGCTGACCGCGTCCTTCTCGATCGGCAGCACGAAGCGCTTGATCAGGTCGTCCTCAGCGACGACGTCGGGCGGCGTGCCAGCGGTGTCGTAGGTGATGCCGGTGGCCGCGCCGCTGGTGAGCGAATCGGCGATCGCCTGCCCCTTCTCGGCGACGATCGCGATGGTCAGGCCGTCGAGCCCGAGGTGCTTCTTCACGGCGCGGTCGACGTCCGCCTTCTTCATCTTGGGCAGCCGCGCCTGCAGCTCCTTGATGACGTCCTTGCCGGTGATGACCGCGTCGATGGCGAAGCCCAGCCGGCGCGACGCGTCCTGCGCCCACAGGTTCGAGTAGTTGGCCAGGAAGGTGCGGGTCGCCTCGAAGCCGGCCTGCGGGATGCCGTCGCGCACCAGCTTGTCGGTCTCGAACAGCGCGGCGCGCAGCGCGAACAGCGCGTTGTGGGGCGGGACCGGACGCAGCCAGATCTCGAAGTGCTGCTGGCGGCGCGGGATGTTGGGCAGCGGGAACGTCGTCCAGCCGTCCTGGATGAAGTTCTCGATGTAGGCGTAGTCGCCGTAGTTCAGCCCGCGCACCTCGCGCAGGCGGTTCATCAGCACGCCGTTGAACGTGCGGTGCTCACCCAGGTACGAGCGCGCCACGGTCAGCGCGTAGAAGTCGGGATCCTTGCGGGTCACGTCGATCGGCCGCCCGATCGAGACCGCGTCGGCGCGCGCGTCCTTCTCGACGATGATCACCTGGTCCTTCTTCGGCACCGGCACGGGCGGCAGCTTGCGCAGCGGCGGCGCCTTGGCGGGCAGGGCGGTGAAGCGCTTCGCGAACGCCTCGGGAAAGTCGGCCGGGTAGCCGCCCGCGACGCCGACGATCAGCCGGTCGCGCGCGAAGGTGCCCGCGTAAAGCTTCTTCACGTCGTCGAGGGTGATCGCGTTCAGGCCGGCGACCGTGCCCTGCGACGGGTAGCCGTAAGGGTGGCCGCGGAACAGCACCGTCGCCATCGCCTGCTTGCCCAGATCCTCGTCGGCGTTCCCGCGCAGCGTCTTGCCGACGTAGTCGAGCGCGTCCTGCCGGTTGCGCGCGAAGTCGTCGTCGGCGAAGCGCGGGGTCAGCACCTGCTCGGCCAGCAGGTCGGCGAACTTCGCCAGGTTGTCGCGGTGGACGGTCCCTTCGAAGACCAT
>DATBHU010000072.1:0-12735 GCA_036557265.1 Polyangia bacterium
CCGATCTCGACATCGGCCTTCCCGGCGTCCATTCTACGGCGAACGGAGCCGCTGTTTCTGCACCTTCCCCATCGCGTTGCGCGGCAACGCCGCGACGATCACGAGCGCCCGCGGCAGCTTGTAGGGCGCCAGCCGCTCGCGCGCGAACGCCTGCAGCTCCGCCAACGTGGGCGCCGCCGCGCCGCGCGCGACGACCCAGGCGGTCACGCGCTCGCCCCAGGTGTCGTCGGGCACGCCGAGCACCGCGACCTCGGCCACCGCCGGGTGCTCCAGCAGCGCCGCCTCGATCTCCAGGGCCGACAGCTTGTAACCGCCGCTCTTGATGATGTCGATCGACGTGCGCCCGAGCAGCCGCACCACCCCGTCCGCGTCGCGCGTGCCGGTGTCGCCGGTGCGGAAGCGCCCCTCGGCGTCGAAGCTGGCGGCGGTGGCGCCGGCGTCGCCGTGGTAGGCGGTGAACATCTGGGGCGTGCGGACGCGCAGCTCACCCGGCTCGCCCGCCGGCACCGGCCGCCCGCCCTCGTCGACGATGTCGACGGTGACGCCCGGCAGCTCGCGACCGACCGCGCCCGGCACGCGCGCGCCGTCGTACGAATTCGACAGCGCCATGCCGATCTCGGTCATTCCGTAGCGCTCCAGGATGGTCTGTCCGGTCGCCTGGCGGAACGCCTCCAGCAGCGTCGCGGGCAGCGCCGCCGAGCCGCTGGTGGCCAGGCGCAGGCCGCGCGCCCCCGCCGCCCAGCCGGCGCGCACCTCCGCCGGCGCGGCCTCGAACGCCTGCATCAGCTTGGTGTAGACCGTCGGCACCGCCATGAACACGCTGGCGTCCGCCAGCGCGCTCCAGACGCCGGCCGCGTCGAACGGCTGAAAGCGCGTCTCCGCGCCCGCCCACAGCGCGCCCAGCAGCGCGACGATCAGGCCGTGCGTGTGGTGCAGCGGCAGGACGTGCAGCAGGCGATCGTCGCGCCGCCAGCGCCACGCCTGCTCGAGCGACGTCACCGTCGCCGCTAGCGCCGCGTGCGACAGCCGCACGCCCTTGGGCCGGCCCGTCGTCCCGGACGTGTAGAGCATCAGCGCGTCGGCGCTGGCGGGCGGCAGCGGCGGCAGCCCCGCGACGGCGGGCGCGGGTGCGAGCAGCGCCTCGGCGCCGACGCTCTCCCGCCCCGTCCGCGGCGACCGCATCCCCGCGAGGCGCGGCGCCAGCACGGCGCTCGCGATCAGCGCTGCCGGCGCCGCGTTGTCGACGACGTGGGCGAGCTCGGGCGCGGCGTGCAGCGGCGAGAGCGGCACCGCGATGGCGCCCGCCCGCCAGATCGCGAGCAACATCTCGACGTAGAGCGGGCCCGGATCGACGAGGAACGCCACCGTGTCGCCCGGGCGGACGCCCTGCGCGGCGAGCGCGATCGTCGCCGCGTCCGCCGCGCGCGCCAGGGCGCCGTAGCTCGTCCGCGTCCCGCCCGCGCCCTCATCGGCAGCCACGACGGCGATCGCGTCGGGGGCGTGCGCGCCGAGCCGGCTCAGCAAAGGCGACAAACTCATGAGCGCACCTACACGAAGCGTACCGCGTATCCCGTAGCGACGAACGCTATCACACCGACCACCGGCGGCGTTACACTGGCTGGCCCATGGCCCCGGCCGCATTCGAGATTCGCACACTGCTGGTTGCGATCGGCGTCGCGGTCCTGCTGCCCGCCGCGACGGCGCTCGCCGCGGAGCCGCCGTCCGCCCCGGCCGTGGCCGCCGCCGCCGCCCCGGCCGTGGCCGCCGCCCCCGCCGGCGAGCCGAAGATCACCGTCGCCGGCCCGGAGGGCGACTACCTGCGGACCCTGCACACGCAGATCCACTACCGCTTCGCCAGCAAGTTCATCGACGCGGTCGCCGCCAAGCAGCCGCCGACGGATCCGCTCAACCGCCCCGGGCTGCGCGTGCAGCTCTACTTCGGCGTCCGCTGGGACGGCAGCGTCTCGGACGTGCTGGTGACGGACAAGTCGGGCGTCGAGGCGTTCGACCGGGCGGCTGTCGCGGCGGTTCGTGGCGACGCCGTCCACTACCCGCCCCCGCCCCCCGAGCTGTTCGGCGACGACGGGGTCGCGCATTTCCGCTGGGTGTTCTCGCGCGACCACAACCTGTGCGGCGAGGGCGCCGTCCGGCGGCTGGAGGCGCCGCTGGCCGAGGCGCTGCCCCGCCTGTTCGTCCAGGGCCGGATCAAGGAGGCGCTGCTGCGCGCCGCCCGCGATCAGCGCACCGGATCGGGTGACGCGATCGGGACGTTCGCGCAGGCCTGGCTGGAGCGGCCCCAGGCGGATCCCGCCACCGACACGCGCGCCGCGGCGGCGCTGCTTCACTACGGCGACAAGCGGAGCCGCGCCAAGGCGTTCGCGCGGATCAAGCCGGCGCTCACCCGCAAGGAGACCGCTGCCATCGCGGCGCCGGCGCTGGCCGCGTTCGCGAGCGGCGGCGCCGCCGAGCTGACCCCGGCCGGTTTCTGCGATCTCGTCGGTGGAACGAAGGCGCTCCGCGAGGGCGACGCGACGGCCCGCGAGCAGGCGATGGCGCTGCTGCGTGAATCGGGCGTGAAGCTGCCGCCCGAGTCGGAGTGCGCGAAGGCGCTGACCGACGTGGCCGGCGACGCCGCCACGCCGGGCCGGCTGCGCGCCGTGGCGCTGTCGACGCTGGTGGCGACCACCGGCGGCGCGCCCGGCAAGCTGGTGCGCGAATCGATGGACGACAAGGACGCGGGCGTGCGCGCGGCCGCGGCCGCGGCGTTCGGCAAGCCCGGCGGCGGCCGGCCCGCGCTCTACCGCCTGCAGCCGCACCTGCAGGATTCGTCGCCCGAGGTGCGCGCCGCCGTGGCGGGCGCGCTGCTGCGGGCGTGCGGCGACATGGCGCTGCCGTTCATCCAGCCGCTGTTCAAGGAGCGCGACGATCGCGCGCTGGTCGCGATGGCGCCCGAGCTCGGCCGCCTCAAGTCGCCCGAGTCGGCGGACCTGCTGGCGAAGATGATGACGCGCCCCGGGGGCGAGCTGCGGCTGGCCGTGACGCGCGGGCTGGCCGATCGCAAGGACGACCAGGGCAAGGCGCTGCGCGCGAAGGCGTTCGACAGCATCCGCCACGACGCCTACGCGTCCGCCGAGCTGCGCGGCGTCGTCTACGCCGACGCGCCGGTCGACGAGCTGCTCAAGCAGCCGCGCGATCCACTGCTCGGCCCGCTCGGCTTCAAGGCGCTGCTGCGCGCGAAACGCCATGGCGACGCCGCGGACTGGCTGATCACCAACTTCGACCGGCTGTCACCCGACACCGCCGTCGATCTGCTGTCGGCCTGGCTCGCGAATCCGCCCCCGCCCGGCCCCACGGCCCCGCCCAAGCGCGCCGGCTAGCGGGCTAGTTGGCTAGTTGACGTTGCGGCTCGACGAGCCGCGGCGGTCGCCCCAGATGGCGTCCCAGCCCTTGCGGTACGAATCGGTGGCGACCTGCGACGGCCCCGGCGACCGGCTCTCCTGCCCCTCGGGGGCCCCCATCTCTGACTTCACGTCGTAGAGGAAAGGCGCGTCGGCGCGCTGCTTCATCGAGATCAGCTCCCCCGAGATCGGGCGGCCCTCGACCAGCGGCTGGAGCAGCCCGGCCTCGATCGGCGCGTTCTCGTCGCGGCGGCGCAGGATGTGGACGCCCTGCTCGTTCTTCCCGAACACCAGGGCGATATCACCCGTCGGCGGCATCTGCTCGCGCTTGCCGGCATCCGACTTCTTGCCCACATCCTGATAGTGCCACGTCCGATGCAAAAACGCCCGACGGGAAAACGCCCGAAAACAGGGCCCGTTACTTGTGTCCACGAGGGGTTCGAGGCAGGCTCCCCAACCCGAGCGAATCCGATGACCACGAGCAACGACAAGCCCGACGGTGGGGCCGGCAACTTCGTCCGCGACATCATCGCCGCCGACCAGCAGAGCCGGCGCCACGACGGCCGCGTCGCGACGCGTTTCCCGCCCGAGCCGAACGGCTACCTCCACATCGGCCACGCCAAGGCGATCTGCGTCGACTTCGGCCTGGCCGCCGAGTTCGGCGGCAGCTGCAACCTGCGCTTCGACGACACCAACCCGACCACCGAGGACGTCGAGTACGTCGAGGCGATCCAGGCGGACATCGAGTGGCTCGGGTTCAAGTGGTCGGCGATGTTCTACGCGTCGGACTACTTCGAGAAGCTCTACGACCTGGCGGTCAAGCTGATCGAGAAGGACCGCGCCTACGTCGACAGCCTGTCCGAGGAGCAGATCCGCGAGTACCGCGGCGACTTCTACAAGAAGGGGAAGCCGAGCCCCTACCGCGACCGGCCCATCGCCGAGAGCCTGGATCTGTTCAAGCGCATGCGCGCGGGCGAGTTCCCGGAGGGCGCGCACGTGCTGCGCGCGAAGATCGATCTCGAGACGCAGAACATGAACATGCGCGATCCGGTGCTGTACCGGATCCGCCACGCCGCCCACCACCGCACCGGCAAGACGTGGTGCATCTACCCGATGTACGACTACGCGCACCCGCTGTCGGACGCGATCGAGAAGATCACGCACTCGATCTGCACGCTGGAGTTCGAGTCGCACCGGCCGCTGTACGACTGGTGCATCAAGGAGACGGAGATGTTTCCGTCGCGGCAGATCGAGTTCGCGCGCCTGAACCTGACGTACACGGTGATGTCGAAGCGCAAGCTCGCGGAGCTGGTGCAGAAGGGCGTCGTGTCCGGGTGGGACGATCCGCGCATGCCGACGCTGGCCGGGCTGCGGCGGCGCGGCTACACGCCCGAGGCGATCCGCGCGTTCTGCGAGCGGATCGGCGTCGCCAAGACGGACAGCCTCGTCGACGTCGGCCTGCTCGAGCACGGGCTGCGCGACGATCTGAACCGGCGCTCGCCGCGCGTGATGGCGGTGCTGCGGCCGCTCAAGCTCGTCATCGACAACTTCCCGGAGGGCGAGGTGCGCGAGCTGGAGGCCCCGCTGCACCCCGAGGATCCGGCGCAGGGGACGCGCAAGGTGCCGTTCTCGCGCGTCGTCTACGTCGACCGCGACGACTTCCGCGAGGATCCGCCCAAGGACTGGTTCCGGCTGGCGCCGGGGCGCGAGGTGCGGCTGCGCTACGCCTGCCTGGTCACCTGCACGCGCGTCGTGAAGGACGCCGCCGGCGAGGTGACCGAGCTGCACGCGACCTGGGATCCGGCGTCGTGGGGCGGCAGCGCGCCGGACGGGCGCACCGTGCGCGGCACGCTGCACTGGGTGTCGGCGGCGCACGCGGCGCCGGCGGAGGTGCGGCTCTACGACCGGCTGTTCGCGGTCGAGAACCCCGGCACCGACGAGAACAAGAGCTTCCTCGACGAGGTGAACCCGGAATCGGTGGTCAGCGTCGCGGGCGCCGTGACGGAGCCGTACGTGGCGACGCTGACCAAGCACGGCACGCGCGTCCAGTTCGAGCGCGTCGGTTACTTCTGCCTCGACCCCGACAGCACGGCGGGCAGCCCGATCTGGAACCGGACCGTCGGGTTGAAGGACAGCTGGGCGCGGCTGGAAGGCAAGACGCAGATGAAGTCGTCTGCGAAGGGAGCAGCGACGGGCACGGGCAAGCTCGAATCGAAAGCGCCGAAAAAAGAAAAAACCGCGCCCGCAGCGCCTCCCGCCGAAATCTCCATCGACGATCTCGGCAAGGTCGATCTGCGCGTCGGGCTGGTGAAGTCCGCCGAGCTGGTGGAGGGCGCGGACAAGCTGCTCAAGCTGATGGTGGACCTCGGTGAGGGGCGCTTGCGCCAGATCTTCACCGGTCTGCGCGCCAGCTATCCCGATCCGGCCGTGCTGGTCGATCGCAAGGTCATGGTGGCCGTGAACCTGAAGCCGCGCCAGATGAAGTTCGGCCTGTCCGAAGGGATGATCTTCGCGGCCGGCGGCCGCATCGTCACCTTCGACGCCGCCGGCAGCGCGCCCGAACCGGGAACGAAGATCTCGTGAGCGCGCCGCGCACGCGCTTCGCGCCCAGCCCGACCGGCTTCCTCCACATCGGCGGCGTCCGCACCGCGCTGTTCAACTGGCTGTTCTCGCGCCGGCACGGCGGCAAGTACGTGCTGCGCATCGACGACACCGACCAGCAGCGCAACGTCGAGGCGGCGCTGGCGCCGATCCTCCACGGCTTCCGCTGGCTCGGCCTCGGCTGGGACGAGGGGCCGGAGGTCGGCGGCCCGTTCGCGCCCTACTTCCAGTCGCAGCGGAGCGCGCGCTACCAGGCCGCCGTCGACGAGCTGCTCCGCCGCGGCCACGCCTATCACGACTACGCCACCGCCGAGGAGACGGACGGCGAGCGCAAGGCGGCCGAGCGTGACAGGCGGCAGTTCCAGTACAGCCGCACCTGGATGGCGGCGACACCCGACGATCGCGCGCGCTTCGAGGGCGAAGGGCGCAAGCACGTCGTGCGGCTGAAGATGCCGCGCGCCGGGCAGCTCCATCTGAAGGACCTCGTGCGCGGCACCGTCGACTTCTCGTGGAGCGAGGAGGCCGACCACGTCATCCAGCGCTCCGACGGCTCGTTCATCTACCACCTGGCCAACGTCGTCGACGATCAGGACTTCGGCATCACGCACGTGATCCGCGCCGAGGAGCACCTGTCGAATACGCCGCGCCAGGTGTTCATCGCCGAATCGCTCGGCTATCCCCTGCCCGCCTACGCCCACCTGCCCTACGTCGCCGAGCCGGGGTCGAAGCGCAAGCTGTCGAAGCGCAAGCTCGACGCCTATCTGAAGAACGCCGACTTCGCCAAGGTGCACCAGCACGGCACCGCGATCGCCGCCGCGATGAAGCTGGCGGCCACCCCGGAGACCTTCAACCCGGTGGTGGTCGACTTCTACGAGCAGGTCGGCTATCTGCCCGACGCGATCATCAACTACCTCGTGCTGCTCGGCTGGTCGCTCGACGACAAGACCGAGTTCATGCCGCGCGCGCAGATGATCGAGAACTTCTCGCTCGAGCGCGTCAACCCCTCGCCCGCCAGCTTCGACCCCACCAAGCTGCTCGCCTTCCAGGCGCAGTACATGCGCGACCTGCCGGCGGCGGAGAAGGTCGCCGGCGTGCTCCCCTACCTGGAACGCGCCGGGATGGTGACCGCGCCCGTCCCGGACGACACGCGCGCCTACGTGGCGCGCATCGTCGAGATCCTGGGCGACCGCATCAAGGTGTTCGGCGACATCCTGCTGCAGGCGCCGTTCTTCTTCGTCGCCGGCGACGAGGTGCCCTTCGACGACAAGGCGTTCACGAAGCGCGTGCTCGCGCCCGGCGCCGCCGACCTGCTCGCCGACTACCGCGGCTGGCTCGCCGCCCAGACTGCCTTCGACGCACCGTCGCTGGAGAAAGGGACGCACGACCTGATGACCGCGCGCGGCCTCGGCCTCGGCGACATCGTCCACGCCGTGCGCGTGGCCGTCACCGGCGTCGCCGCCGGCCCGGGCCTGTTCGACACGCTGTCGGTGCTCGGCAAGGACGCCTGCCTGCGCCGCATCGACCGCGCCCTGGCCAAGGCCCGCGGCGCCTGAGGCCGCCGCGGTGGGCGAGTATTTTCACTACGCGAACCTCGATCGCCGCGAGCTCTTCGACGTCGGCCTCGGCGTCTACAATGACAAGCGAAGCGGCATCGGGCGCAACCTCGGTGCGCGCGCCCTCGGCCTCTTGCTGAAGGAGCAAGCGCCGGCGGGCGGCCTCCCAGGCAGCTGGGCGGGCCAGCGCGTGATGGTCGTCGGCGACGAGACCCCGAACGGCCTCTACGAAACCGCGCGCGCCGACTATCGCGACATCGCCTCCGCCGTCTTGCTGATGCTGTTCGCGGACGATCGCGAGGAGATCATCGAGGCAGCGGTCACGAACGACTCGCTGTTCGTCCATCTCGCCGAGCTCGCCGTCGTGCACGGCGCCGACACCGTCGCCGGCGCCCTCGCGGCCCACTTCGGCGCCGAGTGGAGGAAGAAGTACGGCCTCCTGCGCAAGCAGATGCACTACCTCGTCATCCCCCCGCCCTAGCGGCTCTCACCCGACCCTCTCCCGCTGCGCCCGGGAGAGCGGCCCTCACCCCGACCCTCTCCCGCAAGCGGGAGAGGGAGACCAGATCAGATCCCCTCGCCCGAGAGATAGCAGATCAGATCCCCTCGCCCCGCGCAGCGGGGAGAGGGTTAGGGAGAGGGGTCCCCTAGCCGACGATCTCCACGCACGACGACAGGTCGAAGATCATGAACTCCAGCGCCTTCTCCTGCGGCGACAGCTCGGTGGTCCGGCAGCCGTCGGGATACGGCAGGCTGGGATCCGAATCGTCCTCCGTCGACGACGAGCCGCCCTGCGACACGTGAATGTCGCTCAGCACCACGCGCCCACAGGCCCCGCCCCCGATCGGCGTGGTCGCGTCCAGGTACTGAACCGACTGCGGCGCCGTGCTGTAGATCCACTGGCGGCCGGTCCCGACCGTGTCGATGGTGTGCTGCGCCCCCCGGATCACCAGCTGCCCGAAGGTCGTCGACCCACCGACGTTCATCAGCCAGGTCGCCATGTCCATCCCGCGCTGGAAGCTGGTGTCGATCGTCGCGGTGAACGGGATCGCCAGGTCGTCCTGGTGGTGGAAGTGCGCGATCCCCGGCCACGGCGTCGGCCCGTGCTCGAACCAGTAGTTGTGCCAGTGCGACGCGAACACGCGGCCGCCCGCATCGGCGTACTGCTGCAGCGCCATGCGCGCCTGCATGCTCTTGTTGGTCGGGTTCTCCGTCCCCTCGCACGAGTGCAGGATCATGTCGTACTTGCGCAGGTTGTTGACGTCGTCCCACCACGGCGCCACCGATGTGAACGGCGCCCCGCCGAAGGTGGCGTTGAACGAATTCGTGCCGTCCACGCCCGCGAAGAAGTTGACCCGACCGGGGCCGGACTTCGGCGTGAACTCGGAGTCGGAGATGCCGATCTTCCGCAGCAGGCACTCCAGCGCGTCGGCGCCGCCTGTGGTCAGCGCGATCTTCGGCAGGTGTCCTTCACTCTGGTTGCGCGGCAGGCGCGTCAGATCGGCGACGACGGCGACATCGCTGCACGCCGCGACGTCCACCGTCACCTGGCGCCGCCAGCGGCCGACCTGGATCACCAGCGGGATGCCGCTGCCGGCCGGCACGTCGGCGGTGCCGTCGCCGAGCGTAAAGCGCCCCATCGTGTCCGTCTTCGCGCGCACGACCGGCGCGCCCGTCAGCGCCATCTCGCAGGTGTCGCACGACGGCCCGTCGCTGTACTGCGCGAGCGCGGCGTTCGGGACGAACACGTCGACGTTCGGCAGCGGCACCTTGCCAGCCGGATCGGTGACCGTCCCCGTCAACCGCGTCACCGCGCCGCCGCTGCACGCCGGCTGCGTGCAGTTGCCCATCTTGCAGGTCGATTGCTGGCACTGCAGCCCCTGACACGGCCCCTGGCTCTGGCTGCCGCCGAAGCCACCGAGCGGCGGTTTCCCGCCCGTGCCGGCGGCACCGCTGCTGACGCCGCCCGCGGGAGAAAACGCGCAGCCTCCCACCAGCAGCGCGACGAAACACGCGATGCGCACCTTCGTCATGTCCCCACCTCTCCTACGGCTCACAGTCCGCGGGCGCGCCCGCGAGTCGGTCAGAAAAGATCGCGGGGCGCGCGATCGAGACGCGGCGCGTGCTGCGCCCGCGCGCCGGCAAAGATTTCGTCGCGCCCTTCCCGGCCGGGTTAAAAAGAAAGACCTATGCCTTCACCTTCGCTTCGCTTCGCTGTTCGCACGTTGCTCGTGCTCGCGCTCGCCGCCGGCTGCGTCGGTCAGTCCGGCGACAGCGCGGGGACGCCCGGCGCGGGCGGCTCGAACCCGACGCCCGGCGCGGGCGGCTCGAACCCGACCGCCGGCGCGGGCGGCTCGAGCGGCGGCGCCGCCGGCTCGACCTCGACGGCCGGCGCGGGCGGTTCCAGCGTCGCGGGAAATGCCGCCGGTCGCGGCGGCTCCGCCACGACGGCGGGCACGGGCGGCGCCGCAGGCACCGGCGGCGCCGCGGGCGGCGCGTCGGGAGCGGGCGGCAGCACGCCGAGCTGCTCGGCGACCACCTGCCCGAACGGCTGCTGCGATCAGAACGGCCAGTGCATCAACCCGCCCACGGCCGCCGCGTGCGGCACCGCGGGAGCGAGCTGCGCGGCCTGCGCGCCGTCGCAGACCTGCACGAACGGCGCCTGCACCTGCGATCGCGCCAGCTGCTCCGGCTGCTGCACCGCCGCCGGCGCCTGCGTCCCGTCCACCGATCAGACCTGCGGCAGCGCGGGCGGCGCGTGCGCGGCGTGCGCGGCCGGCCAGACCTGCGACGCGACCGGCAAGTGCGTCTGCACGCCCGCCTCCTGCGCAAACGGCTGCTGCCAGACGAACGGCGCCTGCCTCGCGCACGCCGCCCAGTCGATGACCGCGTGCGGGACCGCCGGCGCCGCCTGTGCGGCCTGCGCGACCGGCCAGACCTGCGACACCGCCGCCGGGAAATGCGCCTGCAACCCGACCACCTGCCCGAACGGCTGCTGCGACTCGCAAGGGAAGTGCGTGGCGCAATCGGCGCAGTCTTCCACCGCGTGCGGCTCCGGCGGCAACGCCTGCGGTATGTGCGCCGCCGGCCAGACCTGCACCGGCGGCGCCTGCAGCTGCGGCACCATGAGCTGCGCCGGCTGCTGCATGAACGGCAGCTGCGTGACGGCGTCGGCGTCCGCCTGCGGCGCCAACGGCGGCCAGTGCGTCGCGTGCGGCGCCAACCAGGCGTGCAGCGCGCAGGGCGCGTGCGTCTGCACGCCGGCCTCGTGTCCAAACGGCTGCTGCGATTCGACCGGCCAGTGCCGCACCTCCAGCGCCGGCACCTGCGGCACGAACGGCGCCGCCTGCGCCGCCTGCGCGACCGGCCAGACCTGCGTGAGCGGCGCCTGCGCGTGCAACGCCTCGTCGTGCGCGGGCGGCTGCTGCGACAGCAACAAGCAGTGCCACGCGCCGCCGACGGCCACGACGTGCGGGACGAACGGCGGCGCCTGCACGGCGTGCGCGAGCGGCACCACCTGCTCGAGCGGCGGCGCCTGCGTCTGCAACGCGACGTCGTGCCCGAACGGCTGCTGCAACGGCACCACCTGCGTCGCCACCGCCAGCCAGTCGAACGGCCAGTGCGGGACGGCGGGCGCGGCGTGCGCGGCGTGCTCCGCCAGCCAGCGCTGCGACAACACGGCCGGCCGCTGCGTCGCCACCACCACGGACGGCGGCACCGGCTGCACCTGGAGCGGCGGCCCCGGCAGCAACAGCGGCGAGCTCACCTGCTACTGGTTCAGCCAGGGGACCGCCACGGGCATGGGCTGCCCGACCTACAAGACGTACTGCGGTTACTGCGGCACGCAGTCAGGCAGCGGCGGCGGGCTCTGCCCGTCGGGGATCACGGAGACCGTCCCCAACACCGCGACGTCGCCCTACTTCGCCGCGTTCCCGAGCGGCACCTTCGGCGCCGGCAAGTACTGCGGCATGTGCGTGCAGGTCAGCTGGATGGGTAAGTCGATCATCGCCACCATCGTCGACGCCTGCGCGACCTGCCCGACGTCGAATCACATCGACCTCAGCCTGTCGGCGGCCGTCGCGCTCGGCCTCGGCCAGGGGAACAACACCGGCGACGCCACCAGCGGCGTCGCCTGGCAAGCGGTCGCCTGCCCGGCGTCGGGGAACATCGTCGGCCTCTACAACAACGGCTACGCCGGCCAGATCTACTTCCAGAACGTCGTCTTCCCGGTCGCGTCCGCCGTCGCGGGCGGCCACACCGCCACGCAGATGTTCGGCTACTGGGACTTCGGCACGCCGGTCGGCGGCCAGTCGGTGACGCTGACCGACACGCTCGGCCACTCGATCACGGGGACGATCCCGAGCTCGAGCGGCGGCAGCGTCGGCGCCCAGTTCCCGATGGTCTGCCAGTAGCGCGCGGCCACCGCGGGCCGCCGCGGGTCACATGCAGCACGAATCGAAGTAACGGCACTGCGGGCACTGGTAGTGCGCCTTGACCGGCAGCATCCGCACGCGCTGGCCGCGCGCGGCGCAGACCGGGCACTCGGTGTCCGGATCGACCGCGCAGGCGGGAGGAACCGCCCCGTTCGAAGACCCCCGCTCGGGTCCGTCCGCACCGTTCGTCCCGCGCTGATCGTCGTCCATCGCCGATGAGGCTACGACCTCGGGCGGCGACGGATCAAGTGCTCTGGCGGCTCCCGCCCGAAGCGCGGAGCGCTAGCGCGTCGCGTGCGGCACCTCGGGATCCGACGGGGTGCTCCCGAGCACGCGCATCTGATCCTCGACGCGGGTCACGCCGCCGGTGTGGCGGGCGAGATCGACGGCCAGCCTGCGCAGCTCCTGCGACGGCACCGTCCCGGTCAGCGTCACGACGCCGTTGTTGGTCATCACCGTGATGTCGGAGCGGCGCAGGTCCGTGTTGGCGAGGATCTCCGTCTTCACCTTGGTCGTGATGGCGCTGTCCTCCAGCGTCGCCTTCGCCCCCTCACTGCCGACCTTCAGCTGATCGTCGACCACCCGCACGCCGGTGACGCTCGCGAGCCGCACCGCCGTGTCGCGCTCGGTGTTCGAATCGACCGTCCCCTTCAGCGTCGCGACCCCGTCCGCCACCTTGACGTCGATGGGGTTGTTCGCGAGATCGCGGTCGTTCTGCAGGTTCTGCTGGATCAGCTTCTCGGCCTTCAT
>DATBHU010000073.1:0-7912 GCA_036557265.1 Polyangia bacterium
GGGGCGGTCGCTTGCTGATGGGGCTCGGCGTCGCGGCGGTCGCAGCGGCCGCCGCCATCGTCGCCACCACCCGGCGGCCGCGGCCACCGGCGGCCGCGCCGGCGAGCTTGCCCGTCGCGCGCGCGCAGACGCTCACGCCGCGTTCGGCGCCGACCCCGACGTCGACGAACACGGCACCGACCGCGGCGGCACCGCCGGTCGCGGCGGCCGCGAGCTCGAACACGATCGTCCCGCCGCCCCCGCCGGCCGCGAAGGCTCCGGCCGCGATGGGCACGATCTCGGTCAACGCCAGCCCGTGGGCGACGGTCCACGTGAACGGTAAGCTGGCGGGCACGACGCCGATCCTCCACTTCCCCGTCCGGGCCGGACGCGCGTCGGTGACCATCGAGAACCCGAAGCTGGGGCGCAAGCACGTCGACGTGAAGATCGAACCGAAGAAGGACACGCCGCTGATCGTCGACCTGCGCGCGGCGGCGGACAACGCAGGTGATCCGCGATGAGCGACGCCCGCAGGCCGCCCGACGCCGCCACGCGCACGCTCGCCGGCCCGCGCACGCTGGCGCTGCCGAAGGTGCGCCTCAAGGTGCTGAAGGGGCCCGACAAGGGGACGACGGTGACGCTGGAGCAGGACGAGATCCTGATCGGCGGCGCCGACGGCGCGCACCTGCGGCTGACCGACCCGACCGTGTCGCGCAACCACTGCGCGATCCGCATGACAGCCAAGGGGCCGCTGCTGCGCGATCTCGGGTCGACCAACGGCAGCCGCATCGACGGCGTCGAGGTGCGCGAGGCGTTCGTCCCGCGCGGGGCGACGCTGGAGCTCGGCCACACACAGGTCCGCTTCGAGGCGCTCGACGAATCGGTCGAGCTGCCGCTGGCCGACTCCGAGCGCTTCGGCCGCCTGTGGGGGCGGTCGACGGCGATGCGGCGGCTGTTCGCGCTGGCGGGCCGCGTGGCCGCCTCGGACGTCACCGTGCTGATCGAGGGCGAGACCGGCACGGGCAAGGACGCGCTGTGCGAGGCGATCCACCAGACGTCGACGCGCGCCGCCGGGCCGCTGATCGTCGTCGACTGCGGCGCGGTCCCGCCCAACCTGTTCGAGTCCGAGCTGTTCGGTCACGAGCGGGGCGCGTTCACGGGCGCGGAGCGATCGCGCGCGGGCGCGTTCGAGGAGGCCGAGGGCGGCACGCTGTTCCTCGACGAGATCGGCGAGCTGCCGCTGGCGCTGCAGCCGAAGCTGCTGCGCGTGCTGGAGGCGCGCGAGGTGCGCCGCATCGGCTCCACGCAGCCGCGCAAGATCAACGTCCGCGTCATCGCCGCCACCAACCGCGATCTGCGCGAGGAGGTGAACCGCGGCACGTTCCGGCAGGATCTCTACTTCCGCCTGGAGGTGATGCGCCTGCGCGTGCCGCCGCTGCGCGAGCGCCCGGAGGACATCCCCGTGCTGGTCGAGCACTTCCGCTCGCTCGCCAAGCCGGGCGACGCCGCGCCGCCGTTCTCCGAGGAGTCGCTGCGCAACTTCGCCGCCCACCCCTGGCCGGGCAACGTGCGCGAGCTGCGCAACGCCGTCGAGCGACTGGCAGTGCTGGACGACGTCCCGTTCGCGGCGCAGGCCGCGCCCGCATCCGGCGACGGCGCCGGCGACGGCCCCGCGGTCGACATCCGCGTGCCGTTCAAGGACGCGAAGAACGCGCTGACCGACGGCTTCGAACGCCGCTACCTGACCGCGATGCTGGAAGCGACCGGCGGCAACATCTCCGAGGCCGCGCGCCGCGCCGCCATCGACCGCGTCTATCTGCTGCGCCTGATGGGCCGCTACGGACTGCGCAAGCCCCGGGAGTGAGGAGCGGTTCGCGGCGAAGGGTGGCTCTCGCAAGGCCGGCCCTCCCCCCGACCCTCTCCCGCAAAGCGGAGAGGGAGGAAGAGAATCACGTCCCCTCGCCCCGCGTCCGGTCCCCTCGCCCCGCCAATGTGGATAGCGGGGAGAGGGTTAGGGAGAGGGGCCGCCGTCAGGCCCTCACAGCGCGCAGTTGGTGCCGGTCGGGAGCGTCGTCGGGCACTCGTAGATCGGGCAGCAGGTGGTCGGGTCGGTGCCGGTCTGCTTGGCGCACGCGCAGTGTGGGACCACGCAGGCGGTGCCGGTGCCGGTGTTGCCCATCGTCGTCGCCGGCGTCGAGCTGACGCACATCGGGCAGTGGTACGCCGGGCAGCAGGTCATCGGGTCGATGCCGTCGCTGATCGGCGTCGCGCCGTCCGGGCAGGCGATCGCGATCGCCGGGCAGGCGACCGGCTTGCTCGGATCGCAGGTCGGCTTGGCCGGCACGCACTGGCCTATGCACGTCTGCCCGCTGCAGTTTCCGTTCGCGTCGCACATGCAGCTCGGGTCGCTGGTCGGGCAGGCGCAGGTGGCCGGCATCGTCGAGCCGCCACTGCCTGTCGTCGGATCGGGCGGCGGCGTGCCCGTGCCGGTGCCGCTCGTGCCGCCGCTCGTCGTGGAGCCCGCCGGGCCGCAGCCCCAGCCGCTGCACGACACCGCGCACATCTGGCCGGTCGGGCAGTCCGTGTCGGTCTTGCAGCCGGTCTGGATGTTGGGGACGCAGACGCCGTAGCAGTCGGTCGGGCAGGTGCCGATCTCCCAGCCGCAGCTGCCGTCCGCGTTCAGCAGGCAGCGCCCGGTCGGGCCGGCGACGGTGCCGTCGGCGCACACGCGGCTCGCGATGCCGAGCTGCGGCCCGCACTTGGCGGTGTCGCAGGTCGGCGCGGTCGCGCTCGCCGCCATCGGCGGCAGGCGGCAGCTCGACAGGTCGCAGCGCGAATCGCTCGCGCACTCGGCGTCGGTCGTGCACTTGCCGCGCGCGGGCTGGCAGGTGCAGGGCCCGCCGCAGACGTCCTGGCCCGCGCAGACCACTTCTTCACCGGCCTTGCAGTTCGGCGTCGTGCAGCCGCAGCTGCGCGGATCGACCATCGCGCCGGAGGCGTCGACGGTCTTCGCGCACGGGCACTGATAGACCGGGCAGCAGTCGGTCGTCTGGCCGACGACGACCGGCATGACGTTCGGGCCGCAGTAAGGCAGCGCGAGCGTGCACGCGACGCCGTCGTGCCGGGTCGGATCGCAGGTCATGCCGTCCGGCTCGCAGCGATAGGCGGGACAGCAGTCCTCGACGGCGGTGCCGATCCAGAGTTTCGTCCCGGCCGGACAGGCCGGCGCCGGCGTCATCGGACACGTCGACTGCTGGGCCGACGAGCAGACCGGCTGGCAGGTGAAGTGCGGGCAACAGTCCGCTGAGTAGTCGATGACGGGTTCCTGATTGCCGGGGCACTGGGTGACGTCCACCGCCGGGCAGGCCTTGATCTGCTCGGCGGTGCAGGCGCTCGGAAGCTGGTTGCGCAAGCGGGCCTGGACGTTCGGATCCGTGTTGGACCCGTCGGTCGAGCAGCCGGCGCTGCCGAAGGCGAACACGGCGCCCGCGGCGGTCAGGAACAGCGTCAGGTATCGAGTTTTCATCTCGGGCTCCTGTCGAGTAGAGGCGTGGCGGAAGCTACGCCCGCGGAAACAGCAAGGCCCGCGCCAGCGCCGGAGGCCGCGAGCCGCGGCCCTCCGACGCGCCCGGTCGGCGGCGGCGCCCTATGGACCACCGTCAATACCCCCTTGTCCGCTGTTCATAGGTGTGGCCGATTGATCGAGGCACAGGCAGCCGCCCTGCACCCCGTCGCAGACCAGCAGATCGGGGCCGCCGCACAGCTCGGCGCAGGTCCGTCCCGGCGGCAGGAAGAAGAACTGCTCGGGGAAGCCGCACGGGCGGACGAGCGCCAGCGGGATCTCCAGCGTCTCGCCGGCGTGGTCGCCGATCGTCCCGGTGCCGGTGGTCTGACCGGAGAAGATCGTCCGCGGCGGACAGTCCCCGGAGTTGCAGCTGGTCGCCGGGAAGACCCGCTTGCCCTCGACGCTGATCGGCAGCGACGTGCCCGGCGAGAGCTTGAACAGCTCCTGCCCGTCGGCGAGCTTGGCGACGTCGCACAGGTCGCCGATCGCGACGTCCACCTTCACGCACTGGCTGGTGAACCCCGATTCGTTGTCGCCGGCGGAGAACTCCAGGTAGTTGACGCACTTGATGTCCATCTGCTGGGCGCAGGTGCCGCCGTCGGGCGCGTCGGGGAACGTCAGCTTGATGCGCGCCTGGCGCTCGCTGCAAGCGGCGGGCAGCGCGAGCGCGAGCGCGGCGGCAGAAAGCGCGATGCGTGCGGTGCGAGTCGTGTTCATTGCTGCGGCCCGAACCTGACCGACACGTCGTCGGAGCGCGTGTAGAGGTAGACGCCCGTCGCGGCGGCGGCGGCGGCGGCGACCGCCAGCGCCGCCCACAGGTACCAGCGCGAACGCGCGGGCGGCGACGTCACGAGCGTGCCGGCGCGCCGGAAGCGGAGCGGCGCCGTCGCGTCGCCGGCGCGGCAGGCCACCGCCCCGGCCGCGTCGTGGCCCTCGACGTAGTACTCGACGTCCCACTCGCCGTCGCCGGCGAGCAGCGACGGCAGCGTGCCGGCGAAGCGGCCGCCGCCGCGCGCCTCCAGGCCGAGGCGCAGGAAGTCGCCGCTCCCCTTGCGGCGCACGAACGCCACCGCGCTGGCGAGGCCCGGATCGCCGGCGCGCGCCTCCAGCGCCGGCACGCCGGCCGGCGTCTCGACCGCCTGCGCCTCCAGGCGCTGCGACCCCTGCACCAGCGCGCGCACCGCCGCCGAAAGCTTGTCGAGCTCCGCCTCCAGCAGCCGCGACGGCTCGACCGGCTTCAGCGCGTGATCGGCGGCGGAGAACACCAGCGCCTTCAGCGCGCGCCCACCGCGGTCGCGGTCGAGCACGACGATCCAGCGCGCGCTCTCCTCGGCGGACAGCGTGTCCAGCAGCAGCTGCTCGAGGAACCACTCCGGATCGGTGGCGATGCGTTCGCGCAGCTGGTCGCGCAGGCCGTCCCGCCCCGCCGGCTGCAGCGTCACCGTCGCGCGCCGCTCCGTCGGGCAGGCGGCGAGGTGCGGCTTCCAGCCGGCGCGCGTGACGGAGAGGAAGCAGCGGCCCGGCGGCAGCGCCAGCTTCGCAGGCGTCCGCCCGGCCAGCTGGCCGTTGACCTCGACCTCTGCGCCGGACGGCTCGCTGGCCAGCTCGACGCTGCGCCGGGGCCGCGCGCGGGCGGCCGCGACGGCGGCGCGGTAGGCCTGGCGGACGGCGGGCGGGTACTCCGCCTCGTCCAGCTCGATCTCGACGGCCGCATCGCCGGCGCGCGCGAACGCCGCCGCCGCGCGCGCCTCGCCGCGCGCCTGCGCGACGCGCCCCTGCAGCAGCTGCACGCGCACGTACGCCGCTTCGTGCCGCACCGACGGCGGCAGCCGATCGATGATCGTGCCCGCCTCGGCGAGACGCGCCGTCGCGTCGTCGAACTTCAGCGCCAGGAAGTCGCCCTCGGCGGCGCGCACCAGCTCGTCGAGGCGGCGCTCGTCGTCGCCGACGGCGCGGCTGGCGGGCGACGGCGGGAACCGGCGCGCGACGTTGTCGGGGCTGACCGTCAGCAGCGACGCCCACGCGAACGCCCGCTCGACCTGCGGCTCCAGCTGCGCGCTCGCCTTCGGCAGGCAGACCACCACGCGCGGCGGCCCGACCGGCGGCGCCGTCGGCTCCCCCACCAGCGGCACGACGCCAGCGCCTTCTCCGGTCCCTCCGGTCCCCTCGCCCCGCGCACCTCCGTTCCCCTCGCCCCGCGCAGCGGGGAGAGGGTTAGGGAGAGGGGCCGTCTCCCCGGCCGGCGCCGCCGCCAGCAGAGACAACGCCAAGGTCGCGAACGCGCTCATCGGCGCCGTGGCTGAGGCAAAACCCGGACCAACTTGCCGTCCATCGTATGCGGTCGGCGCGCTCTTCGTCGAAAAGAAAATTCCACGTTTTCGCCAGAGGCCGATCGGCAGCCTCCCGGATCTTGACCCTGCTGGCCCCGCCCTTATTGTGTGCGGGTCGACGAGGCGCGTGGGCGGGGGCTCGGGGCGGACGGCGCTTCGGCACAGACAGCAACAATCTCGTGAACGTCGAGTACGACAACACAGACCGCCCCCGGCTCAAGAGCTGGGACGAGGTCATGAAGCTGGCGGACGCGCTGGACGGGTCGGTCAAGACCGCCTACCTGCTGTCCGCGCGCGCGGGCCTGCGGCCGGGCGAGGCCGTTGCGCTGACCTGGGGCGACGTCGACCTCGAGGCCCGCGAGATCACCGTGTCGATGCAGGTCCGGCCCGGCGAGACCGAGCCGACGAGGTCCGACGTCCCGCGCAAGGTCCCGATCGTGCAGTCGCTGGCCGCGCACCTCGCGTCCATCCGGCCCACGCCCAGGATGGACAACGCGCTCGTCTGCCCTCCCCCGCGCCGCAAGAAGAAGAACGGGACGCGGGGCGCGTACCGCGGGACCTGCCTCGGTGAAAAATCGATCCGCGCGGCGCTGGCGCGCGCGTTCCGCGCCACCGGCATCGAGCCGGGCGACTTCTACGACTACGGCCGCCACACGTTCGCGTCGCTGGCCGCGCTGGGCGGCGCGCCCGCCTGGAGGCTGCAAGAGGTCCTCGGCCACGCCGACATCGAGCGGACCCTGCGCTACGTCAGCCTCCGCGACCGGATCACCACCGACGCCGAACCGGCCGCGCTGGACGCCTAGCCCGATGTCGTTCACTTAGCGGCCGGTGCGGCGCCTGGGCTTCGATCATTCGCCGGGCAGGTTCGACCCCCGGGCGCCGCGGACCACGTGGAAAAGTCCGAGTCGATGACGCCGCCGGCGGCGGCGCGTGCGTCACCAGGCGGCGGCGACCGCAACCGTCGCGTAGTACGGGAACATGGGCAGGTTGCCCTTCATGTCGCGTAGGGTGCCGCCGCGCAGGATCACGTCGAAGCGAGAGAAGGAGAGGCCGGCCTGGCCGCCGAGGCGGAAGTTGCCGCCGGGGTTGACGTACCAGCCATCGCGGGCGTTCTCGTACACAGTGTCACGATAGAGCTGCGACTGCGCGATGTGGGTCGTCAGCGTGTAGTCGAGGCCGAATTCACCGGCGAGGAACCATCCCTGGGCGTAGTAGCCGCCGGTGAGGCCGGCGTCGGCGCCGATCGCGGTCATGCGGCCGAGATCGTTGTGAGTGCCGCGTAGGGTCGGCTCCAGCGAGCCCGCGAGCTTGAGGCCGCGCCAGCCGAAGAGCGGCGCGAGCACGCCGAGGCGGGCCTGGTAGTCCGACGTATTGGCGGCGACCCAAGGCGCGCTCAGCTCTCCGACCAGAAGCATGGGATGGCGCGCCACGGAGGCGGTGCGCGCGTAGCCGACGCCCATGACGAACGCCCATTCGGCGCCCGTCCGGACGTAGACCCGGTTCGCTGGACCTTCGTCGAGCCGGGCCAGGTTCACCTCCTGCGCCCGCGCCGGCGCCGCCACCGACAGCGACATGCCGAGCGCGAGCGCGGTGGTCATCGCGATCCTCTCCACCCGGATCATCGCAACACCCCCGCGAACCCGATGGCCTGGAAGTAGTCGCGCGTGTGCGCGAGGTACTCCGTCGGGGCGTTCCAGATCAGCTCGTGGCCGACGCCGGGGATGGTGATGACGTCGGCGCTGGGATAGCTGGAGGCGAGCTCCTGCTGTTGTTCGAGCGGCGTGGCGGTGTCGAGCTCGCTGCGCAGGAACAGCACCTTGCGATTGAACGACTGGAGGTGAGTCGTGAAGTCGAAGCCTTTGTCCTCAGCAAGCTTGAGCAGCGCCTCGTTGACGACCGCGCCCTCGCGCCACCGGGGCGTGGGATGTGTCGGGTCGTTGTGCTCCGCCGGGAGGCCGCGGATTGCCATCAACATGCGCAGATAGTCGGCGCGCGCGTGGTCCTCGGCCGACATGAACTGCCCGGCCCAGAGCGCGTC